>JBOFCS010000046.1:0-14748 GCA_051646185.1 Mycobacteriaceae bacterium | reverse complement strand
AACCATGCAATCGGACGAATTTTTGCTGGGGCAGAGATAAAATCCGACAAAAATTGTTCCTGATAGAACGATACCCATCCCACTCCGATTCCTTCTGAAGTAGCTGCAAGCCAAAGGTTTTCAATAGCCAACACAGCTGAAAAGAGTCCGGTGTCAGCTATTGATTGGCGGCCAAGTATGTGTGCACCACCTCGACTAGCGTTATATGTGACAACGATCCCCGTTCCGCTCTCACAAATTCCATCAATTTTGATGGGATTAAAAGTTTTTCGACGATCAGCAGGAAGGCTATCAGCAAATTTTTGCCGCTCAGCAGCCACGTGCGTTGCAAATTTTTGCAACCTTTGCCGGTCTCTGATGACAATAAAATCCCAAGGCTGACTATTGCCCACACTCGGAGCACAATGGGCTGCTTGGAGCAGGAACTGTAGTACCTCCTCGGAGATAACACTCCCTGAAAATTCGGCACGAACATCACGCCTGAGTCTGATGGCATCAAATACCGTCATCGAAGAGCTCGGGTACTCCGTTTTGCCGACGAAATGATTGCCTTCTTGGTCCATGAAAGAATTTAGCCTTCACTTACTGTCATTACCGCTCTCAATACCATCGAGCTGCACCGGTCCCCACGCCGAAGTCTGGACTACTGGATCTTGCGATAACTGTACTGAGTATGGCTCCACCCCCTGTCTTTCCAAAGCCGTCCATAATGATTCCAAAGCAGCTTCCCTATCTAAGTAGTACTCAGACTCACGAACTCTCCAGAACTGCCAGCCACAACGCTTTATTTCTCGCTCACGTTCCAGATCTGCATACTGCTGCTCGGCACTTGCCTGAAAACCATCACCATCACACTCCACTGCCATCCGCGCTTGGGAACCAGTTACCACCAAATCGATACTCCTATTATTGACCCGCACTTGAGGGTTAACATGGAAGCCGCGTGCCGCGATATCACAAAAAACATCCTGCTCAAATAAGCTTTCAAAGGGGATAACCCGCTCATCCCGAGGTACTCTAGCAGGCATAATTTCCACCGGCGCAGGAGAAACAGACTGCATGTAGGTTAGCAATGAGCGGCGTAAGTCTTTCTCCTTTAGCGCCTCTGCATCAACGGAGTGGAATAACCACATCTGGTCCTTTGCTCTTGAGGCTGCAACGTTAAAACGCCTTTGAAACTCATTCCGAGTCAGAGCTGCGACAGTTCCTTCACCTGGAGCCACCACCATGGATAGCAAGATGATATCCCGTTCATCACCCTGAAAATCCGGTGGAGTTCCCACCCTTAACCGACGTGAATCCCATTGCGATTGCTCAATACAAGAAAAAAGCTTAGCCTCAATGAGATCGACCTGAGATTGACCTTGAAGTACCACAACACCAAAAGTTTTTCCTTGATAAGCTGAGTCGGCAAAGCATTCAGTTAGCGTTGCAACAATGCTGTCGGCTTCCTTCTCATTTGACAGCGTGGCACTTTTACCCTCCGCTATCGCATCGTTAATTCTCACTGTCTTCAGTGGTGCGAGCCTATCAGCCCCGTACTGCCTAACCGGAACAAGCGGAGCGTCTGCATAAAACTGTTGGCTCGACCAAGTAATAATCTCCGGCATTGAGCGAAAATGCTCACGTAACCTTACCACCTGGCCAAATCTACTGCGTAGCATAGTAAATAAACTCGATCGTGGGGTCAGCGAATCTCGTAAGTAACCAGGAATGTCCGGGAGATAGCTGTCCAAACGAGAAAAAACTTCATCCAGACCGCCCGAGCTAACTTCACTTGGGGCACACTGCTTATCATCACCAACAACAATGACCCTAGGTGCTAGCCATAGTAAAAATGAACTTGTGATATCGGCTTGACTTGCTTCATCAACAATCACTACATCAAATGAATTTGGCTCTGGCGCAATAGAAGCGAGCACCTGGCCTAGAGGCATTACCCAAGCCGGCACCGCCCCCTGCGCCTGCTTCATTGCCGCACGAGCGGAGGCCTGAAACCGCTCAGCGTATTTCCCTGAACCCTTGCCCACATTGCTTACATGATCCCGATACGCTTGAAGTGCTTGTACCTGCTGGGAAGTCATTTTTCGCAGGCACTCTCGCCACGCTTGAGCAGCAGCAAGACGCGTTGTTAACTGTGCGATATCGGCTTCAACAGCATCGAGCTGTACATCCAGTTCTTGTTCTAACCCTGGTTGCGACTGTTCAATAACCCATTGCTGAGCCCGACGCCAGTCCCAGGCTAAATCCATATGGCGAATACGATCAGGCCACGAAACAAAAGAGCTGGTTTCCACCAACATTTCAACAAGCTCTGGTGCTTTAGCACGCAACCGCAATAAAAATAAATCAACAGCGGCTTGATCTGCTTGCTCTTGTCGAGCAATATTCCATTGACGTGAGGCCAAAATTATCGCTTCAGCATTCTGAGATCGCAGAGCGCTAAGTAATGCATCACCTTCAGCACTTGGCCCTAATTCGACCGCTTGGGTTACTCGATCATAAATTGATTGAAAATCTTTGCGGGCCAAGGCCGCATCATTATAGCTTGCGATAGCACCGGCCGCAGCAGCCACCTCAGCACATTCTTGCAAACTCCGCAAACGTGGTCCTGCCGGACTAATAGCAGTTAACTGACGGACCAGGTCTTCCCTAGCGTGTACTAGAGCAGAAATCTGCTGCACATTTTCTACCGAGCGCTTTAATTCGTTAACTTGCACACTGCGATTACCGGTGACTGCTACGTCAATGGTTAAATCCTGCAAAATAGGCAATGCCACCTGTACCGCCTCTAAAGCCTCCAAATGTTGAGCAACTGCGAGCACCGCTTCTGCTGAACGCGGACTTTCTCCAGCAACTGTAACCTCAATATCAAGAGCTTCAATACTTTTCTGTTGTTCGCTTTTCCTGAATCGGCCGCGCCACGGTTCTCCAGATTGCATCAGGTCTGCCATTGCGCGATAGGCCTGAGCTGCTGCCGTTGTAACCGAGGATACTTGAATATCTAGTGATCCAAGCTCCCGATCAGCCTTCACTGCACGTTTAACCAACGGCGGCAGACTCTCAGTGCGCTCCCATAAATGTTCAGCCTTACCAGCCAACACTCGCTCAGCAAGTTCTTGTAAAACAGGGTCGAGTTGGCGCACTTGCTCAACAGCAGCCTGCACACTCTCGCAATGAGCTTTAACGGCAAATAATCTGCGACTATCCACTCCTTCAAGCACTGCAAGCAATGCTTCAGAACCGTCAAACCTTTCTTCAGGTTCCTGTTCCACCCGCTCACATAGTTGGTTAATTTCCACCGCAGATGGCAAGAGTTCCTGCACTGCTGGAAAATTCTGTCTTAACCGCTGTGATCTAGTGGGGGTGCCACTTCGAAGCAGCGTAAGCAATCGTTCTAGCTCAGCTTGATCAAGCGGACAGGATTCGGACAGAAGCGGGCCGGGTAGCCATTGGTACTCCTGGGCAACAGTATTAACCAAACGAACTATTTGAGCTGGAGTCCCCTCGTATCCAGGAGCTACCGGCTGATGTTGAACGGTTTCAGCTTGCCGCAATTGCTGAATACGCCCCAATAGTTCCTTACGCGCGCCCACCGCCTGAGCAAGCTTCCCGGTTAAATCTGCGATTTCTTCAGCAGCGGAACGATCACTAAAGGTGGAGCGACGCAACGCTATCCGATCTACACTTGCAGTCAGCTCCGGGGACCCATCTCGACCAAGATCAGTAATTGATACACAGAGATCCTGTAGTTCTACCGGTAACTTATCTTGCAAAACACGCAATGCTTGCGCTTTTTCGCTTGTTACCAATACTCGCTGGCCACGAGCCAACAAAGCCGTGAGTAAATTGGCGATGGTGTGAGTTTTACCAGTACCCGGTGGTCCCTCGACCACCACTCCACTGTCTTGCCCCAATCTTTCGATGATCTCACGTTGCTCAGCATTTGATGGCAACGGGAAAAGTGGATTCTGGGCCAATAATTCTGATGCCGTTGCTCCCGAAGAAGCCAACCACTGCACCCGTTCTGCAGCTTCAATCGACTGCACCAGCTGAGCCAAGCCTAGTGGCACACTAAAGTTCGCACGGCCTAACTCAGTGATCATGTAATCGTAATAGTCCACCAGAGCGTGTGAGCCTCGGCGACGCAACACTAACGCCGGAGTTAGGGTAACGGTGTGGTCCTCGACAGTGTCATTAAGACGCCAACCACCTAAAAACTTAATGATCTCAGCATCATGAGGGGTTTTTGCCTGTTCCACAAGGCTAACCGGAAGTCCTCGTGACTGCTGTGGATCAAAGTCAGGATGACCTGAAAAAAGCTGAGTGTCTTCTAACCGTGGGGAAGAATGCGGTGAAAGATGGACCATCAGTCCACCTGTTTTTTGATCGCGGGTAACTATCGCGGGTTGAGCAATAATATGAGTCCTGATCTTCGTTCCCGACTCCACTAAACCCGAACACAACACCAGCTCAAGTGACTCGGGTCGGGCAGCTAAGCGATGGGCGATACGCTGAAGTTTCTCATACTGATCGTCCTCTGTTCCGCAAGAAATCACTAGCCCCGAATGCCGAACAGCGCTATCTTCGTCAAGCCAAAGTACCGACTTATGCCCGTCCACATGCAGAATCGGGGCTGATCGAGCAATAATTAGCTCACGCAAAAACCGCAGAAGCCGCGTAACACGGTCTTTCAGTTCAGGGTCAGTTTCCTGCTCGAGCATAGTTGTCCTCATCAATGGTTCAGGTCAATCCAGCTAATCTTGCCATGGCCACGCTTATCGGACTGTTATTACTACACGATTTACGTCCTAGCTCGGGAGTTTTTTGAGCCTGAACCCTTGTTTGACTTCTTTTTGTAGAGCTTATCCTCACTTCGCGCTGCAGGTCGGCCTTGTGGAGCGCCACGGTCTAATTGCAACTGAATAAGAACACCCGAAATTCGGGTTCTACGTAGGGCGTCCAGGGTTTCTTGAGCTAAATCAGCAGGCAACTCTACCAAGCTATGATCGGGGCGGATACTGATCTGGCCAAAATCACTCCGCCGCAAACCACCCTCATTGGCAATTGCGCCCACAATTGCCCCTGGAGCAACTTTGTGCCGCTTCCCAACGCTAATCCGATAAGTAGCCAATGGCTGGTCGGTTTTCCGATGCCGGGTTTCTGGTCCATCAAAATTACGGGCAACCCGTTCCCGCGGCGCCCGTTCCCGCGGCTCACGACGAACCGGCTCAGGTTCTGGCTTAAGCAAAAAAGCCTCACCATCTCGAGATTGGACGGCAAGTGCGGCAGCAATATCAATTAATGGGGTATCGTGCTCCCGCTCATAATCTTCGATCAGCCGACGGAACATTGCGATACTATCAGCCGAGAGACTATCGGTAATAGAGTCACGAAACTTGTTGACTCTCTGCGCATTAACATCATCAACGCTGGGCAATTGCATCTCAGTTAACGGTTGTCTTGTGGCCTTCTCGATAGCTTTAAGTAAGTGCCTTTCCCGCGGTGCAACAAAAAGCAGCGCCTCGCCCGAGCGACCAGCCCGGCCGGTACGTCCAATTCGATGCACATAAGACTCCGTGTCATGCGGGATATCGTAGTTAAGTACATGTGAAATTCGCTCAACATCAAGACCACGGGCAGCTACATCGGTAGCTACTAAGATATCAAGCTGACTGGTTTTTAACTGCCCAATCGTCCGCTCGCGTTGAGCTTGAGCGATATCGCCATTAATTGCGGCAGCCGAAAAGCCTCTGGCGCGAAGGCGTTCGGCAAGTTCTTCAGTCGCCTGCTTGGTCCTGACAAAAATAATCATTGCCTCAAAAGACTCAACTTCGAGAATCCGAGTCAGCGCATCCAGCTTACGATTATGGGCAACCTGCACATAACGCTGAGTAATACTTGACGCAGTAGTGGTTTTTGATTTAACCGTGATCTCCACCGGGTCATGCAGATATTGCTTAGAAATCCGGCGAATAGCCGCTGGCATTGTTGCCGAGAAAAGCGCTACCTGCTTGTACTCTGGGGTATCAGCAAGGATACGCTCCACATCTTCTTGGAACCCCATTTTAAGCATCTCATCAGCCTCATCAAGAACCAAAAAATCTAGATGCGAAAGATCTAATGTGCCTTTTTCTAAATGATCAATCACTCGACCGGGAGTACCCACAACAACGTGCGCTCCCCGACGCAACCCAGCAAGCTGAACTCCATATGCCTGACCACCATAAATAGGTAGGACACTAAGAGACTTAAGATGCACCGCATACTTCCCGAACGCTTCAGCAACCTGCAACGCTAACTCACGAGTAGGGGCTAGAACCAAAGCTTGAGTTTGCTTACGTTCGATATCAATTTTGGACAAGATTGGAATAGCAAATGCTGCTGTTTTACCCGTGCCGGTCTGAGCAAGCCCAACAACATCGGTACCAGCCATGAGATGTGGGATTGTTGCCGCTTGAATCGGTGATGGGGTTTCATAGCCAACGTCAGAAACCGCGCGCAACACCCGTTCATCAACACCAAGATCAGCAAAAGTGATCTCGTTAGTGGAATCTTCGCTTGCGGTCTCACCCGTATGTGTACTCATATAAGTCAAGAGTCTAGTTGCCAACTACTCACCAACACCACAGCAGCAGGCAAACTACAAACAGGGTTTTCCCCTTTATGAGCACCAAGTGGGGTTGCTTTAGCAATAAATCTGGCACAATGTGACTCGACGCACATGATTTGTCTAGGGCAACTCTTATCGGCGTCACCTTGATACCGCATTTACCCCGGAGGTTCTCAGTGCAAAAGTTTGCAGTTCCAGCATCATTTTCAATATCTGATGACGCCTCAATGGCCGATACAGTCTTTGACTACGAGTCCAACAACCCCTCCCTCGTACTATTCCGGAAGGCTTCCGCCGATGGGTGGGGTGAGATCACTGCGGGAGAGTTCGCCAAGCAAGTAGCGGCCGTAGCCAAAGGCCTCATTGCGTCCGGGGTAAAGCCAGGAGATCGAGTAGCAGTCTTAAGCTCAACTAGATTTGAGTGGGTACTACTTGACTATGCGATCTGGACTGCTGGCGGTTGCACAGTAGCCATCTACGAGACCTCTTCTCCTGATCAGGCACAGTGGATTCTCGAGGATTCCAGATCCGTCTTACTTCTTGTTGAAACCCCAGAACTGGCCGCGGTTCATAAATCAGTGACTGACGCTGCACCAGCGTTAACCGAGGTACTACAAATAGCAGGAACACCGAAAGCCATAGACGAGTTGGTCAAGCGGGGCGAAGCTATTTCTGACGATGATCTCCACACTCGTCGGCATACTGTTCGCGCAGACTCGCCGGCAACACTCATCTATACATCTGGCACTACTGGGCGACCTAAGGGAGTGCAGTTAACGCATCGCAATTTTCAGTTCGAAGTTAAATCTGCCATGGCCGCTATGGGTGATATCATGGTGCCGGGCCGGGCAACCTTGATGTTCTTGCCAATGGCGCACGTCTTTGCCCGCGCCGTCTCTATCGGCGCCTTTGAATCAAAAGTTATTGTTGGGCACACCTCCGATATAGCTAATATTCTTACTGCTTTTGCACAATTCAAACCAGATTACATTCTCTCGGTACCGCGGGTATTCGAAAAGGTATACAACTCGGCAAAACAAAAAGCCCATGACGGTGGCAAGGGTAAAATTTTTGATAAAGCCGCAGATACTGCTATCGAGTGGAGCCGAGCCCTGGACACTGGAGATGCTGGTCTCGGTCTGAAGATTAAACATGCCCTCTTCGATAGGTTAGTTTATTCCAAACTCCGTGCTGCATTGGGAGGTAACTGCCAAGATGCAGTTTCCGGAGGAGCCCCTCTCGGAGAACGCCTGGCACATTTCTTCCGTGGCGTCGGCATTCCCGTGTATGAGGGCTATGGACTCACCGAAACCACCGCAGCGATCACTGTGAATGTTCCCGGTCATCAAAAAATCGGTACAGTTGGCCGCCCAGTACCCGGATGTAGTGTCGCCATCGCAGAAGACGGCGAAATCCTCCTTCAAGGCGGAGTTGTTTTTAGTGGGTACTGGCAGAACGAAGCAGCAACGGCGGAAGCAATCCGTGATGGCTGGTTCCACACTGGAGACCTGGGTTCAATTGATAGCGAAGGGTATCTATCCATCACGGGGCGTAAGAAGGAGATCATCGTCACCGCCGGTGGAAAGAACGTGGCCCCAGCAGTACTTGAAGATACTGTCCGAGCACATCCACTGGTAAGCCAATGTTTGGTCGTTGGAGACAAGCAACCATTTATTGCTGCGTTGATTACCCTTGATCCCGAAGCACTTCCAGGTTGGAAAGAACGCCATAGCCTCCCAGCGTCAGCCACAATCGCCGACCTGATCAAAAATCCTGACCTGATCGCCGAGATTGACCACGCTATTAAGGATGCAAATACCAAAGTTTCTGCCGCAGAAGCAATCAAGAAATATCGAATTCTTGAAGTTGACTTCACCGTTGATGGCGGAGAGCTCACACCCACCCTGAAATTGAAGCGCAATGTCATTCATCAAGAATTTGCCAAGGAAATCACTGGCTTGTACGCCAGCGTGGAGGCACCAGCCTGAGTTCATAGAGTTCATCCGATACCGACAAGGTGGTCCGTCTGCTGTTAGCAGGCGGACCACCTTAGGGCTATTCAGGCTTATTTTCTTATTACACCGGAAGCAAACCGCGTCCTTGGCCTAGGTAGGCACTAAAGATCGGTACCGTCAACCTATGTTCACTAAAGCAACCCAGAAAGATACTTTATTCCTGCGGTTCAAACATCCCTGGCGTCAATTGCTACCAACCGTTTTTACTTTGCTCTTCCCTCTCCTGGCCTTATCCGCTTGTTACTCGAGCAGCTCAGAATCCGAACAAAATGCCAATGCGACAACTCCTATTTCCAGCTCCGCACCTCCCAGCACCCCCGCAGGGAACAATCTGGTAGAAACCCCTCGGTCCGGCACCGTATCCGCAAGTCCTAGTGCAAAATCCGATAACCCCTGCGCCATCGATTTAACCGCACCAGCGGTTATCGACGCCATCAAAAAACTACCAACCGAAGACCGCAGCCCAACCGGATGGAACCTCAATCCTATTGCTGGGAACTATAACCCCTGCGCTACATTATCTACCGCCATCGTTGCAACAAACAATGCCAAACCTGGCTCTCCCACTAAAGCCTTGATGTTCCATAAAGGGCAGTACCTCAGTAGCGGAGTGGCTGATGCCTACGGTTACACCGGAATAGATTTGTCATCAACAACTGATGATGTTGTGGCACTTCAATTTTCAATTTCAGGATGCCAGGGCTGCGGTTCAGGATTAATATCAACGGTAAAATATCAATGGAAGGGCGACCGAGTAATAGTTATCGGGAATCTAACCGGCTAGCTGCTCACCTCCGAAAGTAGTAAAATCTCCACCATTTCAGCTATGACCCTTTCAGCTGCTTTTTCATGCAGAACATCGTGTCCTGTGTCGGCAATTTCTCGTAGCTCGAAGGATCCCAATCCACTACACCACTGTTGCACTCTAGTGATAGGAGCAATACGATCTTCGGCGCCATGCCAAGCAACTACACGAGAAGATAGCAGCTTTAGTTCACGGTGTAGCTGCACCAATTCCACCTCAGTTGAGTCCATTCTTTTAGGCACAGGAAAACCAGTGATAACAGCGCCCGAAAAATTCTGTGGAGACCTCATTAAACACAGCAAGGCAGCTAACGCACCGACCGAATGCCCACCAACCCAAAGCTGTGAAGCTGATTCGGTAAAACAGCTAAGTTTAAGAAGATTCGAAACAGCTTCTTCTAACGAGATTGCTTGTTCCGCATCCCCTTCAGAAAGACCATAGCCTGGATGATCGAACGCCCACACATCAATCCCCGCCTCACTTAGTCTTCTAAAGAAGCGGTAATAATGCCCTAACTGTTGCCCTGATCCCAAAGCAAAAAGTAACGTAACTTTATTACCCGGAACGGTCCAAGAACGGAAAAACACCGCAGTAGAGGTCCCCCGAAAAAATGGCATAGCAACCACTAACTACCTAAATATGTCGCTTTTCCTGGACCTACATCAAGAAAACTCCGCACCGCTGCTTGCAAATCTCTAGTACCAAATAACGCACCGGAAACTTCTGGAGTGATGGAATCGGCGTGTGCAATACCACCGGAACGCCAAGCACTAATAATTTTCCGTGTTGCATCATGTGCACGTGTTGGACCATCGGCCAACTTCCTCACAAGCTCCAGGGCCGCTTGAGGCAAATCCTCATGCACAGCATTAACAACACCCCAAGATTGTAGAGTAGCAGCATCATAAAGACCTGCGGTCATGACAAGCTCTCGAGCCCGACCAGAACCAGCACGCTCGGCAAGACGCTGCGGCCCCCCCATCGAGGGAGTAAGTCCAACCACCGTCTCAACTAATCCAAACTTAGCTTGCGGCGCAGCGAGAATAATATCGCAAGCTAATGCGATCTCGAATGCTGCAGTAAGCGTAAGTCCTTGTGCTGCAAAAATTACCGGGCAAGGTAATGCCTCTAAAGCAGTGATAATGCGCTCAAATAAATCTTGCCAAAGTGCACTACCCTCGGCTTCAGTTAACCCCTCAAAAACATGCACATCAACCCCGGCCGAAACTGTCTTGCCTGCTGCTTGCAACAGCACCGCCCGTGGAGTACGCAAGCTTAAATCAGCGATATTTGCCGCCACCGCATCAAACATCGCCTGATCAAAAAGATTCAATGGAGGAAAGTCAAAGGTGAGAACAGCAAATTCCGCACCTTGATCTGTTGTTAATCTTTCCAACCGGGTTCGATCAGCCATAGAGATACCTTGCCACTTTCTCTAAGATAAATAGGTTCACATCAATCTGAGCTTTAACACCCCAGGTACTCTCTGATATTACTGGTATCACACAAAGATTACTAGTTGCCATCAAAGTAGGGAGAACTATCTTGCAACGAACCTTATATAACTCCGACCACGAAGATTTCCGCAAATCTGTTCGTGAATTTATTAACAGAAACATTCTGCCCACACATGAGCAGATGATCGAAAACCGTAGCATTCCACGTGAAGTCTGGTTAGAAGCTGGACGCAATGGTTTTCTTGGACTTGAAGTACCGGGAGAATTTGGTGGAAGCGAAGCCGGAGACTATCGATTTAATGCAGTGCTCGCCGAAGAACTATCTCATGTGAGTGCATCACTTGCTTCTAGCATTAGCATTCATACGGATATTGTTGCCCCCTATCTCACGCAGCTAACCACTGATGAGCAGAAACAGCGCTGGCTACCTAAGTTCTGCTCTGGCGAGCTTGTCACTGCTATTGGCATGACCGAGCCTTCCGGTGGATCCGACCTCGCAGCACTGAAAACCACTGCAGTTCGCGATGGCGATGACTGGTTAATAAATGGTTCAAAAACTTTTATCACCAATGGCTTTAATGCAGATTTAGTGATAGTTGCGGCTCGGACTAGCCCAGAGAAAAAAGCCCGAGGAATCACACTTTTTGCAGTCGAAACCGGAACCCCCGGCTTTGAACGTGGCCGCAAATTAGACAAAGTTGGACAACCAGAATCTGACACTGCTGAGCTATTTTTCGAGAATGTCCGTGTTCCTAATGCCAACCTCATCGGCGAGATAGACGGGGGCTTCATCCATATGATGACCATGCTTCCCCAAGAGCGGATTAGCGTTGCGATATCCAGCGTTGCTCATGTAAGAGCCATTTTAGATGAAACAATAGCTTATGCTAAGGAGCGCAAAGCTTTTGGCCAATCAATCGGATCGCTGCAATGGAATAAGTTCTTAATTGCCGAACTTCAAACCCGACTAGATGTCACCTCAGCTTATGTTGATCAATGCGTCTTTGCCCACACCCAAGGTGATCTCACCGCAATTGATGCGGCAAAAGCAAAATGGTGGGCCTCCCAAGTGCAAAATGAGATCCTTGATCACTGTGTTCAGCTGCATGGCGGCTATGGATTCATGAACGAGTATCGAGTAGCACGCGCATGGAAAGACGCTCGAGTGACAAAAATTTGGGCAGGATCGAATGAAATCATGAAAGAACTCATTGGCCGCGATTTAGGCTTGTGAACACCAACCCGGGCCCGCAGATAACCTTCAGCGGGTCCCGGGTTCTTTCAGCCAAAAAACTTGAACCTCAATAGCGACTCATCAATTGCCTTTCAACACTGCCTGACTCAGAAATTTTGGCGCCGATGGCACGGGAGCTTCTATGAAAAATAGTGATAAAACAAAAAATCAATCAACCCAAGCAGTTAACCCGGGTGCAGTGGAAAAAGCGTTGATCAACGTCGTCGATCACGGTTCCCGCCTTCAAGCACCAGCAGTAACGAACTACGTGAATCGACTCCGTCAAGCACACCCTGATGAGATGCCAAAAGACATTCTCGCTCGACTGGAAAGTCGCTATCTTACCGCAGTAACCGCAAGTGGTGCGACGGCGGGAGCAACAGCTGCGGTACCGGGAATAGGAACCCTTGCCTCGATTGCAGCAGTCGGCACCGAGACAGCTTTTTTCATGGAAGCGACAGCCCTTTACGCTTTAGCTGTTGCCACTGTGCACGGAATTCCCGCAGTTAACGCGGAGCATAGAAGAGCACTAATCCTGGCCATCGTACTGGGTGATTCGGGTATGGCCGCAGTGGAAAAAGTTCTTGGAAAAAAGGTTGTCGGTGGAGCAATTCAGGGTGGCAATGGTTGGATCAGCGCCCTAAAGGGTTCCATTCCCACGCCTACACTATCTGCCTTAAATAAAAAACTATTTAAAAAATTTGTCACAAAGTTTGCAGCAAAACGTAGCGCTTTGGTAGTAGGAAAGCTATTGCCTGCCGGAGTTGGGGCGGCAATCGGTGGGGGCGGCAATCGGTTGATGGGTAAAGCTGTCATTGCAAGTGCCCATAATGCCTTTGGCACACCGCCAGCAG
Organism: Mycobacteriaceae bacterium; assembly: GCA_051646185.1. Taxonomy (GTDB): domain Bacteria; phylum Actinomycetota; class Actinomycetes; order Mycobacteriales; family Mycobacteriaceae; genus JBOFCS01. Next base: position 1,770 of record JBOFCS010000046.1, on the reverse strand, counting down.
ACTGGGTAACTGATAAAACGCTAAGGTAGTGCGTACTAACCAACCTTAACGTCTTTACCACCTTTATCTACCACGACAGCAGCGCAGGGGAGAACGCATTGTGACCGAGTTTTCCGGGATAACACCCCCTAACTACCACCCTCAGCAGTACCCACACCCCGCTACTCATTATCAATACTCTGGGCAACCTGGAACACATTTTGCGGCAGGGGTAATTGAGGTTCAAAACCTCAGTAAACAATTTGGTTCAATAAATGCGGTAACCGATATAACATTTAGCGTTCAGCCTGGCACTGTCACTGGTTTTCTTGGCCCAAACGGTTCGGGAAAAACCACCACACTTCGAATGATTCTAGGCTTGATAGAACCAACATCAGGCACTGCCAGGATCGGTGGAGTGCCATTTAATACCCTCGCCGAACCAGCCCGCGCTGTCGGAGCTGTTCTTGATTCACTAAGCCTGCATCCTCGGCGTACCGCACTTAATCATCTGCTGGTCTACACAGCGGCCATCGGCGTACCCGACTCTCGGGCCAGGGAAGTTTTACAACTTGTCGGGCTGGAATCAGCCGCCGATCGAAAAGCTGGGACCTTCTCTCTCGGTATGCGCCAAAGGCTAGCTTTAGCCACAGCGCTTCTTGGCGATCCACAAATTCTGGTTTTAGATGAACCGGCCAACGGCCTTGATCCAGAAGGTATCGCCTGGCTACGTGACTTTCTCAAATCTCTTGCCCAAAGTGGGCGAACGGTACTGATTTCCAGTCATTTGTTACGAGAAATTGAACAAACAGTCGACCATGTCATCATTGTCAGCCGAGGCGCTCTGATGTACCAAGGCAGTGTTGAATCGCTACGACGCCAACAACAAACAAGAATACTAACAGCAAGTTCTGATCCCGTCGGCTTGGCTCGAGCCCTAGCTGCAGCCGGGATCCCTGATACCCATATCACTAACGATGGAAGGCTCTCCATCGCCAACTCTGACAACACAACTATTTTGCAGATTGCCACTCAAACTGGAATTACCATTTTTGGCACTACAGATGATTCTATTAATCTTGAGCAGATATTTTTAAACCTCACTGCCGGACAATATGCGGCGCAGCCGATAAATCTCCATCCCAACCCTGCCCTTGGCTATTCAACAGCTGGCACCACCACTGCAACCACTCATCAAACACCTTCAGTCCAGTACGACGTGCAGGGGGAAAACAAAAAATGATCAGATTGCTCCATAGCGAGATTCGTAAAGTATTAACTCTCAAACTATGGTGGGCTTTAGGAATCACTCCACTGATAGTTGGGCTTTTTGCCAGTGTCATCACAGTTCCCGCTTTCAGCGCAGCAGAAATAGGAAGTGCAACTGAACAAGCACTCGGTGCTGGCATGATTGGTATCACAGTGTCATTTGCTTTTATTTTCCTATTTTCAGGTCTCTTTGGTGCCATTAACTCAGCAACTGAATTTCGGCATAAAACAATTACCACCACTGTCTTGGTGTCATCTGGACGCGATCTAGTGGTCAGCACAAAACTCATCATCACCGCAGGAGTGGGCTTGCTTTATGCTCTCCTACTTGAATCTGTCACGGTTGTCTTTATTTTTATTGTTGCTGCGGTTAACGGCGATAATGGCGAATTTGCGCTGACAAGCGACATTATTTTCATCCTCTTAGCCGGTGCACTAGCCACAGTTTTATGGTCACTTATGGGAGCTGGGCTTGGGCTCCTCCTTGGCAGCACCGTCGGGTCTGCTATTTCGATAGTAGTG
>JBOFCS010000015.1:0-11593 GCA_051646185.1 Mycobacteriaceae bacterium | reverse complement strand
CCACCAAATCTCGATTGAGGGCATCGGAGCGCTCCAACAATAACGAAGCTATCGCCATAATCTCTTCGGGTTCAGGAAGACGTCCCTTACCAGTGTCTTTACCTGTCAGCCGCCCAGAGGCCGGCTCAAGCACAATACTTCCACGTTCACGCAAAAGCGATACGTTGGCAACTGTTGCCAGATGTTCCCACATCTCAGTGTGCATTGCTGGGGCAAAAACCACTGGGCAGCGCACCGTCAACAGGGTTGCCGTTAATAGATCATCAGCCCGACCTGCTGCAGCCCTCGCTAACAAATCCGCAGTAGCCGGAGCGATCACAACAAGGTCGGCATCCTGGCCAAGTTTCACATGCGGAACAGCTGGAATATCAGTAAACACCCCGCTGTGAACCGGATTGCCGGAGAGAGCTTCAAAAGTTGCAGCGCCAATGAAATTTAATGCCGCTTGAGTGGGAATAACCCGAACCTGGTGACCCATCTCAACAAAAAGACGAACCAAAGAACACGCTTTATAAGCGGCAATTCCCCCACTGACACCAATAATGACCCGCCTAGGCTCAGTTCTCGAGCCCGGAAGGTCGCCATCAACTCCTGACTCGCTCATACGCAGCTGGCTACTCACTCGCCTTCAGTGTGCTCAAGAAGATCGCCATGAATCTCACGCAAGGCAATTGACAACGACTTTTCCTGCAAGCCTGGCTCCACGAGCGGACCGACAAATTCCAGGATGCCGTCGCCCAGTTGGTTGTAATAATCATTAATCTGCCGAGCACGCTTGGCAGCATAAATAACCAGAGCGTACTTACTTGAAGCCCGATCAAGTAACTCGTCAATAGGTGGATTAGTGATACCGAGGGGAGTGTCATAAGCGGGCACTGTTACCGCGGTGGCGTTGACGTCTACTTGAGTTGTGCTCACTGAAGAATCTCCTGATGACCTGGTGACGAACAAGCTGGACTGCAAAGGGTAAATACGTATTTCTGGGTTGATTTAAGGTTGTGCTGTAGTTCCGACTAGCAAGGATACCAACTCCTCGCAGGCCTGAGTTACATCACGGTTCACAATCACGGTGTCAAACTCGCTTTGGGCAGCTAATTCAACTTTTGCCGTGCTTAGCCTACGCTGCACTATCTCTTCCGACTCAGTGCCGCGCCCGGTTAGCCGAGAAACCAAGTCTTCCCAGCTCGGTGGAGCCATAAAAACGAGAATCGCCTCGGGTAACGCCGACCGAATGGAACGAGCGCCAGCTAAATCAACCTCGAGCAACGCCGACTGGCCGGAACTAAGAGCCGACATAACTGGTAGTGCCGGAGTACCCGAACGCTGTAGGCCTCCGTGAATTTCTGCCCACTCTAAAAGCTCTCCAGCGTCAATCATCCGTTGGAACTCTTGGGCATCAACAAACCGGTAATCACGCCCATCAATTTCCCCAGGACGAGGTTTCCGTGTTGTTGCCGAAACGCTAAAAAATAGATTGGGCAATCGAGTGCGTACTAATTGGACAACGCTGGACTTGCCGACAGCTGAGGGGCCGGCCAGTACTACCAGTCGACCCCTCAGGTGGTGGCTTGAGCCCGTCCCGGAATCCGGTTCAGGCATGTCCACCTCTGACACTCATTTGGTCAGCAACAGCCAATGCTCAGGCCTCGAAGTCGAACTTCACGAGAAGAGCTTTGCGCTGCCGATCGCCGAGGCCACGAAGGCGACGGGTCGGTGCAATCTCCAGCTCGGTCATGATCTCCTGAGCCTTAACCTTGCCAACTTTAGGCAGGGCTTCAAGCAAAGCAGACACTTTCATCTTGCCGAGGATCTCGTCCTCTTCGGCGTCCTTCAAAACCTGCTTTAGATCAGTGCCGCCACGCTTCAGGCGCTCTTTAAGCTCAGCGCGCACGCGACGAGCGGCAGCTGCCTTCTCCAAAGCAGCGGCGCGTTGCTCAGCGGTTAACTGGGGAAGGGCCACGATTCCTCCGTCTCATCACAAACTTGTTCTTGTATCCGCTGGTTAGCCAGCAGCGAAAGCGACCGTACCCACGTCGGCTGACAATTACTCACCCGCCCCCCATAAAACGCCCAAGAACACCCCCGAGCAAGGCTGCCCTTATCTGAACAATTTTTGTCACAATACCCACTCTTGAACCACCGTCAATATGGTCTCATAGGATTTAATTTCATTGCACTACAACATAATTGATAAAAAATTTGAAACCAAACCGATACTTCACAAGCAATAAAATGTCTCTGTTTTGCAGCGCTATCAATGCCAAGAAATATTTATGAACTTTATTTATACGCTTGCGCGTGTCGCGCTCCGCCAATTCAAGCCCCCAGCCTGCATAAACCACTATACAAAGAACAAAATGTGACAGAAGTGACAAAAGTAGTTACTTCGCACGCAGTCAATCTTCACGGTCCGGGAATCAATCAAGCACAAATGAAAATTTATCAACTAACTGCTCAGTAGCACCTCGTACCGCAGTAACCGACGGACCCGCAGCTAAAATCTCTCGCGAGACACTGGGAAGCACCGCACGCAATACTCCCTCAGCTAGTCGCCGGACATCGGCAACCGTCCCTCCCTGGGCACCAATCCCCGGCATCAAAATCGGGCCACCCAGACGACTAAGATCCGGCGCTTGACCCAACGTTGCCCCCACTACGACTCCCACTGACCCCAAAGGTTGAGCCGCAATATTGCTCTCGGCCACCTGGTCCACAATCATCTGACTTACCGTACGACCCTGTAGCTGAGCCTGTTGAATCTGCCAACCTTCGGGATTGGAGGTGGCAGCAAGAACAAAGACCCCACCACCATTTTGCTCGGCTAGCTCAAACACCGGCCCCAAAGACCCATACCCCAAATAAGGTGAAACTGTGACAGCATCAGCACTTAATGCCGAGTCCTCCCCCAACCAGGCTTGCGCATAAGCAGCCATAGTCGAACCAATATCACCACGCTTAGCGTCAGCCAGCACCAGCACACCGGACGCCCTTAAAGCGGCAATAGCGTCCTCTAAAACCGTAAAACCCGCAGAACCAAATCGCTCAAAAAAAGCAATCTGCGGTTTTACCACCGCCGCCACATCAGCAAAGGCAGTTACACAGACCTCAACAAATTGTTTAAGCCCAGCAATATCATCAGCAAACCCCCAAGAGGACAAGAGCGCCGGATGTGGATCAATACCGACGCACAAAGCCCCTCGCCGTTCAGTCGCATCAAAAAGACGTTGACCAAAACTTGGCTGATGCTTAAGTAAATCCACTATAACTCCTCAATCACTCTTAACTCGGACCGTTAACGCCCTAGCGCGGCATGGAGTTTCTGTAGCGAACTCACTCCGATATCGCCACGAATGCTAGCTTCAATACCCTGCACCGCAGCCGATGCTCCTTGTACGGTTGTAATACACGGAATATTCATTGATACTGCTGCCGAACGTATTTCATAACCATCTATCCTCGGACCAGAATTTCCGTAAGGGGTATTAATAACCATCGAAACTTGCCCCGCAAGAATTTGGTCCACAATAGTTTCAGCGCCTTCAGGCCGCATTTCGCCAGATTGCTTATAAACAACCTGGCAGTCAATTCCATTGCGTTGCAAAACTTCTGCAGTACCTTGGGTAGCTAAAATAGAAAATCCAAGATCCGTCAAGCGCTTCACCGGGAAAATCAAAGATCGCTTGTCCTTATTTGCTACTGAGACAAACACTGAACCCACAACCGGAAGTGATCCATATGCGGCAGTCTGACTCTTGGCAAAAGCCGTACCAAAATCAAAGTCGATGCCCATAACTTCCCCGGTGGATTTCATCTCGGGACTCAGTAAAGTATCAACACCAGTGCCATCTGCTCGCCGAAAACGATTAAACGGCAATACAGCCTCTTTTACTGCAATTGGCGCTCCAGCCGGGGAACTACCTCCATCGCCAACCCTAGGGAGCACACCGGCGGAGCGTAACTCCTCGATACTCTCTCCGAGCATCACACGGGCACAAGCCTTAGCAAGCTGCACCGCAGTAACTTTCGACACAAAAGGAACTGTACGACTGGCTCTCGGATTAGCTTCTAGAACATAGAGAACATCATCTTTAAGCGCATACTGAACATTTAAGAGACCTTTAACACCAATACCGTGCGCTAATGCTTCAGTCGACCGACGCACATTGTCCAGATCTGCACGACCCAGAGTTGTTGGGGGTAAAGCACAAGCGGAGTCGCCAGAGTGAATACCAGCCTCCTCTATATGTTCCATGATGCCGCCGATATACACCTCGGTTCCATCGCAGAGAGCATCTACATCTATTTCGATAGCGTCATCAAGAAACCGGTCAACCAAGACTGGTCGATCGTCCGAAATTTCAGTTGCCCGAGATATGTAATCAGCCAATGAAGGTTCATCATAAACAATTTCCATGCCACGCCCGCCGAGTACGTAGGAAGGCCGAACCAGCACCGGATAGCCTATACCTGAAGCGATCTCACGTGCGCCATCAAAAGTGGTTGCGGTACCAAATTTAGGTGCGGGCAAACCAGCAGCAACAAGGACTTTGCCAAATTCACCACGATCTTCAGCCAAGTCAATAGCTTCAGGGCTAGTCCCCACAATAGGTACCCCGGCTGCCTTCAACCGTTTTGCTAAACCAAGCGGGGTCTGTCCCCCAAGTTGGACAATAACTCCTGCTACCGTACCCGATGTCGATTCAGCTCGATAAACCTCAAGAACATCTTCAAAAGTCAGTGGTTCAAAGTACAGGCGATCAGCTGTATCGTAATCGGTGGAAACTGTTTCCGGATTGCAATTTACCATCACGGTCTCATAACCCACCTCAGATAAGGTCAGCGCTGCATGCACACAGGAATAATCAAATTCAATACCCTGCCCAATGCGGTTTGGGCCAGAACCAAGAATTAATACCTTAGGACGATCGGACTGAGGAGCTACCTCTGATTCAGCAGCGGGATCAAGCTCATAGGTGGAGTAGTGGTAAGGAGTTTTTGCTTCAAACTCAGCAGCACAGGTATCGACAGTCTTGTAGACCGGATGAATATTAAGTGCCTCACGTTGGGCCCGCACCCCTTCTTCGCTGCCAAATTCCGGCCTCAATACCGCTAACTGCCGATCCGAAATTCCGTGATACTTGGCTTGTCTTAATAGATTTTCGGTAAGCTCTGGCGCTGACCTAATGATTGACCCTAGTTCCTGGATCTGCAAAATCTGATCCAGGAACCACGGGTCAATTCCGGTAACCTCATGCAATTGCTCAATACTAGCGCCCAAGCTCATCGCCTGTTCAATACCATATAACCGGCCATCATGGGGTATCCGAAGTTGCTCTAAAAGAGTTGCTAAATCAACTGATTCATCTTCCATCTGGGTCCAGAAACCAGTTTTTTTCGTTTCTAACGATCGCATAACTTTACCTAATGCTTCGGTAAAATTTCGACCCAAACTCATGGCTTCACCAACTGACTTCATGGTTGTTGTCAACGTGGCATCAGCTCCTGGAAACTTCTCAAAAGCAAATCGTGGAGCTTTCACCACCACATAATCAAGCGTTGGTTCAAAACAAGCCGGGGTTTCTTTGGTGATGTCATTAACAATTTCGTCAAGGGTATAGCCAATTGCCAACTTTGCGGCAATCTTTGCGATCGGGAATCCTGTTGCTTTAGAAGCTAAAGCACTAGATCGAGATACTCGAGGATTCATTTCAATAACTACAAGCCGACCATCGTGAGGGTCCATTGCAAACTGGATATTGCAGCCACCGGTAGCTACCCCAACCTCACGCAAAATATCAATCGAAAGGTCCCTCATCTGCTGATACTCACGATCGGTGAGCGTCATTGCTGGTGCTACCGTGACCGAATCTCCAGTATGCACGCCTACCGGATCAACGTTCTCAATCGAACAAACAATGACAACGTTGTCTTTGCCATCGCGCATCAGCTCAAGTTCGTACTCTTTCCACCCTAAGATTGACTCTTCAATAAGCACATTAGCTGTTGGCGAGGCGGCAAGCCCGCCGCCGGCGATTCGGTCCAGATCAGCATCGTTGTAGGCCATCCCCGAACCCAGACCACCCATAGTAAACGATGGTCGCACTACCACGGGAAAACCCAATTCAGCAACCGTCGCATGGACTTCCTGCATGGTAAAGCAGACCCGCGATCGCGCTGATTCTCCGCCAACTTTAGCAACAATATCTTTAAACTTTTGACGATCTTCCCCACGCTGAATAGCGTCAAAATCAGCGCCAATAAGTTCGACTCCATATTTTTCTAAACTGCCACGTTCATGCAGTGCAACCGCAGCATTAAGTGCAGTCTGCCCACCTAGGGTCGCTAAAACAGCGTCAATAGGATGCCCCGCTGCAGCTTCTGCTTCAAAAACTTTCTCGATAAATTCTGCTGTAATAGGTTCAACATACGTGGAATCGGCAAACTCTGGATCAGTCATGATCGTTGCTGGATTGGAGTTAATGAGACTTACTCGGATACCTTCAGACCGAAGCACCCGACAAGCTTGGGTACCTGAGTAATCAAACTCGCACGCCTGGCCGATGACAATCGGACCAGAACCAATAACCAAAATATGATTAATATCCGTACGCCTTGGCATGGTTTTCAGGCTCCAAATTTCGAAGAAGGCTTAGCCGCAGAACGAGATTCGGCAAGCAGGTTTGCAAATTGATCAAATAAATAAGCAGCGTCGTGCGGACCAGCCGCTGCCTCTGGGTGGTATTGCACCGAAAAAGCCGAACCATCAAGAAGTTTGACACCTTCGACAGTTCCGTCATTAGCGCATGTATGGCTAATTATCGCTCGCCCAAAGGGAGTATCAAACTCCTCATTCGCCTCCCCTTCGAGCGCAAAACCATGATTCTGAGCAGTTATCGCTATTCGCCCGGTAGCATGTTCAATAACCGGAATATTGATACCCCGGTGACCAAATTTCATTTTATAGGTACTCCGACCTAATGCCCGACCAAGTATTTGGTTCCCGAAACAAATACCGAATAACGGAATTTTTTCACCCAAAATCAACCTAGTCAGATCAACAATACCGTCAGCAGTAGCTGGGTCCCCTGGTCCGTTCGAGAGAAAAACCCCATCAGGCCGCAATTCAGTAATCTCAGCCAGGCTCACCGAGGAAGGCACCACATGAACTCGTATCCCCCGCTGCGCAAACATTCTTGGTGTATTCGTTTTAATACCCAAATCTATTGCAGTGACTGTAAACCGAGCTTTACCTCCGCTAGGTTCAATAGTATAGCCAGTAGTGGTTGACACTTCACTGGCAAGATCTGCACCCAACATTGAAGGTTGCCTCTGTACCCGCTCAAGCAACTCCTCGTTGGGAGCCAATGCTCCCCCTGAAAATATTCCTGCCTTCATAGATCCACGCGTGCGCAGATGCCGAACCAACGCCCTGGTGTCGATACCAGCGATACCCACCACTTGCTGGCGCTCTAACTCAGCATCAAGTGAACCTGTTGCTCGCCAACTTGATACTCGCCGAGCTGGATCCCGAACCACGTATCCGGCAACCCAAATTTTTGAATTTTGCGATTCGTTATCTTCGTTATTCCATCCGGTGTTACCAATCTGAGGTGCAGTGGCAACAACAATTTGACGATGATAACTCGGATCTGTCAGCGTCTCCTGATACCCGGTCATCCCGGTACTAAAAACTGCTTCTCCTAGGGTTTGGCCAGTTGCCCCAAAACTGCTCCCGGTAAATACTCGCCCATCTTCAAGCACTAGGACCGCTAATTTATCACTCACACTATTCCTCCGGACTTTCTCAACCACGATCAACCGCACTATTTTGTGTAGCCATGCTTGTCCAACTGGGATAAATATCTTTGTCATCGGCACGGAACCCCGTATCAATTTCGGTGCCACTTGACAAGACCCAACGAATCACCAACAGTCCGTTTGATGTCAAAACTTTCCCAGCAAGACCACGTTCAGTTCGAACCCCCACAATAGATTTCCATGGCATCCAAATAGGCTCTTCCCCCGTTCGTCGCAGCAGTATCCCGGATTCATAACCAGTAAGCTGCGCACGGGCTCTATGACCAAGACCAGCGGTAACTATTCGATCCTGCCAACTAGGAACCATTGTGCTGCCAACATAGAGTCCGCTTGTGGATCTGACTGTCGGTATTCCAAGATTTTTGGGGATCGTGGGAAGCAAACCAATTGCTGCTCGCTGTCGACGTTCTCGATTACGCCAACCCCGCCAGATGAGAATAAGCAATCCAGCCCAAGAGCCAAAGACAATGAGGACATACACAATACTGCTCATAGCCTCTTACTTTCACGGGGCCGAACTACACCTTGATGGGCAGTAATTCGACCACGTAGCACTGTGGTTACGACACTGGCTTGGAAAGTCATTGACTCAAAGGGCGTGTTATGCGATTTACTTGCTAAATCCGGGCCATGTACAGTCCAGGGTCGATTCGGATCAATAACAGCAAGATTGGCAGGTTCACCGACACCAATCGGCCGACCCTGGTCAGCTAAGCCAGTAATCTCAGCTGGTCGTTCACTCATCACTCTTGCCACCGATCGCCAATTAAGCAGTCCAGGCTCAACCATTGTCTGTGCTATCACAGCCAGCGCTGTTTCCAAACCCAACATTCCTGGCCTGGCAGCAGAAAATTCGCAGCACTTCTCATGTTCACCATGCGGCGCATGATCTGTTGCTACACAATCGATTATACCTTCGGAAAGTGCAATTCGAAGAGCCTGAACATCACTGGCTTCACGCAAAGGCGGATTTACCCTATTAACTCCGTCATAGGTTTCAAGCCGGGAATCGTCAAGCAATAAATGATGCGGAGTCACTTCAGCCGTTATTGAAATTCCTTGACTACGAGCCCATTTGAGTAATTCTACTGTTCCAGCAGTAGATGCATGGCAAATATGAACCCGAGCCCCGGCATCACGGGCCAGCAGTGCATCTCTGGCAACTATTGATTCTTCGGCTGCCCTGGGCCAGCCAGTAAGTCCAAGCCGGGCGGCAGTTGGACCCTCATGAGCAACAGCGCCTTCAGTCAGGCGTGGCTCTTCAGCATGCTGAGCAATCAAAACACCCAAAGAACTTGAATACTCAAGAGCTCTACGCATCATCAGAGGGTCATACACGCATTTCCCGTCGTCAGAAAAAACTTTTACCCGCCCCACACTATTAGCCATCATTGCCATCTCAGAAAGCTGTTTTCCCGCCAGCCCAACGGTGACTGCACCAACAGGGTGAACATCAACAATGCCCACTTCTTGGCCTCGCCGCCACACATGATCAGTAACCACGTGGGAATCAGCAACTGGGTCTGTATTTGCCATCGCGAATACAGCGGTGTACCCACCAAGCGCCGCCGCTGCCGAACCTGAATCAACAGTTTCAGTATCTTCACGCCCGGGTTCGCGCAAATGCGTATGCATATCAACAAATCCGGGTAAAAGAATATGCCCTCTCGCCTCAATTTCTTCGGTATCAGCCGGGGCGGAAATTGTTGAATTTATAGCTAAAATTTTTCCTTCACCAAGTAACACATCTTGAGGGTCTCCCTCACCATAAAGTTTGGCTCCTCGGATGACTACGTACGCACTCACTTCACTCACACCTGCACCTCCGCTGAGCCAACAAGCAACCTAAATAAGACCGCCATTCGCATATGCACCCCATTTTTAACCTGCTGTAAAACAGCAGTTTTAGGCGAGTCTGCCACTGCTGAAGAAATTTCCATGCCTCGAAGCATTGGACCTGGATGCATAACGATCGCGGTGGCCGAGAGCAAACCCAATCGTTTTTCTGATAACCCATACGTGACGGAGTACTCACGTGCCGACGGAAAGAACCCGCCGTTCATTCGTTCAGCCTGAACTCTGAGCATGAGCACCACATCAGCGCCAGCCAGTTCAGCATCAAGATCATGCGATATAGTCACTGGCCAGTGGGCGACCCCCACCGGAAGCAATGTTGGCGGCGCTACAAGGACAACTTCAGCCCCAAGGGTATGTAATAAAAATGCATTAGATCGGGCAACTCGACTGTGCAAAATATCGCCAACGATGACAATCCTACGACCGGCAATCCCGCCAAGTCTTTGTCGAATTGTTAAGGCATCCAATAATGCTTGTGTTGGATGCTCGTGTGTGCCATCGCCGGCATTGATAATTGCTGGGCCACTTACCGTTCCATCCTGAGCAATGCTGGAAGTCCACCCAGCAATCTGATGCGCTGCACCAGAGGCAGGGTGCCGAATAATCAAAGCATCAGCACCAGCAGCACGTAACGTTAGCGCAGTGTCACGCAATGATTCCCCCTTAGACACTGAAGAACTACTAGCGCTGACATTGATAACGTCAGCACTCATCCATTTACCAGCAACTTCAAAGGAAACTCTGGTTCTTGTTGAATTTTCAAAAAATACGGTCATGATGGTACGCCCGCGCAAGGTTGGCAATTTTCGAACTTCACGACCCAGTAAAGCCTGTTCAAAGCGATCTGCTTCGTCAAGAAGTTCGGTGGCACTCTCCTTGGTTAAGTCCAGTACTGACAAAAGATGCTTCATCACGAACCTCCGGCGATCAGCACACCGTCACGGTCATCATGTTCAGAGAGAAGCACCAAAACATCTTCGGAGCGTGCGGTTGGCACATTCTTTCCCACATAGTCCGCCCGCAAAGGCAGTTCACGATGACCACGATCAATGAGCACTGCTAACTGAACAGCACGGGGGCGACCCAGGTCCCTCAGTGCATCCAAGGCTGCCCGCACAGTTCTCCCAGAGAACAGAACATCATCAACCAGCACCACTAAAGCTCCATCAATGCCGCCTTCTGGAACGGAAGTACGCTCTAAAGTTCGATGGGGTTGGGTTCGTAAATCATCACGATAGAGCGTGATATCCAAAGAGCCGACTGCTACCTCTACCCCTGCAAACTCAGTGATGTTAGCGGCCAGTCGGTTAGCTAAGGTACTACCGCGTGTCGGTACTCCGATAAGAACAACAGGGGAAGAATCTGCAGAGTCAAGAGCAGTTTTTTCAATAATTTGATGCGCAATACGCGCAATGGTGCGGCCAACGTCAGCAGCCGAGAGTAGCTCCCGCGCAGCTGAATCACCTGCACCAAGGGTCTCATGGGTAGTCACCAGCCCAAGACCTCCTTCTCCGCCTCACAGGACGGATCGTTAAAGGATGTCGAACAAGAGATAACTCTAGCAGCTGCAAGCACAACAACTAGCCACCAAGTCCACCACACTATTACTGAGTTGGCGAATTATTTGAAGGGGCCTCATGCTCTTGGATAATGACACCTGGATCAGCTGAGTCAGACCCAACTGACACTGGCCGAGATACCGCAGTTGCCGCTGCCCGGACCTGAGGAGCCACCAGCACAACCTGACCTAATACCCCATTGATAAAACCTGGAGAATCATCGGTTGATAATTGTTTAGCTAATTCCACTGCCTCATCAACAACAACCACCGGTGGCACATCATCGGCATGGAATAACTCCCACACGGCAATCCGCAGAATTGCCCGATCAACCGCTGGTAACCGCTCTAATGTCCACC
>JBOFCS010000238.1:0-7564 GCA_051646185.1 Mycobacteriaceae bacterium | reverse complement strand
CAATGGCAGCTAACCTCGCCCGTGGTCTCGAAGTTCCTGTTGCAGATATTGTTCCCGCCAATATTGATGCCATCCGAGACCTTCCACAAATACGTTTTCGGGTATTAAGGCAAGCCTGCTACAGTGAACTTTCAGCACTGTCAGCAGCATTGGAAAAAGATGTGAACTTTAAGAGTTCCTTTGACAATGCGATGGCAGAAGGAGACATACTTCTTGCCGGAGAAATTGCCGATAGCGCTGCATGCACTGGAAATGCTCAAGGTTTTTTCCCGGGACCTTCTGCAGGGGCTACCGCACCGTTTAAGGTTCCCTTCGGTGAAATCCTGTACTCCAGTACAGCAGGAGCGCCGGTTCCATCGATTGAAGCCTCATACGCGGCCGCGCTCATTGAATCATTCAAAGACTAATTGATCTGGTGTGCGAGATCGTTGGGCACAATAGGACGGCAAAGTTGCGAGTAAATGCTCAGTTAATACAAGTTATTTCAGTTACTTTGGCTTTTTTAGTGGTCAGTTGGTAGTTCTGAACTTCAGGATCAACCGGAACTAGTCACGCCGCGACTCCAATTAGATGGCTCTTTATGCTGCCTCACTCCACGGAGATGGGTATTCAATCCGGGATCTGGGTACTGTCATAAAGAGTGGCACCGCACTATCGTGGTCATGGAACCGTGCTTTAACTCTTGCTCAGAGTTGAAGTTGCTGCATTCAAATTCAAGATTCTCTCATCGTTCTCGTAAAATTTATCTGAACTTTGTCTAGGTGAGCTTTGCTTAGTTCCAGTTGCATAAGCCATCATGGAGTCCAGGAGTTAACCATTTTTAAAAGCATTGTTATTTTTGAAACTGAGGGTGGCACTGATAAGTGGTTCGATGGACACCGGCGCGATACCTCACCCATTGTTGATGCCCTTCGCGTTCGCGGCTGGGACTGTGAAGTCCTGTATTACCGCGATGAGTGGGCGGAAGATCTCTTCAATTACTGCGCCGATCGCTATGATGGATATATTTCCCGGGTAAACCCTGGTGGTATAGTTGGCGGCGAAAAAAAGTATTTAGATTTTTTACGAAGACTATCGTCTAGAGGACTCCTTGGTATGAGTCATCCTGACGAGATGCTCCGATTTGGGGCAAAAGATGCGTTAGTCAAACTTGTTGATACTGATGTGGTTCCCGATGACACGGCTGCGTACTACAGCGTCGAGGCGTTCCACGAAAAATTTCCTGTTTCTTTGTCGTATGGGGAACGAGTACTAAAGCAGAACCGGGGGTCAACAGGGGTAGGAATTTGGCGTGTCCGACCCGAAACCGAGAATCTTGTATTAACTCCGGGTGTTCCTTTGACTCCTGATACTTTGCTGCATTGCACTGAAGCCGTAGACAATCACTCCGAAGTCCGTTCATTAGGTGAGTTTATGAATTTTTGTAACACCTACATCGAAGGGGAGAATGGAATGCTTGTCGATATGCGCTTTCTGCCGCGCATAGTTGAAGGCGAGATCCGTATTTTGCTAGTAGGGGAAAAGCCGGTATTTATCGTGCACAAGAAGCCAGCTGAAAGTGACGACGCTTTCTCCGCAACACTGTTTTCCGGGGCTAAGTACACCTACAGCACCCCTGAACAATGGCCCGAACTCATTGATCTATTCACAACGGCATACCCAAGGATGCTCAGCAGGCTGGGGGTTGATGAAGCGCCACTAATCTGGACGGCGGACTTTATCTTAGACACCCGGGCAGATGGCTCTGATGCCTATATTCTTAGTGAATTTAATTGCTCCTGTGTGGGATTCACTAGTCATCTGGATTGGGGAATCCAGGGTGCGGTTGCCGATGAGGTTGTCCGAAGAGTCGAACAAGATCAGGGGATAACTATCGGTGAAGAGCACAGGACCTACTCTCTTGCCTAGTTAGTATTCGCCAAGAGTGCGCACTTAATTGTTAGGGACTAGCGCATCATCAGGCTGGGGATAGAGGGATTAATTTTCTTATAAGGTATTGTTGCCCAATATAATTCAAAAGAATGCTAGTGAGTCGTATTTTCCGGTTGCTGGTGCTGGTATTTACCTTGTTTCTTATGTTGAGGATGTCTGTTATCAACTGAGAGGTAAAGACCGCCTGAAATATTGTCAGAAATCATCGCAGTATCTCCCTAAGAAAAGCAATTTCAGACTGTTAACGGAGAATGAGCTTCCTTCGACCACGCGGGGAAGGTGATGACACCAGTGGCTATGACTCAAGAGATTGGTGCAAGTACGAGCTTGATGGCGCTATGGATTCACTATGGGCAGGCGCGGAGTATCAGAAAGTCGGGTCATTTCTCAACCTTACGGAAGCGGAATAAGCGGGTAACGGCCAATCTGCCCCCGGTTTCCTACCGGCAACTGGCTATCTGCCAGTCTTGAAGCCTATGAATCCGTCTACCGCCCAGGCTTCCGCTGTTGTTGATGAACTCATCCGTGGCGGTGTTCGTGATGTGGTGTTATGCCCCGGTTCGCGCAATGCGCCGCTTGCTTTTGCCCTCCATGCAGCTGATTCGGCAGGTCGAGTCCGGTTACATGTTCGGATTGATGAGCGTACAGCGGGCTTCCTGGCGCTGGGCTTAGCGGTGGCAGGTGGTAATCCAGTCCCGATTGTGATGACCTCAGGCACTGCCGTTGCTAATTTAGGTCCAGCTGTGCTTGAAGCAAACTATGCTCGGATTCCACTGATTGTGCTCAGCGCTAACCGGCCCTATGAACTATTGGGCACTGGGGCAACTCAGACCATTGAACAGCTAGGCTATTTTGGCACCCAGGTGCGAGCAACAATCAATTTAGGTATCGCTGAAGCTGGTCTGGATCACAATGCCCAGTGGCGCTCGGCGACCTGTCGAGTATTGGCCGCTGCCAAAGGCTCTCGAACAGCCAACGCTGGCCCGGTACATTTTGATATTCCCTTGCGGGAACCATTAGTGCCCGACCTGAACGAAAACGGAGATATCAAAAACACTGCTCCACAAGGCCGAGAAAATGGTGCACCGTGGACCTACACACCTGCCGCAACAATTGATGAACCACTCAATATTGACCTCACCCCAGACACTCTCGTGATCGCCGGGCATGGCGCTGGTATCCACCCAGAGCTTGCTACCTTGCCCACTGTTGCCGAACCTACTGCCGGTCAAGCCGATAATCCGCTACACCCCTTGGCGTTAGAGTTGGTGAAACCCGCTCAAGTGATAATGCTAGGTCGTCCAACCTTGCATCGGGGGGTATCGAAACTTCTTGCAAATCCACAGGTCCCAGTATTCGCATTGACCACTGGGCCACGTTGGCCGGATGTTTCAGGTAATTCGCAAGCCACCGGAACTAGAGCGCAGGTTACTGGAACTCCGTCGGACAATTGGTTGAAACAATGTCGGGAGGCACATAACAAAGCCGCAGAAGCGGTGCATCACAATCTTGCCACACATAATAGTGTTACCGGGCTACATGTAGCCGATGTTGTCTGTACAAGCCTGCGTAACGGTGACCAATTGGTATTAGGTGCATCAAACCCTGTTCGAGATGCATCACTAGTGGGGCTAGGCAAACCTGGAATCAAGGTGCGTTCTAATCGTGGGGTAGCAGGAATAGATGGGACTATTTCTACCATTATTGGTGCCGCCCTTGCCCATGATGTATTAGCCCCCGGTGCCCGAACGATTGGTCTAGTTGGCGATTTAACCTTTGTGCATGACAGCTCTGGCTTGCTTATTGGGCCCACCGAGCCGAGACCGGAAAATGTCACCATAGTTGTAGCAAATGATAACGGCGGCGGTATCTTTGAATTGTTAGAACAGGGAGACCCTCGATATTTGGATGTGTCTTCACGAGTTTTTGGCACCCCGCACAATACCAATATCGCGGCACTCTGTGCAGCATACGGTGCAGTGCACTCGCTAGTGGACCTTCATGGACTTGAGCGAGCATTGTCTACCAAGTCTGTAGGTATTTGTGTACTCGAAGTGACCACAGATCGTTCAACATTACGTGCTCTTCACTCTGCTATCGGCAACGCACTATGAGTAGCGCACTACTACGTCGAATCAGGGGTATCGCCCTTGGCGTAGCCCTCACCATCACCGTGTTAGGGGTCATTTTAGTAGTAGCAGCTTGGCGTGACGACAAATCCATTGAATCGGATTTGGGCCGAGCAACCGCCGAAGTCCTCAGTGCTGGACCGAGACGTTCAGCGATCAGCTTTGTTACCCCAGACGGTGCTACTCATAACCCGGTCTTAGGGGTTCTCTACCCAACCAGATTAACAGTAGGCCAACGAATCAATGTGGAATACAACAAAAATGAACCAGATCTGGTTCGGGTAGCCGGGAGAGATGCCAGCGTGGCGGTAATGCCGGCTGCTTCTGTCGTGATCATCACCTGGATTATCGCCGGAGCCGCACTAATGCTCCTCAACTATCTCGATAACCGGAAAATAAAAATTTCATCACAAAAAATGTATAAAGTTTGATTTTTAGACATCTGGTAGCAACCAAATAATGGCAACTCGGCAAAAATGCTCTGTCACCATGAGGTATGCGCGTTGCCATCATTGCGGAATCATTTCTGCCTAACGTTAACGGAGTCACCAATTCGGTTCTCCGAGTGACTGAACATCTGAAACGATCAGGGCATCAAGCGATTGTGATCGCCCCAGATACTGTCCGAGGTCAGCACCCTGCTGCATTGGAACATGAAGGGACCCCGGTGCATCGCGTGCCTTCGATGATGGTGCCCAAAATTAGTTCACTGCCTGTGGGGATCCCGCAAACCGGCATAGTGCGAGTTTTACGGAACTTTTCTCCAGATGTTGTGCACTTAGCTTCGCCCTTCGTCTTGGGTGCTGGTGGTTTGCTTGCAGCAAAAAAGCTTCATATCCCCACAGTGGCCGTGTATCAAACTGATGTTGCAGGTTTTGCTGAAAGCTATGGACTGGGAAAAGCTAGTCACGCTGCCTGGGCGTGGACACGAAAATTGCACCGGGGTTGTGACCGGACTTTGGCACCCTCATCGTCAGCTGTAAAAGCTTTGGAAAACAATGGAATACCACGTGTCCACCGCTGGGCAAGAGGGGTAGATGTTACTCGTTTTGCTCCCTCCCGTCGTCGTGCGGAGTTGCGTCAAAAGTGGTCAACAAATTCGGCCTTGATAGTGGGGTTTGTTGGTCGGCTCGCTCCAGAAAAACATGTGGAACGGCTAGCAGTGCTAGCAGGGCGACCAGATGTGCAGTTGGTCATTGTGGGAGCTGGCTCGCAACGGGCAAAACTGGAAGAGCTTATGCCTGGCGCGGTTTTTACCGGAGAGCTCGGGGGTGATCGATTAGCTGAGGCTTATGCAAGTTTTGATGTTTTTGTTCACCCTGGTGAGCATGAGACCTTTTGCCAATCAATTCAGGAAGCACTGGCCTCGGGTATTCCGGTGGTTGGCCCGAATGCCGGTGGGCCGCAGGATCTTGTGGGCTATGGCTATGGGGGAGTAGGAAGAAACGGGTATCTATTGGAAGTTGCAGAATTTACTGCACACCTCCCTGCCATGATCGACATGCTCAAAGACGCTGGACAGCGTGCACTTTTAGCTGAAAATGCCCGCAGATCTGTGTTAGGACGTACTTGGGGCTCAATCTGCTCAGAGTTGATCGACCATTATTGCGCGGTGCAAGGAGCAGCAAGCTGGAGTGGTCAACGCAACCGGACAGCATGATGCGGGTAGCGTCATAGGGGTGTCCCGAGCAACCTTGGAAAAAAACCCACACGAAGTCGCCTCAATGTTTGACGGAGTCGCACGCCGGTATGACATCACCAACACTGTGTTGTCTTTTGGACAAGACCGACAATGGCGCAAAGCTACCCGTGAGGCGCTCGGTCTTAGACAGGGAGAGCGGGTGCTAGACCTTGCTGCTGGAACCGGAGTATCCACGGTAGAATTAGCCCAGTCGGGGGCCTGGTGTGTAGCTACAGACTTTTCGCAGGGCATGTTACAGGCTGGAGCGTTTCGTAAAGTTCCCATGATTGCTGGAGATGCCATGCATCTGCCCTATGCTGATGACGTTTTTGATGCAGCAACAATTTCTTTTGGACTTCGCAATGTGGTGGGCTTTGAAGCTGGGCTTGCCGAGATGGCCCGAGTGGTGAAACCTGGTGGCAGATTAGTGGTGTGCGAGTTTTCCACTCCAGTAGTGTCGGCGCTACGCACGGTGTATATGGAATACCTCATGAAAGCATTGCCGACGGTTGCCCGAGCAGTTTCCAGCAACCCAGATGCGTATGTCTACCTTGCCGAATCTATTCGGGCTTGGCCTAATCAAGAAGAGTTGGCCATAAAAATTTCAGCTTCAGGATGGTCAAAAGTTCAGTGGCGCAATCTTACTGGAGGAATTGTGGCTTTGCATCGGGCAGTGAAACAAGCGGTTTAGCTTGAGTGAAGGCGGCTACCGCCGTGGCGATGGCAGTAGCGTTATCTTCCTGGATGAAGTGTCTGCCCGGGAGCTCAACCAAGGATGTTCCGGCGATTCGAGCGATTTCTGCACCATGAATACCAACCTTGAGCGCCTGGTCGTGGACGCCCCAGAGGACTTGGCGTGGACGAGTTGGATCAGCGACGATATTGCAGTACAGCTCCTGCTTCGTGTGGGTGGTTTCAAAATTGCGCATAATTTTTAAGAAAGCCTGACCGCCATCGGTGCGTTTCAGCAAAAGTAAATGAGCAGCAAGTTCAGCGTTAGATACGTGTTTTTGTTGAAATACGCCTATGGTCCGCATTATGCGAACAAAGGCCCACATTGGTGTGCCGCCAAGCCATAAATTTCCTAATACCGGAACTGCAAAGGGGGCCATAGCCCAGGGTTTGCGGAATGTTTCCACCGAGACCATCGTATTAAGGATAGTTAAAGACTTTACTCGGCTCTGGTGGTGCTGAGTTAATTCGAAACCAACGGGGCCACCGATATCATGGACGACGAGGTGATAGTCATCAATACCCAGCGCATCAACAGCTTTAGCGGAAAAATCACCAAGACCAGTCCAGGTGTAATCAAAGTCCGAAGGACGATCCGCCAAGCCTGTGCCTGGAAGATCAAAGGCTAGGCCGCGCACGTTATGTTCGGCCAAGTTAGCGACAACTTTGCGGTATAAAAAAGAAGACGCAGGAACACCGTGCATAAAAATCACCGGAACTCTGCGTCCAGTTGCACAGCCATTATCAAGGACACTGCTGCGTACTCCTTCGACCAAAAAATCTTGACTTGATGCCATATGTTGGTCAACAAATTGCTGGGCAGTTTTACGCACCGCTACACTCCTTAGATTGTTGCCGCTCTTAGCTAAAAGGTGGGCGTACATCACACTGCAAAGACAGAGCTCCGGCTGAACGCCAGGCCCGAGCAGTGAGGTCTTTATCTTCCTCGGTCACCAGATTGCCCATTACTCGGACAGCCGTTTTCATAAGTTGTTGAGAACGCATGCCCACCGGACCTGTGATGGGAAGGAACTTAGGGAGGGTGAGCAGCCCAGCGAGGCGGCGAGCAATGGAAAACGCTGGACCGTAG
>JBOFCS010000237.1:0-15692 GCA_051646185.1 Mycobacteriaceae bacterium | reverse complement strand
TAGGACCTTCTGTCATGTCACCGGCGGTGGGCTAACCAACAACCTGGCACGGGTGATGCCTAAGGGGCTTTTTGCTGAGTTAGATCGAGGTACTTGGACCCCGGCCCCAGTATTTGGGCTTATTGCTCAGCGCGGCCGTGTGGAGCAGGCTGAGATGGAACAAACTTTCAACATGGGCATTGGCATGGTTGCTGTTGTCGCACCGGAAGATGTGGATCGTGCCTTGGCAGTTCTTACTGCTCGGCATATCGATTGTTGGACCCTGGGGGTGGTCAGGAAATCTTCCGCGCAGGAGGAAGCGGCGAGGGCAGTGCTCCTTGGGCAGCACCCACGATTCTGACGTTTCAGACAAGCACAAATAAGCGGAGGGAGTCTACGGACTCACCTTCGCTTATTTGTGTTAGAAGTATTTATCGACTCCAGTCGTCGGAGTCTTCACTCCACCGTGAGTAGCTGTCCGACTCTGAATAGTCGTTAGGAGACGACTCGCCTCTAGACGAGTTCGACAACTCTCCGGACAGCTCTTTCTGCAAGCTGTCGAAGTTTGTCGTAGGTGAGCTGTACTTCAGCTCACGAGCGACTTTGGTCTGCTTTGCCTTAGCCCGGCCGCGGCCCATGGAGGGACCCCCTCGCGCAATGTGACAGGGCGGCCAGGGGATTCGGCGGCCCCGTTCGTGTGTGTAATTTCTTCCTGACAGCAGTCTAGCGTGTGAATGAATTTTGCGCTGCCATGGACACCCTAATAATTCATATTTTTGTCAGAATTTTTAGTTCTCAGGTGTGCCAGCTAACAACCCCTCCAATGCTTTTTCGGCCATGAGCTGGGTTTTTGGTGCGATATCAGGTTCGGTGAGCAGAGTTTTCAACCGCGGAACAGTGGACCGGGTAAATAGTTCTCGAGCGGTAACCCCGTGAGTAGGAATGGCAGCGAGGGTGATTGTGTCCCCGCTTTGCACTTTTCCCGGGCGTATCACCCGAAGATAAGCACCGGTGTCCGCTCGCAGGGTGAAGCGTTTCACCCAATGAAGTTCCTGAGCCCAGTGACCAAAATTAGCGCATGGGACCCTCGGTAGGGTTACTTCAAGGAGCAGCCCAGCCTTGTTGGGGTCACCGACCTGCCAACGGGTACCGATTACCGCATCGGTGACCGGAATCCCGCTTGTTCGGAAATTTTCACCAAACCAGCCAGGTGGGAGGTCTTTACCTAGTTCCTCAGCCCACCGAGCAGCTTCATGTTCGGCATAGGCGTACACCGCTTGGTCGAGGCCGCCGTGATGTTTGTGGTTGCAGACATGGTCCCGCATTAATCCCAGCGGACCTACCTCGACCACATCCTTAACTGGTCGTTTGTCTATTGCGCTGGGAGTGTTTTTGGGGCCGAGGGAAGTGTTGGTGGTAGCCACACAGACTGCGGTGATAATTCCTGTGCTACTCAAGTCACTATCCTTTGCTTTGTCCTCGGAGCCGTTCTATGGCAATCCGACCAGGTTGCGGGGTATCAAGCTGGGGGACAGAGCGCGGATCAATAGCGGCAGCCACACCCTCAGTCGTCAACGGGGCATCAACGGGAATTGTCCGCTTCACCAATGCAAGGGCGATAGGGCCGAGTTCAAAGTGATCGATCACGGTGCCCACCCGTCCAACTACACGGCTATCAACAGCGATGGCACTGCCAGGTCTAGGGCAAGAATCGGCAGCACCATCAAGGTGCAGCAACACAAGGTGCCGAGGCGGTTTCCCTAAATTATGAATACGTGCCACAGTTTCTTGTCCGCGGTAGCACCCTTTATCCAGATGGACCGCCCCACCTTCGTTGATCCCGCCAATCCACCCCACTTCATGGGGCAGGGTTCGGTCATCGGTGTCCAGGCCTAAGCGTGGTCGCAGCGCGGCTACTCGCAGGGCCTCAAAAGCCCACATTCCTGCTGGTACCACTGCGACCGCCTGAAGCTCCGACCACAATTGCGTTAACTGATCGCGGGGGACCAGAACATCAAGAGCGATCGGCGCTTCACTGGTTGGCCAAGGCATCCGGCGAACAAAACCACCATCAGTACGGGCAACAGCACGATACGGCTCGGGCAGAGCAGTGATACCCAACGCAGTGAGAATGTGGAGGTCTTCGAGTTGAGGGCCAAGCAGACTGATAACGGCAAGTTCTGTGTGAGCATCTCGAGGTTCAACTTTGGACCAGAAAACCATCTTTTGTAAGAATGCCAGCAGGGCAGTGACTCGGGAACGCTCGGTGTCGATCCAGGTGAGGTCAGCTATATCGGTGAGAACAAGGTGATCTTCTACCCGACCATTAACGTCTAGGCTGAGACTTTCAGCACTTTCCCCATCAGCAAGATCAGCCACATGCTGACTGGACAGTGTGTGTAACCAACTCAAGCGCTGCGGGCCACTTAACGCAAGAACCCCACGATGAGAGCGGTCCACCATAACGGCAGCAACAGTGGCAGTTTTTTGTTCACGCAGGGGATCACCATAGTGCCAAGCGACACCAGCATCGGCAGAGTCAGGCTGAGCACCAACGGCGCCGACAGTGGAAAGGATGGGTGAGCGGTACACGGAATCAGCCACAGTTCCACTGTACGGCTAAATGCCGCACTGATTGGCGGCGTGCTTGTCGGATACGGGACGGGTTTGGTTTTAGGCTATGTCTTATGCAGGTATTGGTGACTCTTGATGGAACAGTGCACGATCCCAATCTTCCGTTTTTGCGTGCGGATGATCTGGCTGCGGTACGTGGGGACGGAATATTTGAAACCTTGCTGGTTCGGGACGGTCGGGCTTGTGTTGTGGAATGGCATTTATTGCGCTTACAAGAGTCGGCTGCTGCGTTGGAACTGCCGAAGCCAGATCTGAACCAATGGCGCGCTGCCGTGGCTATTGCAGTGCAGCAGTGGGTGGGCCTGCATGGGACTGAGGTCGAAGGCATTCTGAGATTGGCATTAAGCCGTGGCACTGAGAGTTTTACAGTTTCTGAAGAAGATCATACGACAGCGTATATTACGGTAGGTGCTGTGGCATCAAGGGTGGAACAGGTTCGGCGCGAAGGTATTTCGGCAATAACTATGGAGCGAGGATTCTCCATAGATTTGGCTGCCCGCGCACCCTGGCAGTTGCTGGGAGCAAAAACTCTTTCCTATGCCACGAACATGGCGGCGTTACGTCACGCAGCTAGCATGGGGGCTGAAGAGGTCATTTTTACCAGTAGTGAAGGTTATGTTTTGGAAGGGCCACGTTCGACTGTGGTGATTATGCGGGACGGAAAGCTTATTACCACTCCAACTAATAGTGGGATACTGGCAGGCACCACGGTGCAAGCCTTATTTGATGTAGCGTCGTCCCAGGGTTATGAGTGTAACTATGAACTATTTCTTCCCGCTGATCTCTTTGCCTCCCAGGGTGTTTGGATGGTATCAAGTGTCACTCTCGCAGCTCGGGTGCATACCTTAAATGGTGCGGAGTTAGCTCTGCCGGAGCAGGCTGCTGAGTTCTCTTCCCTGGTGGACCTTGCAGTGAGTAGCATTGGTGGGTAACACCGACGATCGACAATAACTGCCGTATCAGCGCGCACTGCTTTAACTGATCCGGGAGTTTATATTGCGAATGCCTCCTACTGCTTGAGGATGCGGATCAATCGGCAAGAACGGGGGCTACGATGATCATCTCAATAAGTATGGCTAGCACCATATAATTTTGTTTTCGTTGGTGGGTATTACGTATTTCCCAGTTGGGGAAGTACGTAAACAAAGGCATAGCGTGCAGGCATGAGCACGTAAAGTTGCTATTTTTCTAGCAAAAATTAGCCATGGCACCCCGGAGTGCTCCGTATATTATCTGCTTGCCGCAGATGTTTCTCGGGTGTGTGCGGTGGCATTGCTTCTTTCCCCTGATCTGGAGTCATCCCGATTTGACAGTGCTACTACATTGAGTAGTAAAGGGTTGGCTGTGCATAGCAGCAAAGTGATGAGCGCCACTGTGGCCTTAGTGCATGACCCTGACAGAGGTACCCAGAGCTAGTCTGATGAATATCGGAGTGAATGCTATGAGCAGTTTGGATGTTTCGCGGTGGCAGTTTGGCATCACCACCGTTTACCACTTCATTCTTGTTCCACTAACCATTGGGCTAGCTCCACTTATCGCAGTCATGCAGACAGTATGGGTAGTGACCGGAAATGATCAGTGGTATCGGCTCACCAAATTTTTTGGCAAACTTTTTTTGATTAACTTCGCCTTAGGGGTGGCTACCGGCATTGTCCAGGAATTTCAATTTGGGATGAACTGGAGTGAGTATTCCCGCTTTGTTGGTGACGTTTTTGGGGCACCGCTAGCATTAGAAGGATTAGTGGCCTTCTTTTTGGAATCAACGTTCTTAGGGCTGTGGATATTTGGGTGGGGGAGATTGCCAAAAATCCTTCACCTAGCCACGATTTGGTTAGTGGCCATTGGGGTAAACGCCTCAGCATATTTCATTATTGCCGCAAACTCATTCATGCAGCATCCGGTGGGGGCGGTATTTAACCCAGAAAGAGGTCGAGCGGAACTTACCAGCATTTGGGCATTGCTCACCAATAATACTACGCTTGCTGCCTTCCCGCATGTGGTGGCCGGAGCGCTGCTAACTGCGGCCACATTTGTTGCCGGAGTTGCTGGTTGGTCCATGGTGCGGCATATGCGCAAAGCTGCAACAAGCGAAGATCACGAAGTAATAGAGGAGCATAAGGGTACCGCTAAAACCATGTTCCGCCCAGTGACAATTCTTGCTCTATGGGTAATGGTGGCTTCCGGTGTGGGGCTAGCCATTACCGGTGATATCCAAGCGAAGCTGATGTTTGAACAGCAACCCATGAAAATGGCAGCAGCGGAATCCTTATGTCACAGTGAAACTGGAGCAGATTTCTCCCTACTGACAGTGGGAACCCAAAATAACTGTGACAGTATTACCCAACTTATTAAAATTCCTGGGCTCACTTCCTTCCTTGCCGACGGAGACTTTAACTCCACTATCACCGGAGTGAAAGAACTTCAACAGCAGTATGAACAGCAACTTGGTTCAGGGAATTATCAACCAAATCTGTTTGTTACCTACTGGACTTTCCGTGCCATGATAGGTTGGGCCGCAGGTGCAGCGCTGCTTGCTGTGCTTGGGTTGTGGTTTACCCGAGGCGGGCGGGTTCCTACCCAGCGCTGGTTTGCAATCTTAAGCATCGCCATGATTCCCACCCCATTTCTGGCTAATAGCGCTGGCTGGGTCTTTACTGAAATGGGCAGACAGCCATGGATTGTCGCACCCAACCCCAGTGGAGATGTCAATCTTCGGCTCCTGGTGCTGCAAGGAGTATCGGATCATCCGGTGGCAACAGTATGGCTATCTTTGGTGACGTTTACAGTGCTCTACGCAGCCTTAGGTGCAGTGTGGTTTTTCCTCATCAGAAGATACATTCTGGAAGGGCCACTTGATCACGATAAGCACCCATCAGAAGGCGGAGATTCCACTAATTCTGATGCACCCCAACAACTATCATTTGCATACTGAGGTAGGAACAGATCATGGAACTTGTCAATGTGTGGTTCATTCTCATCGCAGTACTCTTCCTTGGCTACTTCATTTTGGAAGGCTTCGACTTTGGAGTAGGAATGCTGCTGCCGATCATTGGCAGTAAATCGATGACAGCTCGTTCGGGCACCGAGGCCAGTGTTGATACCCGACGTCGGACGGTGCTCAATACCATTGGTCCAGTGTGGGATGCCAATGAAGTGTGGTTACTTACCGCAGGCGGAGCGATGTTCGCCGCCTTCCCCGAATGGTATGCAACATTGTTTTCCGGCTTCTACTTACCGCTGCTGGTTATTTTGGTAGCACTTATTGTCCGAGTGTGCGCCATTGAATACCGGGGGAAAATAAACAACGACAACTGGCGGCGCTGGTGCGATCTTGGCATTGGTATTGGTTCCTGGATTCCAGCGATCTTATGGGGTGTAGCTTTTGCCAATATTGTTCGTGGGGTTGCCATTAATGCAGACAAAAAAATTACCTCAGGATTCTTTGATCTCCTTAACCCCTACGCTTTACTTGGTGGGGCCACCACCGCGTTGGTGTTTGCCTTACATGGAGCGGTATTTATTGCTTTGAAGACTTCCGGCTCTGTTCATCAAGATGCAGAACGTATTGCTCAGATCCTGGCAATACCAGCGGTAGCGGTTGGTGGAGCCTTTGCATTATGGACGCAACTGGCATATGGAAAAGGTTGGACCTGGGTTGCTTTGGTGCTTGCGGCAGTGGCCCTAATTGCAGTTGCACTACTCACCCGAATGAAGCGAGAAGACTGGGCATTTATCGGTACAACAGTGGCTGTGCTCGCCACTGTTACCTTGCTTTTTGGATCATTATTCCCCAATGTCATGGTCTCAACGACAGATTCGGCACTGAGTTTAACAGTGCACAATGCTTCGTCAAGTGCCTATACCCTCATGGTAATGACCTGGGCGGCAGCCGCAATGACTCCGGTGGTGATGATCTATCAAGGGTGGACGTATTGGGTTTTTCGTCGTCGGATTTCCACCGATCAGATCCCAGCAGGCATTGGTCTTTCTGTTACCACAAAATCGTGAAAGTGTGAGTAGTGTCTGAACGCCGCACTCCGATTGACCCGCGACTTTGGCAATACTCGCGTTCAGCGCGAGTCTACTTAGTACTCATGGTCTTTCTCGGAGTTGTTACCGCTATTACTGTTGTGGTTATTGCAGTAATGACTGCGTCAATATTGGCTGGAGTTATTACCCAGCCAGACCGACGATCCCTAGCTGACTGGACACCACAGCTCTATATTCTGCTAGCAGCTCTGACAATTCGAGTGGCAGCTACGTGGATGCAGGTCCGTTTTTCACATCGTAGTGCCTCGTATATTATTGCTGAACTTGCAGATTCAGCACTGAGGCAAGTGAGCTCAGCAGATCTGCGAACTATTGTTAGTCGACGTGATGAAGTGATTACCGTGTTGCTCAGGGGGTTGGAAGACCTTCGGCCGTATCTCATGGGATACCTACCCGCGCTAGTTCTTGCTGGGGTAGTAACTCCAATAACCGTTCTGGCGATTGCATGTCAAGATATCGCTTCTGCTGTGATAATTACTGTCACCCTACCGCTAATTCCGATATTCATGGTTCTTATTGGGCTGCTAACAAAAGGGAAAACAGAATCTAAACTTCTTGATATCCAACGATTATCATCACAATTTCTTGATCTCATTGCGGGTCTGCCAACTTTGAGGGCATTAGGTCGGCAGTGGGGGCCAGCGGCACGAATTCATGAGCTTGGGCAAGCCAATCGACGTTCAACGATGGCGGCTTTGCGTATTGCATTTCTTTCAGCCATGGTTCTTGAATTATTAGCAACATTAAGTGTGGCTTTGGTGGCGGTGGGTATTGGGTTGCGTCTGGTTTTTGGTGATATGGAGCTTGCCTCTGGTATTGCCGCCCTCATTTTGGCCCCTGAAGTGTATCTGCCCTTGCGGGTAGTGGGGGCGCAATTTCATGCAGCTCAAGATGGACTTCTTGCTGCTGATAAAGCTTTTAACACAATAACACTGCCAGCGTTGCCGCAAGGTGAGCAGAAAGAAGGCTTATCGGAATCAGTAACGATTGAGTTACAAAGCCTTTGTGTGGAATCTCGAAAAGGAGCAGCCCCCTATTTACTTTCAGCAAAAATGTGTCCAGGAGAACTTACTGTACTTACTGGGTGCAATGGTTCCGGTAAAACTACTGCGATGCTTGCCCTTCTAGGTTTAGTGTCTGCCACTGGAGGAATCTATATTAACGGAAGTTCACTCACTAGTTTTGAAAAAAATTATTGGTGGTCCACTCTGGCTTGGCTACCTCAACACCCCACATTATTAGCGGGGACACTTGAAGAAAACCTTAAACTTGGCTCTAGGGTTGATCTTACTGACAGTAAGCTTGCTGTTGCCGCTGAAGCCACCGGATTCTCCGCAGTCCTTGAGAAGCTACCGCAGAGCTGGGAAACACATATTGGTAATGGAGGCGTCGGACTTTCGCTGGGGCAACGGCAAAGATTTGCCCTGACACGATTGCTATTATCTTCTGCTCCAGTGATTCTCGCTGATGAACCGACTGCCCATCTTGATCCCCATAGTGAAAAACAAGTATTAGCGCAGTTAGTGCAGTTAGCTAGATCTGGTCGTACGGTAGTTGTTATTGCACATCGTGATTCAGTTCTTGACGTTGCAGATCGGGTGATACAGGTAAAAAGCCGGGGAGTTATTGATGACAACTGATCCGCTGTGGCCCGCGTTATCTCTACTTAATTTACGGGTGGGGCGTACGGTAGTGGCCTTGATCTTGGGGGTGCTAACTTTAGTCAGTGCTATTACGCTAGCCGTACTTTCGGCCTGGCTAATTACTAGAGCTTGGCAAATGCCTCCGGTGTTAGATTTAAGCGTAGCCGTGGTTTCTGTTCGTGCACTGGGAATTTCGCGTGGTCTGTTCAGGTATTTAGAGCGACTCTATTCACATGATTGTGCGCTCAGTGGGGTAAGCGCTGCGCGGGAACAACTTTATACACGGTTAGCCGCTGCTGAGCCGGCAGTTACTACTAGTTATCGACGTGGGGAACTGGTAACTCGGATGGGGGCAGATATTGATGCATTAGGAGATGTTGTCATACGCGCAATATTGCCTATGCTTGTAGCTTTTGTTACCTCAGTTGCTGTAGTGCTAGTAATGTATGTGCTGCTACCATTTTCGGCTCTGATATTGGCAGTGAGCCTGATCTTTGCCGGTGTCTTTGCGCCGTGGTTGGCTGCGCAGGGAACGCGGCGCAGTGAACAAGCTGGAGCGCAGTGGCAGGCTCAGTATGATCTTGCTGTAGTAACAGCCCTTGACCATACCGCGGAACTCAGAGTTGCTGGTCAACTGGAGAATGCGCTAAACAATGCAGCCACTGCAAAAAATCAGAAGATAGTGGAAACTGAAAATGCGGCAAAGCTTATGTCCTGGGCCGCAGTAGCACACCCGTTGGCGATTGCGGTGAGTCTTGCTGCCTCTCTAGTGATTGGGGTACTGACTTTTACTGAGCCGGGTGCTCAGATGTCGCCAATGACATTAGCAATGGCAGTTCTCTTGCCATTGGCAGCATTTGAGTCCACCACACTACTTCCAGATGCGGCGATTACCCTGACTCGGGCTCAGATAGCAGCTAAGCGAATTATGGATTTAGTGCATAAAATCCCGCTAGATGGGGAAAGTAACCTGGATATTCGGCCGAAGATAGTTGAATCAACGCCAGAGATTGTGGCGAGTGGATTATCTTGTGGATGGCATACTTTGACTAATCCAGTGAGTTTTTCCCTGCCTCCGGGCTCCCGTACGGTGATAACCGGGGCAAGCGGAGTAGGTAAAACTGCATTACTGATGACAATTGCCGGGTTACTGCCGGAAGCCTCAGGAACAGTGACAGTGAACGGAACTCACATCAGAGATTTAACCGAAGATGAACAGGCCGCACTGCCCAATAGTGTTGGATTTTTTGCCGAAGATGCGCATATTTTTGATACCACGGTGCGAGATAATCTCCTCGTTGCTTGCGGAGATGCTTCCGATGATCGGCTTATCGCCGCCTTGACTGCAGTAGGATTGCAAGACTGGCTCAACAACTTACCAGAAGGGTTGAATACTCGATTAGTTCTTGGTGCACAAGCAGTTTCCGGTGGTCAGCGTCGAAGGCTACTGCTAGCGCGAGTGATCATTTCCCCGGCTCGTGTACTACTGCTTGACGAACCTACCGAGCATCTGAGTGCGGAAGATTCCGAGCAGCTTTTAGCTGCCTTGCTAGATCGGCATTCAGGCTTGATAGCTGAAGATCGAACGGTAGTTGTTGTAACACACCATCTTCCTGGGAAAACTAAGGAAGATCAGCGTTGTGAATTGACTAACCAATATAGCGGACAAGCCGAGCTGAAAGATGCGGGACCAACTGCCCATCAGCGTTGATACGCTCTTCAACGTACGCAAGATCGCCAGATTCCACCAGGCCGTAAAGTCGCTTTGCACCGCCAACAAGATCCCCAGACTTGCTGCGGGCCAAGGCATCAGTAGCCAATTCCCACGATGACTGATTGAGCGGACCGCCATAAAGTAATTCGATATAACCACCGGCGTGCGCTAACAGCAGCTCTATAGCCTGCTCCTCGTTATGTGATTCAGGATCCTCAATAAAGCGCCAGTACCCAGTTTCACGCAACCCCGGCCCGGCATAGTTGCCCTCGCCATCCAACCTCCAGGAGCGGGCATCCCAGCTCAGAAAGTTTTCACCATTATGGGAGACCACAATCTGCTGACCAAAACGATAGCTAGCTTTTTCCGGGTCTGGTTGGCTAAAATCATGCCCCTCGCCCTCCCCGCGCCATACACCCACCAACGGTAGAAGCGCCAACAATCCTGGGTTAAGGTCCGCCCCTAATCGAAGATTGGCGGTATCAATCGGCAAGGGCAGGTCTGGGAGAGTGGGGATATTAAGACTTGAGGTCAGCTTTGCCCGCTCAGCGGCGACCGAGACCGCCCGATCAGCGCTGCCAAACTCGACTGACGGCGCTGCGTCAGCCTTGGCGGAACCATCAGAGGAATCGGTATTCACGACTCGTCAGTGATCAAACGGTACAGAGCGTAAGCTCCAAACCAGGTGATCGCAATGGCAGCCAGGACCAGAAGAATTTCAAAGAATATGACCACAACACGATTCTAGTCCGAACGCTTAACCATGTAGAACGGCCCTACAATTTCGCGAAATTGTAGGGCCGTTCTACAGCGATAATTACTTGCTTATTGTGACATCTACCTGGTGAATCCCGGTCTGTTCAGGGCTAATGGTGGTGTCGCCATTACCCGAAGAAGAGAGGGCGCGTAGGGTCCAGGTGCCCGGGGCGGCGAAGAACCGGAAATCGCCAGTCCCGGAGGCAACAACCTCGGCAGTGAACTCGCCTGAGCCGTCAAGGAGACGCACAAATGCGCCACCAACAGGCTGACCGTCAGCGTCGAGAACCTGTCCGGTAATGACCGTTTCCTTCTCCACGTCAACGCCTGCGGGGATTGTCTGTCCTTGTTGAGGTGCGCTGCACATATTTAAGCTCCAATTTCGATAGGGGCGCCAACGAGGGAGCCGTACTCCACCCAGCTGCCGTCATAGTTCTTAACATCAGATTTTCCGAGTAGTTCTTGAAGCACAAACCAGGTATGGCTGGACCGCTCGCCAATGCGGCAATAGGCAATAGTGGCCTTAGCTTCGTCGTAACCCTTGTCTTTGTAGAGGGCTTCGAGGGCTTCATTGCTCTTAAAAGTGCCATCTTCATTGGCCGTGGTGCTCCAGGGGATATTGATGGCCCCAGGCACGTGACCGCGTTGCTGAGCCTGCTCCTGTGGAAGATGTGCTGGGGCAAGGATTTTGCCGGAGAACTCATCGGGGGACCGTACATCGACGAGGTTTTTGCTGCCGATAGAGGCGATGACCTCATCGCGGAAGGCGCGGATCGAGGTATCAGGAGCCTGAGCCTGGTAGTTGGTTGCTGGGCGGGTAACAGTTGTTGCTGAAAGTGGACGACCATCAAGTTCCCACTTCTTGCGACCACCATCGATGAGTTTAATGTCTTTGTGGCCGTAGAGCTTAAAGTACCAGTAAGCATATGCGGCAAACCAGTTGTTGTTGCCGCCATAAAGAACCACCGTATCATCATTTGATACGCCCTTAGCGGATAACAATTCTGAGAACTGAGCCTGATTCAGGAAGTCGCGGCGAACGGGGTCTTGAAGATCTTTGCGCCAGTCAAGCTTGATGGCACCTTCGATATGTCCACCGTCGTAAGCGCTAGCGTCTTCATCAACCTCGATGAAGACAGTACTGGGAGCAGAAAGATTCTGCTCGGCCCAGTCGGCAGAGACCAGGACGTCAGAGCGAGCCATAGGGATTCCTTTCGGTTAGTGAGTCGGTTGAACAGTAGAGCGGATACGAGACGGAGAAATGTATTACCGGAGAACCCGGGAAACAAAGGGGTAGATCAAGCAACCGAGGCAGAGCGCAAAGGCTGCATTGAGAAATGCTGCGATCAGTGCAAAGCCAGTAGCTATTTGGCCGAGTGTGCTTAAGTCAGTGGCAAATCCGATAACCCCAACAAAAGCAAAAATAAGTCCAACAAGTTGCGCGAACCGCAGTGGGGCGACAGGTTCTCGCTCAGTAGGTGCCGAAATTCGTGGTGCCACAAAAGTAGCAAAGATACGACCATAGGGGCTTTGGCGTGGCCCCAGCGCAGCACCTAAGGCAAAAATAACGGCTTGGATAGCTAGGAGGCTCCCAGCAGCAACTGTTGAGAAGGCCGAAAGGATAAGCACAACCGCTAAGACTGCGGTGGTGATCCAGGCGGCAAACCGTGGGCCGCGCACGTCTAGGGAGTCAAGCTCTGTTGGGCTTGACGGGGGTAACGACTCAGTTGGCGATTCAGGCACTGACTGGGATGTTGATTGTGGTACTGACATTGTGATGTTGCTCCTGCGCGAGTGGCATATAGGGAAGTTGGCCGGGACGCCGGTGGATTTTCTGGCAATCGAGGCTGGACAGCAACCGAAAGTGGCGGTTAGCCATTTTTCCTGGCTCTATCAGAGGTAAAGGCAACAACAACAACCGCCAAGACGGCACAGGTCCACTGTGCGACGTTTGGTGAGCAGAAGCTCAAGGTTGTTGGACACGGCTTAAAGCTTACCTGGTTATTGGGTGAGGGGAATCCGCAGCTCCCAATAGAGGTGTCAATGCTGCGTTAAGCTCCGTTGTTTTAGGCACCCCAGAGATGCGAAATCGCTGCTGTAAGGCTTCATCATAGATGAAGGTAGTAGGCAAGGAAAGCACCGAAAGTTCTCGCGCTAACTCTGGGTTTTCATCAATATCGAGTTCTACTTTTATAGCTGAGCCGGGCGTTTCCAGTCCATGAATGACATTAGTAATCACTGTTCGCACTGCTGTGCAAGGGCCACACCAGTGGGCCGAAAAATGCACAATTGAGGGGACTTCTTGGGAAAGTCCTGCTGCTTTCAAGAGAGTTAAGGCAGCGGCAGCGTCCTTGCCGGTAGTTGTTGCCCGGACTTTTCCGAACCGGTACTGATAGAACAATCCAAGGCCGGTTGCGAAGACTAGAGAGCAGATCAGTATGACGATGGCGATCATGGCTTAACCAACTGTTTCAGGGTAACAGTGCGGTTGTGGGTCATACCTTCCACAACAAGGTCGGAGCCTCTGGCACCAATGGTGGTGATGGGTAGGCCAAAGGGAAGATGCTGTCCTGGCAGGACGCTGCTGAATTTCATCAAAACTTGATCTTTCAGGTTTTCGGGGATGAGCTGGACATCGGCTGCATCAGGACCAGTGGCAAGCCCCGTCGCGGTGATGATGATGGAGTCCCCGGCGACACGGAGATCGACGGTAACACTCACCGGATGGTGTATCCCAGGTATCTGAGGCGTTCCAGTGAAAACAAGACCAGAGCTGCTCGATATTCCCGAAGCGGTGGTTCCTCCGGTCGACTCGGCTCGGTCTGCTGGTGGAGCTGCTAAAGCTAAGTCAACAATATTCAGATAGCGCCCTAGGGCGGTAGCGCTGATTATCAATCGGCTCTCAATACTTTGTGCGGTGAGTGTATCGGTATCAGTTACGGTCCAGTGCTGGGAAGGGATCGTAAGGTCATAGAGGGTGGTTTCGATATTGGCGGTGCCCAGCGGTTGGTTGTGAAGGCCGTTCGCTCGAATCTCCACCTGACGATACTTGCTGTTGTTCGCCTGGCTCAGAAACGGGAATCCGATGATAGCGACATAGGGGTCAGAGTTGAGTGATGCAGCACCGCGAACTGTTCGAGAGAAGTGGTATTCAGTGTAGGAAGCCGAGCCAAAATCAATGGCCAGGGCAATGGCAGCAACGCTCAGCAGGCCAATCAGTAGCTTCTTCACAAGACCATTCTGACTGATGAACATAAATTGGGGTTGCTTCCAGACAAGGTCAGTGGTCGCTAGTGCCGTGGCGAGTAATTACTGACTATTGCCCACCAGTTACTCTGTACCCTAGTTAGTCCAGCTAATCCGGTTGACTATCAACAAACTAGTTGTTGAACCTTTGCCTGAGGGAGGGTGTGTGGATCTTCTTCTCTTAACTGCGGACCCTAATCCAGAATCAGTCCTGCCGTCTCTGGCCCTGCTTGCTCATACGGTTCGAGCAGTGCCAACAGAAGTGTCTTCGTTGCTTGAGGCAAGCTCAGCTGACATTGCTTTGGTTGATGCTCGCACAGATCTGGCTGCTGCGCGTGGTTTATGCAGGCTGCTTGGCAGCGCTGGGTCATCAATTCCGGTTGTAGCAGTGGTGACCGAGGGAGGGCTGGTTGCGGTAAATGCAGAGTGGGGTTTGGACGACATTCTTCTCCCCGGAACTGGGCCAGCAGAAATAGACGTGCGACTACGTCTGCTGCTTTCTCGTCATGGTGGGGTAGTTGCACCGGAAGAGTCTGGGAAGGTCACCCTTGGTGAGTTGCTTATTGATGAAGGTACTTACACTGCACGTTTGCGTGGGCGCCCGCTAGACTTGACGTACAAAGAGTTTGAGCTATTAAAATATCTCGCTCAGCATGCCGGTCGAGTGTTCACCCGCGCCCAGCTACTGCAAGAAGTCTGGGGTTATGACTTCTTTGGTGGTACTAGAACAGTCGATGTTCATGTTCGGCGGCTTCGGGCAAAACTTGGTACTGAGTACGAATCTCTTATCGGAACTGTGCGCAATGTTGGTTACAAGGCAGTGCGACCAGCGCGAAGTAAAGGGTCCGGCGCTGCTCCGCGGGAACAGACAGGCTCAGTTGTTGAGCCAGCCTGGGCAGATGAATCACATGAAGGCCCGGGCTTTGCTCAGGTTTCCCCTTCGGTGCAGTAATGGATCGGGTGGATTCAAGTTCTTGTCACCGGGGCTGGGTTACCGAACTTTCTGCCGACACGGCCCTAGCTATCCAAGAGTTGTGTGATAGCGCTCGAAAAGCTGACGGCATCGACCCGGTAGGGCAGAGTGTTGTTCAATCGCTAGCTGGTCAGGGTTCAGCGCAGCATCTTGTGTGGCATAGCGATTCCGGTGAGGTGATTGGGTACGCAAATATTGTGCCAGGCCTTAGTGGTAACCCAGCGATGGCTGAATTGCTGGTTCATCCGAAGGTGCGGGGAAATGGATTAGGCAGCACGTTAGTGAGCGAGGTATTCGCCAAAGCTGGTGAAAATTCTCGGATATGGGCGCATGGGAATCTTCCTGCGGCAGCGGCGGTGGCCCGTAAACTTGATTTGGTTTCTGCACGGGAGCTGCTTCAGCTTCGTAAGAAATTAAACACTGAAAATATTCCTGAACTTATAGTTCCGCACGATATTGTCTTGCGGAACTATGCGGGTTCTGCTGATGATTCTGAATTGTTAAGAGTTAACAATGCTGCCTTCTCTTGGCATCCAGAACAGGGTGGCTGGGCACAAAGTCAGATTGATGAGCGGATCAATCAACCGTGGTTTGATCCGCAAGGTTTATTTTTGGCCTTCTCCGCTCGGCAACCGGAGGTGCTTCTTGGTTTCCATTGGACCAAGCTCCATGCAGAAGAACGCGGTACCCTTGGTGA
>JBOFCS010000236.1:0-16575 GCA_051646185.1 Mycobacteriaceae bacterium | reverse complement strand
ATGCTCAGGAGGACATTTTTAGATTGAAAAGGCAGTTACTCAATAGCTTTATGAAGATCGCTAAATTCTTCCGGCATTTTTCCGGTAGCCAAGAAAATAACCCGACGAGCGACCTGAACGGCATGGTCGGCGAATCGCTCGTAGTATCGGCCAAGCAAAGTAATATCGATAGCCGAAGCCACCCCGTGGCTCCATTCCCGATCCATCAGCACAGTAAAGAGGTGCCGATGCAGGTCGTCCATGGCATCGTCCTCATCTTGGATACGAGCAGCTTGTTCAGGGTCACGAGAGATAAGGACCTCTTGTGCTGATTTGCCAATAGCAACAGCTAACCTGCCCATTTCCGCAAAATAACCATTGACTTCTTCGGGTAAAGTGTGCTCAGGATGGCGTCGTCGAGCGATCTTGGCGACGTGTAATGCTAGTGCACCCATCCGGTCAACATCGGCAACAATCTGAATGCCGCTGACAACGGCTCGCAGGTCGCCAGCTACCGGTGCCTGTAAAGCCAAGAGAGCAAAAGCCTTCTCTTCGGCTGAGGAGCTCATTGCTACGATTTGTTCGTGATCAGTGATGACCTGCTCAGCTACGCCAAGGTCAGCCTGAAGTAGGGCTTGAGTCGCGCGTTCCATCGCTGCTCCGGCAAGCCCGCACATCACCCCAAGTTGATCGGCAAGATCGGTCATCTGTTCGTTATAAGCCACACGCATAAGGTCATAGCCTACGGACTGCTCAAGTCCGATACGCGAGCAGCTGGTGAATAAAAGGTGAACGAATTACTCGCAGGTGGTGTCACTAGCGTTTGTGACAGTCAGATCCGCAGGCAGCGAGACGGTATCGCCACCCCCAGTGGTGATAACTGGAGACAGGGCAGTACCTTCTTTTGCTGGCATTTTAGCGACGGTAAAATCAAGCCCGAGCACAAGTTGGACAACGGTTCCTAACCCACTCACTTTCTCCACTGACGCGTTAGGGAAAGCTGAGGACAGTGTGGCGGCAGCTTGTTCTTGTCCAGCCGAAAATCGAATTGTGGTCTTAGCTATGGGTTTATCAAAATCGCCCACTGAATCAATTTCAAAACCATAACTGGTTAGTAGTGTGGCAGTCTTTTTTGCCAGCCCTGTTTGATTAGTGGCATTGGAGACTTGTAGGGAAATTGCGCTGGGATCAATAGCCGTTACTTCTCGAGGTGTTGGTGCTGGAGCTGTTGTGGGGGTCTCAAGTTTTTTCTCCCCTGGTAGTGGCTGATCATTAATGATCGCGCTGAAAATATCGTCGATACCTTGGGTGCGGGGAATTTCATTTCCGTACTCATCGGTTCCATCGGTTGGTACGGTGAGGAAGGTGACACGGCCAGCATCTAATCCCTGCAGGGACCGCCCAAGTTTTACAAGATTATTGGTATTAACCTGATCAACAAAGGTCTCACTGATAAAAGTATTGATGAAGCTGTTAAGCCGGGATGGATCAAACAGCATTTTTGTTGATAGGGCAGTGCGCAGCAGCGAGGATAGAAACAGTTGCTGACGTTTAATCCGTCCGTAGTCGCCATTTATTTCAGTAGTAACTTTGCGGGCACGGACGTATTGCAAGGCAGTAACACCGTCGATTGTTTGCTTACCGGCTTGGGCAAGTACAGTGCCAAGTTCGTAGTCTTCAATAGGTTTAGTGGAACAGACCTCAACGCCGCCAACTTGATCCACCAATTTAGAAAAGCCTGAAAAGTCCATCCCAATAAAATGATTGATATTAAGGCCCGATAAATTTTGAATCACTTTTAATAAACACTTGGGACCACCAAAGCCGTAGGCGCTATTCAATTTGGTTTCTGTGTAAACTTTTTCGCCCAGATACTCACCTTTATCGTTATCCCAAGCTTCGCATATTACTGGTGTTATTGCCAGATCTCGGGGGAAAGATACTGCAACAACTCGACTTCGGTTTGCCGGTATGTTCACTAGCATCACGGTATCCGAACGAGCTCCTTCAGCGCCTTCGGTGTCGCCAGCGTTCATTTGGCCATTGGCGCCAGCTCTGGTGTCGGTACCAACAATCAAATAGTTTTCATCACCGTTCTGCGAACTAATATCAACGATGTCGGAAGACGTAGGATCGATAGCGTCGACGTTGTTAAAGCGATTATCTTTGGAGTTCTGATAGGTATAGGCGGCCCCGGTAGCGATAAAGGCCATAACGGCAACAATCGCGGTTAACGTCCGAGCGATCTTTTGAGCCCGGCTGCGACCAGTTTTATTGGGGGAAATTTGACCAACTAACGCCCCCTGTCCAATGACTGAGGGTTTGGCTGTGGCCTGCCATGGGCGGTGGTATGCACGGGAGGGAGCTACTTGGGTCGCAGCAAGTGCGGCTTTTTGGTACTCAAATTCCGAATCCGGCCGTGTGGGTTCCTCGGTGAGTGAGGCACTGGACGTACTACGATTGTCGCTACCGGGTTGAAGGGCAGAACTTTGCTGTGGAGTTTCTTGGTGGCGGGGGCGAGTGCCGGTTGTTTTTGCGGAAGCCTCAGGTTGTCCCATTTTAGCTAACAGTTCTGCAACTGAAAGTTTTGTGGTATCGGTTAGATCTCCATTAAAAGAACGCCGCACTTGGGGCCGGTGAGTGGGCAGTGGTTTGTCCAGGTCTGGCTTTTCACTTACCCGGCGCTCCCAGGGCGCTCGGTGCGGCGGCCCGAGAGGCTCAGGAGTGTGTTCGTCACTCACAGCCCAACCTCAACTTCTCTGACACAGCGGAACCACACTTAGGGTCTTTCAGTGTGGTAGTTCCCAACATCGTACTGAGGGTTTCGGGAAAGGGGCGAATCCGCAGCACCTACGCCTGTTATTAGCCGCCTGAGTGCATTAAGTCTGCACCAACTGGCACTGTGCAGTCTTGTGGGTCGTCAAGCCAGCCATTAGGTAGGGAGACTGTTCCCGGCGAGCCTTGTCGGCCTCTGGGGCCTTGGGCATCTGGAGGAAAAGCGATGTTGGGGTCCAGTTGCTCAAGTAGTGCATCAAGTTCGTTGAGAGTCTTCACCAGAGATAGTCCCACTCGAATTTCCGATCCGGCAGGAAAGCCGCGCAGATACCAAGCGATATGTTTACGAATTTCTCGCATGCCTTTGTCTTCCCCATGATGCGCGGCGAGGAGTTTGCCATGCCGAGAAATAATCTGGGCAACAGAACCCAGGGTCGGTGGTGTGGGCTGCGGGAGGTTGTTAAACGCCGCACTTAGCTCAGCAAATAACCATGGACGGCCTAGGCACCCTCGGCCCACAACAACACCGTCACATCCGGTCTTCGCCATCATCTCCAACGCATCTGAGGCTGAGAAAATATCGCCATTACCGAGAACCGGTATGTCAGATACATGTTCTTTGAGTCGAGTGATTTCGTTCCAGTTAGCGGTGCCGGAATAGCGTTGCGCCGCGGTCCTGGCATGCAGAGCGATAGCTGCTGCGCCTTCGGAAGCAGCTATGTGGCCAGCGTTCAGATGAGTGTGATGGGCATCATCAATACCGATGCGAAACTTTACGGTGATGGGAATGGTTGTTCCCTCGGTTGCTTTTACTGCTGCGGCAACTATCTGACCAAAAAGATTACGTTTATAGGGTAGCGCCGCGCCCCCGCCTTTGCGGGTAACTTTAGGCACTGGGCAGCCAAAATTCATGTCGATGTGGTCAGCAAGGTTTTCGTCCACAATCATTTTTGCGGCGTGATAAGTAGTTTCCGGATCAACCGTGTAGAGCTGTAGTGAACGGGGGTTTTCATCGGGGGCAAAGGTAGTCATATGCATGGTTGCTGGCTGACGTTCCACCAGAGCTCGTGCGGTGACCATTTCACAGACGTATAAGCCGGATACAGTCCCCTGGGATGCCGCTTCTAATTCACGACATAGAGCGCGGAAGGCAACATTGGTAACGCCAGCCATCGGGGCCAGGACTACCGGGCTTTGTAATGTTAATGAACCGATTCGCAGTGCTGGTCGGCTCTGTGGAGGTTTTGTGGTGGTCAGAATATGTCATCCCGCGTTTCTTGACGTTGTGCTTAGTTGGTTTGGGTGAGTGTTTTACGTCTTTGTGGTGATGCTTTCCCTACCTTTATGCGGTCTCGGCCGTGTTGTTGGGTGTATTTAACGATATTGCATTTATCGGGGGTTGGCATAACTGCTGGGGCGCGGAGAGATTGACCGTGCAAATATAGTGATATTAATCACATCAATGATATAAAATTGTAAGACCACTATCATCTTATAAAATATATTACATATGTAAGGTGTGGATATGTCGCAAGCTAATACAGATTTAACGAATTCGGCCGTTGTTGAAATGAACATGCTCATGGGGAAACTAATCCCTTTAGTGGGATCTACCGGTGTGTATGTCACTGAACTTGAGTCAGGACTTGCGACAGCTGAGTTGCCTCCTGAGGTGAATGGCAATCACATAGGCACTATTTATGCGGGATCGTTATTCGTCCTTGCTGAGGTGCTAGGTGGGATAATTTGTTGGGAAACTTTTGATCGAAATATTTATTATCCTATTGTCAAAGACCTGCATATTAAATTCTCAACTCCGGCACGCGGGAAAATTAAGGCCACGGCTCGACTGGGTTCACATGAAATTCAAGAAATTAACAGCCAGGTGGCTAGTCGAGGAAAAGCAGATTTCGCTTTGAATGTTGACCTGATTGACGCAAACGGTACGGTTGTGGCGGTATCGAACGGCGTTTATCAGTTGCGTAAACTACCGTTTAAATAGCGCTGACCTGCTGGTCTCTTGGTGCCCCCACCAGGACTCGAACCTGGGACCTGCGGATTAAAAGTCCGTAGCTCTACCAACTGAGCTATAGGGGCGTGCGCACGAAACAATACATTGGTTGCGATTCGCTAGTTTCGGGAGGGGATAAGTTCTATGCTGAGTTGACAGAACGCTCGAGTGGTGCTTCTTCTCGAGTGCCGCTACTCTGTGTTAGACGTACGTCCAGATTATGTAAAGCGATTGCAGTTTTACCTGGGAATTCAAGATCAAATTGAATACGCGGAGTTACGAACAAACTATCAAGTCGGAGGCAGATTGATATGGCACTAAAACAAGAACGAGCACGACGCACGCGGGCTGCAATTGTTGATGCTGCAGCGGCAGAATTCGGTAGAAGCGGATATGCGGCAGCTTCAGTGAGCACGATCCTTGAAGGGTCGCATGCCACTAAGGGTGCAATGTATTTCCATTTTGATTCTAAGGAACAACTTGCTGCGGCAGTTCTCGAGACTGCAGTTGAGCAACTGCTAGATCTCATTGAGCAGTGGAAAAATCAGAAGCTTGGTGCTTTTGACATTATCCGCGGACTTATTGATGACATTGCAGTGCGTTTTCAGTCCAACGAGATGATGCGAGCAGAATTTCGGCTAGTGCTTGAGCCAAGCTTGATGGCTGCACTTCCTGTAGTTCCATCACGGGTATGGGGTGAAGCTGCATTTGAGTTGGCTTTGCGGGCTCAAGAAGAAGGCCTGATGCGTAAAGACGCTGACCCAGTGAAATTTGCGCATACCATGGTTTCTCTTATTGCCGGACAGCGCTATGTTTCGCTGATTTCTAGTAACGGTGCGGATATGCGTGAAAGGTTTGCTGAGTCATTTGACCTACTGCTGCCTGCGTTTGCTGCTCCTGAGTGGCTAGCTGACTGGCAGGCCAATGGCTGGCCTTCAGAAGTTGATGAAGACTTCACGACACAGCTGTCGGAGGCAATTGTTGATCCTACGATCTAGGGTTATTTAGCTCTCTGACGTGCGAGTTTGGGAATACAGGTAGATGTGTCCTAAGCTATCTGAGCTCCCAACGGAACGCCGTTGTGGGTACTTGCTGGAGAGTTTTCCAGTGGGCCCCCTTCGTCTAGCGGCCTAGGACGCCGCCCTTTCAAGGCGGTAGCGCGGGTTCGAATCCCGTAGGGGGTACGCTTGATCGGTGAGACGTAGTCGAATCCGATCGGCGTACACAGTTTCACTGCAAGGCCCTGTGGCGCAGTTGGTTAGCGCGCCGCCCTGTCACGGCGGAGGTCGCGGGTTCGA
Organism: Mycobacteriaceae bacterium; assembly: GCA_051646185.1. Lineage (GTDB taxonomy): Bacteria > Actinomycetota > Actinomycetes > Mycobacteriales > Mycobacteriaceae > JBOFCS01. Next base: position 10,512 of record JBOFCS010000236.1, on the reverse strand, counting down.
GTCCCGTCAGGGTCGCTCTAAAGGCGATTGGCTGTAACGCTCAGGGTTTGTTTGAGTGTTACAGCCTTCCGGCCAGGTAGCTCAGTTGGTACGAGCATCCGCCTGAAAAGCGGAAGGTCGCCGGTTCGATCCCGGCCCTGGCCACAACGGATTTAATATTTGGATTGCGGGGACTCCAGGCTCTGGTGGTGACCAATCTGAATGCTTTGTCAGCCACCACCAGTGCGTGGAAGTTACAGGATGTAGAGCATTTCCTGGTAGGTCGGAAGTGGCCACAGATCATCGGCGACAATTGTTTCAAGTTTATCGGCAGCTGAGCGAACTGATGTCATTGCTGGCAATAATAATTCTTGTGCGTGGGTAGCTTCCGCTAGCGCTGAATCTCCAGCATGGCCGCCCAGTGCGTTACCCAGAGTTGTTAAAGCTGATCGAAATTCGTCAATTATTTCTGAAATCTCCTGGAGTGCAGAAAAATCAGGATTCATGCCGACCGCTTTGAGTGCGCTTACGTTCTGTGCCAATTCGGTTTGGTACCGTACCGCAGCCGGTAAAATGGACGTAGTACCCACTTCTAGGCTTATTCTGGCCTCGACGCCAATAGTGAGTGCGTATTGTTCAAGCCCGATTTCGTAGCGACTGTGCATTTCTCGGTGATTAAATACTTTGTACTTTTCAAATAAGTCCAGTGCTGATTCAGAAATAAGCTCAGGGAGCGCATCAAGAGTTGTGCGAAGGTTGGGCAGACCACGGTTAGCCGCCTCAAGCTGCCATTCATCTGAGTAGCCATCGCCATTAAAGACGACTGCTCCATGGTCAGCGATAATGTTGGTGAGAAGGCTTTGGACGGCTGTATCAAATTCAGTTCCACTGGCTATGGCAGCTTCTAGTTCGCTAGCAATGTAGTCAAGTGATTCAGCCATGATCGTGTTTATGGTAACCATGGGGCCACTGACAGTTTGCATTGATCCGGGTGCTCTAAATTCAAAACGATTTCCGGTGAAGGCAAATGGGCTTGTTCTATTTCTATCTCCAGGATCTGTAGGCAGAACTGGCAACGTGTCAGCACCAATCATCATGGTACCTTTACCTTTTGATGAAGTAGCAGATCCTTTGGAAATTTGTTCAAAGACATCGGCCAGTTGGTCCCCAAGGAAAATCGAGATGATGGCTGGCGGAGCTTCGTTGGCACCCAATCGGTGGTCATTGGTTGCCGAAGCAACTGAAGCTCTGAGCAATCCACCGTACTTGTGAACTGCGCGAATGACCGCAGCGCAGAACACTAAGAATTGAGCATTGTCGTGAGGGGTGTCTCCAGGAACTAGGAGACTGCCAAGTTCAGAGTTTCCAAGGGAGAAGTTAACGTGCTTTCCCGAGCCGTTAACACCTTCAAAAGGTTTCTCATGGAATAAAATCTCCATGCCGTGTTTTTTCGAAATAGTTTTCAGGGTAGTCATCAGCAATTGTTGATGGTCAGCTGCGATATTGCCACGCTCAAACATTGGAGCAATCTCAAACTGCCCTGGTGCAACTTCGTTATGGCGGGTTTTCGCCGGGATACCAAGTTTAAATAACTCACGTTCAGCATCCATCATGAAGCCAAGAACGCGTTCAGGTATTGCGCCGAAGTAGTGGTCGTCAAATTCCTGCCCTTTAGGGGGCTTAGCGCCAAAAAGAGTGCGCCCAGAGTTTAGTAGGTCGGGGCGGGCTAGGAAAAAGTGTCTGTCCACCAGGAAGTACTCTTGTTCCGGGCCGCAGAATGAAACAATCTTGGCAGGATTCTGGTGGCCAAAGAGCTTAAGGATGCGTTCAGCGTGTTGGCCCATTGCTTGTTGTGAGCGCAACAGGGGAGTCTTGTGGTCGAGAGCCTCCCCTGTCATGGAAACAAAGACAGTGGGGATGCACAGGGTGTTCCCATTGGGATTTTCGAGTACATATGCGGGGCTGGTGACATCCCAACCGGTGTAGCCACGAGCTTCGAAAGTATTGCGCAGCCCACCATTGGGAAAGCTGGAGGCATCTGGCTCACCTTGAATAAGGGTCTTACCAGCAAATTCAGCAAGGGCGGAACCATCACCAACGGGTTCGAGAAAGCTATCGTGTTTTTCTGCGGTAAGCCCGGTGAGAGGGTAGAAAACATGCGCGTAGTGCGTTGCGCCTTTTTCTAAAGCCCAGTCCTTCATAGCTGAAGCGACGGCATCGGCAACAAGTGGATCAAGTTTTGCGCCATTATCAATAGTTGCTATGACCGATTTGTATACAGACTTTGGTAGGCGCTTTTGCATGACAACTTTGCTGAAGACATTTTCGCCAAATACTTGCCCCGGTGCCTCATCGTTGATGAAACTCACCGCTGGAGGTGTATAAGCCTCAACATCTTTGATCGCCTGTAGGCGGACTGCATTTCCACTCATCTACTGCCCCTGACCTTATGCTCCGCTTCTGTCTGCGGAGCTCCGACGGGCGTATTGTACGAACCTTGAATGGCGGTACTGTTTCGTAATTGTGACCACTGCAATGCGGAACTAACAGTTCCGCTGTGTTCTGTGCAACTTGCCGGGTAAAAGAGCCTAAAACAGTGCAAAATACAAAGGGTGACTATCGTCATACGATAGTCACCCTTTGCCAGCAACTTAGACAGCTTAGTTGCTTGTCACCATGCGTTGAGAGTATTCAAAATTATTGGGCGAGCATTCCACAGCTCATCTTGCCAGTAGCGCCACATATGCGTGCCAGCTGCAGGGAAACTGTATGTGGCCCAGAGACCAAGGCTGTTCGCCTTTGTTTGGAAGGAGCGGGTATTGAGAAGAGACAGCGCTTCGATGCCCATTCCTGTTGCAGTGTTGAAGTAATCGATTGGTGCAGACGGATTATTGTATTGGCCAGGTAGGCCACTTGCGGCGGAAATGTAGAGTGGCATATTCCGTAGGCGATCAGCCGAGACATACGGATCGTTGCGACGCCAAGCTGGGTCCCAGGGCGGCCCCCACATTGAGTCGGCGTTGAACTGTCCAGCATCGAGTAATGCGATGCGAATGGCTTCAGGCATTCCGGGTGCGGAGATATTGAGGTATCCGGAGAACGATCCAGCAAAACGGAATTGATCTCGATGGTAGGCCGCCAAAGTAATAGCGGCGGTTGCACCCATGGACACCCCAGCAATGGCATTATTGTATCGTGAGACCCCTCTCCGTTCCAGGAATGATGGAAGTTCTTGGGTCAGAAATGTTTCCCATTTGTAGGTGTAGTTCTGATTATTGGAGTTGGAAGGGAAGTACCAATCGCTGTAAAAGCTCGACTGTCCACCAACGGGCATAACAACGGTAATATTATTTTCAGCAAACTGCTGGAAGGCATCGGTTTCGATATCCCACCCATTCCAGTCATCACGTGCACGGAGTCCATCAAGGAGATAGAGGGCCGCATTGCCGCCACGTTTAGCCCACTGAACCTGGACCAGTATCCACCTATTCATCGCACCGGAATAGACCCATTCGTCGCTGCGAATACCGCTCGAAGGACGTGCTTGAGCGGTTGGTGCCAGTACAACTGCGGTGGACCCAATCAGTCCGAGAAATACCGGGACGGCTGCCAGCATGAGAACAACGGACCGCATTAATTTTTTAGCAGCACATAGATCAGTTTTTAACCACGCCATAGACACCGACAAACCACTCTTTCTTCACGTCTCAGTACATCACCTTGATTGCACAACACCTGATCTCTCAGGTCGGGTGGTTTATCGATCTTTCTTAGCTAGTTGTTACAAATTTTATCTGAGTTGATTACTCTTCAAGGGAAAACTGCTGGTAGGCATATTATCTTTCATGTGAGCAGGCTAATTAGCTGCAGTCATCAATATGTGCTGTACATAATGTCACGTGAGAATTAAGCTCTGAGTTCTGTGTTGCTAGTCACTACTGTTTGGGTATCTTTTCAAATATTTTGTGGGTGATTAAGGAGAAATATTGTGCCAATTCGTGAAGAAGCACCGGTTGGGGCGCCAGTATGGCTCGAGCTTTTGAGTTCTGATAAGCATCGGGCTGAGGACTTTTATGGCGCTGTTTTTGGTTGGACTGCGCAGCATCTAGGCGAGCAGTTCGGAAATTATGTCAATTTTTTTCAAGACGATGCCCCGATAGCGGGGATGATGGCTAACGAGAGTGCCGGAGAAATCTCCGATACCTGGTCCACCTATCTCAATACTGCTGATGCCCGCGTGACTTTAAGTGCTGCGGTAGCGGCTGGGTCTAAACCCATTGTTGAAGCAGTAGATGTGATGGATCTTGGGGTTATGGGTTTTGTGTCAGATCCAACAGGAGCAGCTATTGGTTTATGGCAACCATTGGCACACAAAGGATTTGGTATAACTGGCAAACCTGGAACCCCGGTTTGGCATGAGTTGTATACAAATGACTACGCCGTAGCTGTGGACTTTTATCAGTCAGTGTTTGGTTGGACAACATCAGTGCTCAGTGATACGGAAGAGTTCCGATATACAGTTTTCACTAATGGCGCTGTTGAATATGCTGGAATCTTTGATGCGGCCGACTCTTTCCCTCCGGGAGTTTCGTCCCATTGGCAAGTTTATTTTGGCGCGATGGACGTTGACGCAACTTTAGAAAGCATTACAAAATTAGGAGGGAGGGTACTCCAGCCTGCCGAGGATTCTCCCTATGGGCGCTTGGCTACAGCTACCGACCCGAGTGGGGCGGTTTTTAAAATTAGCTCAGGGATTTAACTCTTCTGGCAAACCTACACAAAACCTTCACAGTCTCTTCCTAGCATGTCCATAGCTAGGTAATACAGTTGTACGCATGACCCAGCGAAGAGTTCTGGTAGTAGATGATGAACGGGCGATCTCCGAGTCAATTGCTATGCGGCTTAGATCTGAAGGATTTGATGTTTACGTTGCTGCAGATGGTCCCGGTGCTGTGGCGACGGCGGAACGGGTCACTCCGGACCTCGTGGTCCTGGATGTTATGTTGCCGGGATTTGACGGATTAGAAGTCTGTCGCAGGATACAGGCCACGCGTCCGGTGTCGGTTCTTATGCTTACTGCGCGGGGTGACGAGACGGATTTACTGGTTGGTTTGGGTGTAGGTGCAGATGATTATTTAACTAAACCGTTTAGCATGCGGGAACTGGTTGCTCGTATTCATGCATTACTTCGAAGATCAGATCGCACAACGTATTTTGAAGAATCGGTAGTGAAAGTTGGTGATTTGCAAATAAATCTAAGCAGCAGAAGAGTGTTTCGCAATAGTACTGAATATTTACTTACTAGAACTGAATTTGATCTTCTAGTCTATCTTGCAACTAAACCAGGGGTTGTTGTTGCTAGGGAAGTTCTACTAGAACAAGTGTGGGGGTGGGTCGATGGAGTGGGAAGCCGCACCGTCGATAGCCATGTAAAAGCCTTACGTCGCAAGCTAGGTAGTGACTTAATCCGTACCGCTCATGGTGTGGGGTATGCGGTTGAGGTGCCGTTATGATGTTGCGAAAGTCTTCCTCGGGATCAGGAAGAGCAGGCTTTCTGAGTAGATTGCCCAGGCCTCTTGACCCGATGGGTTCATTTAAGATCAAGACGGGTTTATTAGTGGTTACCGCGCTTTTCTTTTCTTCACTGATGTTTTGGGTTACCAAACAGTGGATGTTTCGCTACGCATTGTTATCTGCAATGGTGGTTGCACTGGTGGTGACGCAACTGCTTGCACATGGAATGACTTCCCCGCTACGTGGGATGACCATTGCGGCAAAATCTATGGCTCGAGGTGATTATTCGTTGCGAGTACAGTCAACTTCGCGTGATGAAATTGGCGAATTAGCTCGAGCTTTTAATCAAATGTCGGCTGATCTGGAAGCGGCAGATCGTTACCGGAGAGAGCTTATTGGCAATGTCTCGCATGAACTTCGAACTCCGATTAGTGCTTTACATGCAGTCCTAGAGAACATTGTAGATGGGATTGCACGGCCAGATCCAGAGACATTAGTGCTTGCTCTCAAACAGACGCAACGGTTAGGCGATTTAGTCACTGAACTCCTTGATTTATCGAGGCTTGAGGGTGGAGTAGTTACCTTATCCCGACAAAATTTTCGTTTGGAGGAATTTCTTCAAGACGCGATAGCACATATTGAATATGCAGAACGGCAAGTAAATTTAGTTGTAGCTGTTCATCCTTCAGATTTGGAAGTTAATGCAGATATTTCAAGATTACGTCAGGTGATCACAAATTTACTTGATAATGCAACCCGGCATGCTCCGGCGGGATCGACTGTGTGGATCTCTTCTTATGAAAAAAATCTTGGCGTGGTTATTGATGTTCAGGATGAAGGTCCCGGTATTCCGGCAGCGGAGCGGTTGAAGGTATTTGAACGTTTCACTCAAGGAGGGGCGACCGGCGGGGGAACAGGTTTAGGTTTGGCCATAGCGCGCTGGGCAATTGAATTACATGGTGGATCTATTGCCGTTGTTGGCGATAATCCAGGATGTTGTATGCGAATAGTATTGCCAAGAAAATAAATTAAGAGAAAATTCCTGGGTTGTTGAACCCGTGGTTTGCCATGCCCAAAATTAGTCGAGGAAGGAAAATTATGCAAGAACAAGAACCTATTGCTAGCCGAATAAGTGGTTCAGCAAGCCCGCCGATACAGCAGCCAGCATGTGTTTACCCGCAATTAGGGGCAGCGGTTCCTGGATATGTACGTCACCCACCGCGACTTTGGCCCAGTAAAGTTTGGCGTAAGGATGGAACTTCTATTGCCACCCTGCAGCACATAGTGATGGCCTTGATGTTGGGTATCTTGGCGACACAATTTATAGACTTATCTTCATTGGGTATTGGTGTACCAATTTTTGGTTCTATAGTAATAATTTTAATTTTTTACACCAGCAAAAAGAAGCCAACGGCGATGCAATACTTTTTGCTCATCCAAAGTATTTTACTACTTTCTATATGTTCATTTCGGGATGTTTTATGGATCAATGTATTTAGCATAATTGGTGCCTGGATAATATTTTCTTATGCTCTTATTGGGGGGAAAACATGGACTGCATTATTTGTCAGTTCGATAGTCTTATGGCTAACTCCAGTAAGGGTTTTGGGTTGGCTACGTAGAGGGATAGTGAGAATAAAAGGCAATTCCAGGGTGGCACGAGGGGTGCATCCTGGTAGAGTGGCGGCTGTATTTATTGCCACTGTCTTCATGGTGGGTATCTTTTCGATGCTTTTTTCTGCTGCTGATGCACAGTATGGTGCATTGCTTGGTAGGCTGGCTCCCTTTGAAGCTGATGACAATGTGGTTAGTAAGTTAGTAGTAGGCTTGTTTGTAGCTTTCATTGCTTTAGCCGCAAGTTATTTATTGATATTTACACCGAAGTTTGACCTTTTGGCTCCAAAGAAGAGCAAGGCGCTGGCCCGTTGGGAGTGGGCTCTGCCTGTGGTGATGGTGGACCTACTTTTCCTTAGTTTCGTTGTTGTGCAACTTTTCACGCTTTTTGGTGGTCGTGAGTATGTACTGAAAACGGCAGGGGTAACTTATGCAGAGCATGCAAGACAGGGGTTTTGGCAACTCCTTGCTGTGACTATTCTCACCCTTGTGGTCATTGCTGTTGTGATCGGTAATGCTGATCGAACAAATCCGATTGACCGAATGTATTTGCGAATCATTTTGGGCACCCTGTGCTTATTAAGTCTTATTATCGTTTTTTCTGCTTTGCGTCGGATGTGGCTCTATCAGAACGAATTCGGGTTTACCAGACTGCGTTTTATAGTATTCTCTACTGAACTGTGGCTAGGATTGATCTTTATTTTGTTACTTATTGCTGGCATGACATTACGAGGAACACAACTGGCACTTAGCTCTTTTTTGAGTGCGACCATATTTTTGGTTTTTCTCGCTTTGCTTAACCCCGATCGGGTCATTGCCAGTCATAATATTGAACGCTTTAATCAAACGGGTAAAATCGATGAAGAGTATCTATCTGAATTATCTTTTGACGCAATACCTGTGCTCTCAAATTTACCAGAGAGCATTCGTTCTTGTGTGCTTACTCGAAGTGTTCAAAAACTCAGTAAAGAAGATGGTCATAAGTGGTATCAGTTTAACTTTTCGGTAAAAAAAGCCCAAATGGCTTTGCAATCTAATCCGATCGCCAAGTGTGATAGGTGATAGGGTCAAGTATCAATAAATTCAGGTTTGTGTCCGAAATGTACTGGGAGTCTTACCTGTCCATCGTTTAAAAGCTCTTCGGAATGCGCTGGGTTCAGAGAATCCAAGTTGTGCTGACAACTGTTCCACGGATTCCCCGCGTCTGAGTGCTGATATGGCTGCGTCTTTAAGGACTTCTTCTCTAAGCTGATTGACAGAGGTTCCTTCTTGTCTTAGTAATCGCCGTAGATGGGCGGGGCTAACCGCAAGCATATGGGCAATGGCGGTACCGCTTGCAGCTCGACCGTTTGACCCTAGCTCAAAAATCCTGCGAACTTTAGATGAGACGGTGCTTTCGTAATCGCGTTCGGTAAATAACTGAGTTGGAGATTCGCGAAGATATTGCGCCAGAGTCTCTTCCGACTGAACCACGGGTGAGGTGAGGAGCTCGTTATTGAACTCCAGGGCGGCCAATGGTGCATTGAAGTTTACCGGTACACCAAAAATATGATCGTAGTTTTTTGCCATAACCTTTTCAGGGATGGGGTAGGGAAGTTCCACCGAGATGAGTTTAATTCTTTTGCCGATGAGCCAGGCGGAAAAGCGATGCATCACGATGAGGATAAAGTCTGTAAGAATTTTTACGGCGTCTTGGGTGCTTTCTTCAGACAAGCGTTTCGATATTTTTTCGGAAAGTTGTTCCGGGCTGAATCGTATTTCAATGCGAGAAGTATTTTCGCTGCTGCTTATCGCTACTTCAGGCATAGAAGGTAGTACTGGCAGTAAATCGGAGATTCGACCGAGGGCAGTGCCAAGATCTGGGGAATGTATTAAGGCCAGGCTCAGTAATCTGAAAGTGCCGCGCGCAACTGGAGCGGAGCCAAGTCCGAACAGTTCGTCCCCAGTGGTCGTCCAGGTTGCCTGGGTAAAGGCGGTAGCTTGTTCTGAAGTAATAAAGCTGGTTTTATCCAGAAGGATTTCTTCGGGAATGCCAGCATCGCGGAAAACTCGACTGAGATCACCTCCGGCATCTGTGGCGACCCGAACTGCCCGGAGTAGGAACTCTATGGGAATAGTTGGTGTGTTCATACCCTGTTCCTCTCCGTTCTGCGGTCCGAAGCGCTTCTATATTTGTCCTGGCAAGTAACTACTTTAAGCAGTCGCGGTCGCTTCGGTCACGTAGCCTGCTCACTTCGGTCCTGGCGGTCTGGTCCCGAGGCCTTTAACGTGGCTGATAAGGCTGCGTTTATTCTCTTGCGCGGGCGGTTTACGCTGCGGTTTGCCGTGTAAATAGGCTAAGTCAACAACCAGGCATACAAGTGTTAAGGAGTGTTAGTGAAGTCAGGTCCTCTTGTTGGTGTCAAGGTTATTGAGCTTGGTGGGATTGGCCCTGGGCCACACGCGGGAATGCTGTTGGCTGATCTGGGTGCAGATGTGGTTCGGGTGCGGCGTCCTGGCGGCGCCCAGTTACCTCCCGAGGACAAGGATATTTTGCTGAGAGGTCGCCGGGTTATTGACCTTGATATTAAAAAAGACACTGAGGATCTTCTCAGTCTTATAGATAAGGCCGATGTTATCGTGGACGGTTTTCGTCCTGGAGTGTGTGAGCGCTTAGGCATTGGGCCACAGGAATGTGCTCAGCGAAATCCTCGATTAATCTTTGCCCGGATGACGGGCTGGGGGCAGGACGGGCCATTGGCTCAGCGCGCTGGTCACGATATTAATTATCTGTCTATAACTGGGGTGCTGCATTCCATCGGACGCAAAGACACTCCACCGGTGCCGCCGATGAATCTCGTAGGTGACTTTGGTGGTGGTTCCATGTTTTTAGTGCTGGGAATCGTCTCGGCGTTATTTGAGCGGGAAACCTCTGGTTTAGGCCAAACGGTTGATGCGGCGATGGTTGATGGTGCAAGTGTTCTGGCTCAACATCCTTGGTCATTCCGGCAGGTGGGTGTAGTGACCGACGAGCGTGAGTCAAATTTGCTTGATGGTGGCGCGCCATTTTACAAGGTCTATGAGTGTAGTGATGGCAAGTACATGGCTGTGGGTGCAATTGAACCCCAGTTTTTTGCTTTGGTTCTGGAGGGTTTGGGTTTGTCTGCTGCGGATCTGCCTATGCAGCTTGATAAGTCGCGGTGGCCTGACATGGAAAAAATATTTTCTGATCGTTTTCTTACCAAGACTCGCGATGAGTGGACAGCTATTTTTGGTGATACCGATGCCTGCGTGACCCCGGTCCTCACGTGGACTGAAGCCCCTGCACATCCACATCTGGCTGCGCGCAGAACTCTTATCGAACTAGACGGAGTTACCCAGGCAGCACCGGCGCCCCGATTTTCCCGAAGCGTAGTAACTTCGGTG
>JBOFCS010000229.1:0-7607 GCA_051646185.1 Mycobacteriaceae bacterium | reverse complement strand
GCATTGGGGGAGGGGGTCAGTCCGATAAAACTGAAAACAGTTGCAGCAGCAGTGTTTACTCGACCTGAACTAGCCACCGTGGGGGTGAGTCAAGCTGCTATTGATAGTGGTTCGATTCCGGCTCGGTCAGTGATGCTGCCATTAAATACCAATCCTCGGGCAAAAATGTCCAGCCTGCGTCGAGGTTTTGTGAAGATTTTTTGTCGTCCGGCTACTGGTGTAGTTATTGGTGGAGTTGTTGTGGCGCCCAATGCTTCTGAGTTAATTTTGCCCATCACTATTGCCGTTCAGAACAATCTTTCGGTCAGTGATTTGGCTCAGACATTCTCGGTATACCCGTCACTTTCTGGTTCGGTAACCGAAGCGGCTCGCCAGCTTATGCGCCACGACGACCTAGATTAACCCCTTGCAATATGTGAGAGCTGATTATCCTTCAAGAGGGTATGATATATCAGTCTAGCTTGTATTTGTTCAGTTTGAATTACTTTGGTAAAAAACGGATAAGAGTTGAGTTCTACCTTTCTAGGTCCAATTGAGAGTACGCTCTACGGCCTTATTCCAATCGGCGTACAGCCGATCGCTTTCTTGCGAATCCATCTGGGGCGTCCAGGTTTTGCTTTTTGCCCAGTTAGCGCGAATCTCATCTTCGCTAGCCCAATAGCCTACGGCCAAGCCAGCTGCGTAGGCAGCCCCCAAGGCGGTGGTCTCATTGACTACCGGCCGAACCACCGGAACACCAAGGACGTCGGATTGGAACTGCATGAGCAATTCATTCATCACCATGCCGCCATCAACCTTGAGGGTGGTTAAAGCTACTTCCGAATCGGCATTCATGGCTTCAATAACTTCTCGAGTTTGAAAAGCTGTGGCTTCCAAAGCAGCTCGAGCGATATGTCCTTTATTGGCGAAGCGGGTTAACCCAGCAATAACCCCTCGGGCATCACTGCGCCAGCGAGGAGCAAACAGCCCTGAAAAAGCTGGTACAAAATACACACCACCATTGTCTTTTACACTGGCAGCTAAACCTTCAATATCTTTTGCCGAAGGAATAATGCCCAAGTTGTCGCGTAGCCATTGCACCAAAGATCCGGTGACTGCCACCGAACCTTCTAGTGCGTAGACGGCATCATTGTCGCCAATTTTGTAGCAGACAGTGGCGAGTAGCCCATGCTTGCTGCGTACTGGTGTGGTTCCGGTGTTGAGTAGCAAGAAGTTTCCGGTCCCATAGGTATTTTTTGCTTCGCCGGGAGATAAGCAGGCTTGACCAAAAGTTGCTGCTTGTTGATCACCAAGAATACCGGCAACCGGAATACCTGCTAATACACCTCGTTCTCGAACTTGCCCATAGACTTGAGAAGAACTGCAAATCTTAGGGAGCATAGATAGGGGAATGCCCATATCGCGGCAAATTGGCTCATCCCAATCTAAGGTTGTCAGATTCATTAACAAAGTTCGAGAGGCGTTGGTAACGTCGGTGACATGCAGAACCGGTTGTTCTGTTGAGCCTTCAGGTCCGCCCGTGAGGTTCCATAAAATCCAGGTATCCATAGTGCCGAAACAGAGCTCCCCCGCTTCAGCTCGGGCTTGAGCACCCGCGACATTGTCCAGGATCCAGCGAATTTTAGGACCAGAAAAGTAAGTAGACAGTGGAAGCCCGGTGCTATCGGCGTAGCGGTCTTTGCCTAGTTCTCCGGCAAGTCGCGTACAGATATCGTCAGTGCGTGTGTCCTGCCAGACGATGGCATTATAGAGGGGTTTTCCGGTCACTCGGTCCCACACCACAGTTGTTTCTCGCTGATTAGTGATTCCCACCGCTGCTATGTCAGCCAGAACAAGATCAGATTCAGCCAGAGCGGCTCCCACCACTGACCGAGTGTTGACCCAAATTTCTTCGGGGTCATGTTCTACCCAGCCTGCCTGGGGGAAAAGTTGAGTGTGTTCCTTTTGCGCTGAAGCCACAACACGACCATCGTGGTTAAAGATCATGCACCGCGTTGAGGTGGTGCCCTGGTCAATGGCGGCAATGAACTGTGCACTGGTCACGTGAGAATCCTAAGCCTGAATTGTTGTGAAGTTGGCATTTTGCGGTTTGATGAGTGTTCACATTGAGGAGTAGAGGTGGTTATCGACACATAACCTCAAGATTAGAGTTACCGAGCGGTAACATGGAACCCGAGTCCGATAATCCAGTCCAGGAGCAACCTATATGAGTAAGCAGGACCCGTCCCAGTTTCTCGGTCCACAGCAGCGGCACGATGCTTGGGCAAAGCTGCAAGCAGAGCAGTTTGACGTAGTGGTTATTGGTGGCGGGGTGGTTGGCGTTGGCACCGCCCTCGATGCGGCGACTCGTGGACTGAAAGTAGCGTTAGTGGAAGCTAGGGATTTTGCTTCCGGAACATCAAGCCGCTCGTCAAAAATGTTTCACGGAGGTTTGCGTTACCTAGAGCAGCTTGAGTTTGGGTTGGTCCGTGAAGCGCTCCATGAGCGGGAGCTTTCTCTATCAACTTTGGCCCCGCACCTCGTTAAACCACTTCCATTTTTATTTCCGCTCACCCACCGAGTCTGGGAACGGCCGTATATCGCTGCGGGCATTTTTCTTTATGACTCAATGGGTGGTGCAAAATCTGTTCCAGCCCAAAAGCATCTCACCAGAGCTGGGGCATTACGGATGTCACCGAGCCTGAAACGCGATTCGATGATTGGTGCGATTCGTTACTACGACACTGTTGTTGATGATGCTCGTCATACGATGATGGTTGCTCGCACCGCTGCCCAATATGGTGCGGTAGTAAGAACATCCACTCAAGTAGTGGGATTGCTTCGGGAGGCAGATCGGGTATGCGGAGTAACCGTCAGGGATTCTGAGGATGGCAGTACTGCTGAAGTGAAAGCTCACGTTGTTATCAATGCAACGGGCGTCTGGACTGATGAAATTCAGGCGCTTTCTAAGCAGCGCGGACAATTTCGGGTGCGTGCGTCTAAGGGGGTGCATATTGTCGTTCCGCGGGATCGGATTGTCAGCGAGTCGGCAATCATATTACGTACGGAAAAGTCTGTGCTTTTTGTTATTCCATGGGGAAACCATTGGATCATTGGCACAACAGACACCGATTGGAATCTTGATCTAGCGCATCCAGCCGCGACCAAAGCTGATATTGACTACATCTTGGAGCGGGTAAATGAGGTGCTAGTTACACCGCTGACAGCACAAGACATTGATGGGGTGTATGCCGGTTTGCGACCGTTGCTTGCTGGTGAAAATGATGATACCTCGAAGCTTTCTCGTGAGCATGCGGTTGCTCGTGTGTCGCCAGGGTTGGTAGCTATTGCCGGGGGCAAGTACACAACGTATCGGGTGATGGCTGCGGATGCAGTGGACGCTGCTAGTGAGGATATCCCGGCTAAAGTTGCTACCTCTGTGACAGAGCGGGTTCCGCTAGTGGGTGCAGATGGTTACTTTGCGCTGATTAATCAGACAGAGCATGTTGGTGAACTACATAATTTGCATCCATATCGGGTGCGGCACCTTCTTGATCGCTATGGTTCGCTTATGTATGAGGTTTTGTCGCTTGCCGATAAAAACCCGGGATTGTTAGAACCGATTGCTGCTGCTCCCGATTACCTGAAGGTGGAAGCTGTCTATGCGGTAGCTGCGGAGGGTGCTTTGCATCTGGAAGATATTTTGGCTCGCCGCACCAGAATTGCTATTGAATATTCTCATCGTGGTCGTGACTGTGCTCAGCAAGTCGCGGAACTGGTTGCACCCGTATTGGGTTGGGATGCAACGCGGATTACCCAGGAAGTGGAAACTTATTTGGCGCGAGTTGAAGCAGAGATACGGTCGCAGGAACAACCTGATGATGAATCGGCTGATGAGTTGCGTGCCGCTGCCCCTGAAGCTCGTGCGCAGATTCTCGAACCGGTACCTATCAGCTAGGCAGTTGCGGTACCCCAGTGTGCTACTGCTTATACCTTTGGGCAGTAGTGCATTGGATTACTTCGTTCTTCCACCGGGGGTAAGTATCTGGCTGGAGTATGGACCAGCGGGGTGTCTGGGCTAATGCGCCCCGCAGCACGATCAAAGCCAGCTTTGGCTCGTGGGTGAAGACGATATTTTTCTGGTAATGCTGAAAAAACGAGATTTACTACTTTACCGAAGATTGTCAGTAGTTGAGTATCGCGTGGACCCCAGGTGTAACCAAGTAAATCTCGGATCGGTTGGTCGTAAAGGCCCACTGTGACCCACACTTGGAAGTGTGCGATGGGTTTGTGAATCTGGTTCCAGAGCCATTCGGGAATAAATTCAGCAAAAGGAGGAACGGGCAATGTAGATAGATCGAGAACCTCACGTGCTGCCTTATTATCTTCTAATACGTTGCAACACATATGGTTCCAGTATATTTGAAAATCTTCCCAGGTCTTGGGTACGGGTTTCATGCTCATTCCGTAAAGTCGGTACCATTGAATATGCTCGTCAAATAGCTGGCGTTTCTGATCTTCAGTAATACCACCGGCAAAGTATTGGGCAAGAAGGATATTGCTCATAAAGAAAGTGGCATGAGCCCAATAAAATGTTTCAGGATTCAGTGCATGATATCTGCGACCCTGGGAATCGACTCCCTTGATATTAGTGTGATAGCCTCTGACTTCTTCTGCGGTAGCTTGGGCTCTATTTCCGTCAAAAACAACTCCGCTTATGGGGTAGGTTGATCGCAGTAGTCGTTCCCAGCGTTCGGCAAAAAATTGTGAGTGCTGTTCTACGGCAGCCCCCAGTTGTGGGTGCATATTTTGCATGGACCCGGCCCATACTCCTTGGAGCATGCCCCGCCAGTCGCCAAAATAACGCCAAGTCAGTGAATCTGCCCCCAAGGGAAGCGGCACTGTGATGTTTTCTTCTTCATGTACTGGGCATAAGGACTGTCCTGCATCGATGGGCGCTCGTGTTGCATCTTTCAGCATTGCTTATCCTTAGATCATGAAGCAATAAGTGACTATGGCAATTGTCAGATTAAAGGTGACAAGAGGCTTCGTCAAGGGGTAGGGGGATAAAGCTCTTTGTGGACGAACAGATTGAGGTGGCGTTGATGGTAGGTGAGCGTAAGAGCTGGGCAGGTGTAGCGCTGTCTGATCGGCAAGCTGTACGACGTACAGAACTACTTAAAGCGGGTATAGAGCTACTCGGTGCGATCGGTGGTTCAACACTGAGTGTTCGAGGGGTATGCCGTCGGGCGAATCTCACTGAACGCTACTTTTATGAAAGTTTTACCGACCGTGACCAGTTTGTCCAAGAGGTCTATGCATCCGTTGGCGCAAAAGCTCATCAGGCGCTTGTCTTTGCGGTAGAGAACTCGGTTAAAACTCCACAGGCGCGTACTCAGGCGGCAGTTGATGCCTTTGTTGAATTGATGGTCGATCACCCAGAGATGGGAAGGGTTTTATTGTTATCGCCGGTGGTGGAACCTGCGCTTAGTCGTACTGGTTTTGAACTCATCCCCACCTTCGTGGCTTTACTGCAAAGTCAACTCAGTGGTGTTGATGATGACATGGAACGCCAACTTGTGGCTCTAGGGTTAATCGGCGCTTTAACAAGTTTGTTTATGGCCTATCTTGATGGGACAGTGCAGATTTCTCGCGAGAGGTTTGTTGAACATATTGTGGCTCTTATTGTTAAGGCAAATAATCCTAGTCAAGTAATACTGGACTGAACGGGGAGTTTAAGTGCCGTTTCACATTTCACAAACCAATAGCGGGCGACCACATCCTGAGTTGCAAGTTATTAATAATAAACAGTTTGCCTTGACGAATCATTTCTACTACATAAAAGAAGGGACCTCCTATCGGGTGCCAAATATCCCCGAACCTGGTGTCCTGGTAACTGATTTAGCTTCTGTGCCGAGCCCTTTGTGGGGTCTTTTTGCTCCCTATGGGCCACAGCTTTTACCAGCTTTGCTGCATGATGATTTATGTCGACTAGCAAGAGAAAAGCAACGCAGTGGTGACCCGAATGCGCATAATTTTAGACGCAGTGTTGACGAGTTATTTCGCCTTGCTCTGCTCGATGAAGGGGTTGGGCGAATACGTGCTAGAGCTTTTTGGTGTGGTGGTGCAGTTTCAGGTCTGGGTGAATTTTCTCGGATTGCTAAGTGGCTAATGATTACGCACCTCATTCTAGCGGTTATCACTTTTTATTTATTTTTGATCGGAATCATCCTTTTCCCGATCCTGAAAGGCCTTATGCTCATTGCGCCTTTTATTGCAGTGTTAGGCGCTGCAATATTCTGGGGCCCCGATCGTAAATTGCTTTTCTGGTCTTGCCTGTCCTTGCCGCCAGTTGTTCCAGTGAGTGCATTGACGTTGGCAACGTCATGGTTGCTTTCCCTACCAGACTGGCTCATCTGGCAGTCGGCAAAATTGGGCAAAAAAATGGTTCCAGGAGCACCTATAGTTCCAGGGCCTGAGCCTAAAGTTGGGGTCAGTTCATTGTGGCCAAAGTGATTGCGGTCTCACGGCGATGAGGCAATTGGCGCCGCTTCCCATTCGGGAGGGTTTAAATCCAACGAGGCTGAGGATGCCGGTATCGGGTCACTGGGCCACTGTCTATGAATATCTTGTTGATCGATTTCCACATGACAGCCGCAGAATTACCGAAAAAATTGATTCAGCAGAAGTAGTTGATTTGCGGGGGCATCCGATAGACCGCACAACTCCTTTTGTGCCAAATGCTTTTGTTTTTCTCTATCGAGACCCTCCTGTTGAAGTTCGGGTTCCTTTCGATATTGACATACTTCATCGTGACGAAAACCTGGTGGTCATTGACAAGCCACATTTTCTTGCCACAACTCCACGTGGGGCGCATATTGTTGAGACTGCTTTAGTGCGGTTAAGGCGTGAACTAGAACTTCCTGAGTTGAGCCCGGCGCACCGGCTTGACCGATTAACGGCTGGAGTATTAGTTTTTACGGTACGTCAAGAGATTCGTGGTGCATACCAACGACTCTTTGCTGATCGTAAAGTGCGTAAGGAGTATCGGGCTCGGGCATTAGTACAAGATTGCCTTGTCCTGCCCCGCCGGGTAAGCAGTCGGATTATAAAAAATAAAGGTAGTCTTATCGCGATCGAAGAGCCGGGGGAGCCCAATAGTGTTACAGATATTGAACTTATCGATTCTTACGCAGGTATTGGAAACTATCGATTGCGGCCTCATACTGGAAAAATGCACCAACTGCGAGTACATATGAATGCATTGGGCATTCCTATTATTGGAGATCCACTGTATCCCAGGGTGATACCGGTGTCAGAAAACGATTTTAGACATCCACTGCAGTTACTAGCCCAGACTATTGAATTTACTGATCCCCTGAGTGGAGCAGAAAGATTTTTTGAAACTCACCGAACTTTAGATTAGGCCAGAATAGGATTAATATTAGCCTCTGCGCAACCGGAGTCCACGCGGAGTCAGGGTGAATCCTAGCTGCTTTAAGATAGCCGTTACCTTCTGGATCTCACTATTTGCGGTATTGAAAATACTTTCACCATCTATTTTTTCAATTACTAAAGTATCAATATTTCCGTTTTGCACTAATTGTGTAAGGCTATGCCCACCCTGA
>JBOFCS010000196.1:0-24401 GCA_051646185.1 Mycobacteriaceae bacterium | reverse complement strand
ATGAATGTAATCGGATTGCTCGACGTGGGTAGCCAAGTTTACCCCAAGCCCGCAGTACCTCGGCTTGGCTAGCTGCTGCCATTGCTGAAGGGACTGGCCACCGTTGCACCCACTGTTCCCATACAGGTTGAACCCGCGCTACCGGTGTTTGTTGTAGCATGATTTCGCTCATTAAAATTTGCCAAGCAGTTACGTTAGGCTGTCGCCAGGGCAAATCCCTCTGGTATTTGCCGAACCACTTCAGCAGTATTGTTGGGTTTATTGGGTGTTGAACGGACAATGGTTCCCCTCGGTAATGCGCGGTCGTCCGCAGCGGTCTGTGATACAGGCATAATAGTTGGCATGACCACTGTAGCGCCTAGTTCTGCATGGAAGGCCCTCAAAGAGGGCAACGAAAGATTTGTGACAGGCAATCCGTTGCACCCTAGTCAGGGTATTGAGGATCGGGCCCGATTGACGCAAGCCCAACATCCCCGAGCTGTGCTATTTGGCTGTTCAGATAGCCGAGTGGCAGCTGAAATTATTTTTGACCAAGGACTTGGCGATATGTTTGTTGTGCGTACCGCAGGACATGTTCTTGATAGTGCAGTTCTGGGATCAATCGAATATGCCGTGCAGGTGCTCAATGTCCCGCTGATCGCCATCCTTGGACACGATAGCTGCGGTGCAGTTCGGGCCACTTTGGATGCATTGGACGATGGGGAGCTTCCGGGTGGCTATGTCCGAGATGTAGTGGAGCGGGTATCGCCGTCCATCTTATTGGGCCGCAGGGAAGGGCTTTCTCGAGTAGATGAATTTGAAGCTCGGCACGTACAGGAGACTGGGGCACAGCTTTTTCAACGTTCTAAAATAATTTCAACCCGGCTTGAACAGGGAACTCTTGCCATTGTGGGACTTACTTACAAACTTGCCGACGGTAGGGCCATCTTAAGAGGCTCTTTGGGAGACATCGGCGAGATCGGTGATGCCCCGAATGGGATATCGGCCTAACTGACCTTGCTCTGCGACACGCCGCACCTGGTCAAGCGGACAAGGCTTGCCTACTACTACCGTTGGGCAAGTGTTAGAACCAAATGGCCCATTGCCCCGTGAAGTCTATGTTCGTAGGCGAGCCCTTGCCGGAGCTATTGTGCTTCTTCTTGCGGTCGCAGTTGTGTGGGTTGCTGTCACTGTTCGAGGTGATAACAATCCTGCCCGGGATTCAACTGCAGTAGTTGCAAGTTCTTCCCTAAAATCGACGGTTCTAGCCACACCTACTGGGCCGACAATTATTAGTGGGATACAGGGCGGGACTGTGGGCACGAGCAACACGGGTGCAGCGGTATCTTCAGCCGCTGCAAGTAGCAGTGTTGCCCCTGAGCTTGTGATTAAGTCCGGTGATGTGTGCCCAGATCAAACTTTAGCTGTTAAAGCCGAGAGCCCTAAACCCACCTACAAGGTGGGTGAAAACCCCGAATTTGGTGTTGTTATTACCAATATTGGGACGGTGCCCTGTGTTCGTGATGTGGGTGCTGGTGTACAGCAGGCTTTGGTGTACACCCTTGGCGGCCAAACCCGGATCTGGTCAAATATCGACTGTTACCCCTCCACGGCAACCGATGTCCGGCCTTTAGCTCCGGGTGAACAAGCAAAGTTTGTCCAACCCTGGTCTGGTACAGGTTCTTCCCCCGGTTGCCCTGCCCCACGCCCACAGATTGGCCCGGGTGCCTATCAGTTAGTCGTCCAGCTCGGCGAGCTAAGGAGCGCACCAGTGCCATTCAATATTTCTGAATAATATTCAAAAGCTGGTGTGGCAGAGTTGATGAGCTGAATATGGTAGCCATTATTGATGCTAAGTCATCTGCATACGATATTCACGGGGTGATAGCCCATACCAACTTGCAAAGGCCCTTGAAAAGGCGGAAGTTTCACTGTACCCAAGGCGCCGAGCTACTTGCTCTACACTGAGACCTACTTGAAGTAGTAGCTCAACTGCGAGAGCTGACCTTACTTCGTTTGAAATTCTACGCCATGAAGTATTCTCTTCGGCGAGCCGCCTTCTTAGGGTTCGGGAGTGCAAATGCAAGGATTGCGCTACGTCATCCAAGCAGGGTGCAAGGGAAGGGTTTTCTATAAATTTTAAACGAACTTGTGCTGCAATGCCTTCACTTGAGTGTAACTTCTGCAGAATTTCTTCGCACTGGGTTACGCATGCATCTACAGTCAGGGAGTCAGCTTGAGGTAAAGGTGTATCTAACATTTCGATTGGAAATTCTGCACCGTTGAAATATCCACCAAAGTGGATATTGATGGGGAGGTTTCGCACTAAAGGCTCAATTATTTTTTTGTCGAGTTGAGTGGTTATTGTTATTTTTGAGCCATATTTGGTAAGCAATGGAGCTAAAAAAGGTGTTACGGTAGATATAATTCCGATAAAATCTCGAGTTAAAAAGAATTTCTTTATATCAGGAGAAATATGCTCCGATCGAAACTCTAAGCTAACTGAGTCCGGATTCTCTGTGATAACGATACTCACATGCAGCATCGTTAGAGTGAAGAAACGGAGTGTTATTTCTATTAACTCTCTGATTGTTGCACTTGCCGTAACAGCGAATCCGAGCAAGCCAAGATTTGCGACATCAAATCGTTGTCCTGTTAGTGCACCTAGTTTTGTGGCATCGGGGTAATGCATCAAAATATTTCTTAGCACGATGATTTCTTCTTCGGCTGAAATCATTCGGCTAGATTCTGCTAAATCTATAGGTCTTAATTGCGTACCAACTAAAATGTCAAAGGACGGAACGCCAAGTTCTATAGCAACAGCATAGAGATGCCTCGTGGCAAGTACCGGATGATAAATTTGGTGTGAATTTGTACTCATAGGCCTTGTGTTGTCGTTTAATCTAACTAGTTAAGCCACTGTGGGGTTTTAAGGTCCACGGGTTATGAAATGCTAATTTAATTAATTGAGTAGTCATTTACCCATTATGCAGAATCTGATCGAGTTACCGGGTGCAAGCAAAGAAATTTATTTAGTAGCGCTACTAGGTTTCGACTTGGACCAGGCTTCATGGTCGTCGATGATTGATAGCACAAGATCGGGATCAGATAATTGGGGGCAATGTGGTGCGCCCTCAATTATCTGTATTCTTCCAATGTTGTTGTATGGTCCGGCGCCACGGACTGGGCAAATGAGATCATCACTGCCCCACCAGAGTGTGATCCGCATGTTACTGCTCCTTTTTTCGAATCCGGCTAATATAGTGCTTAGGTTAGGCACAATTTTTGCTCCGAGTTTGACTTGTTCTGCCAAGACTTGAGGTTTGAGATGATTGCTATACCGGGATTTTAATTGGGGTGTTACCTTTTTTCGAATGCAACTTTGGACAAATATTTCACTTATGATCCACTTTGTAACTGGATTTATAACCCCCTTATACCGTAAAAAAAATAGCAGAATAGGTGCTACCTTAAGAAGTGGTTCTAAAGCTGGATGTATTCTGTTTCCAGGTGCGCCTAGCGCTAAAGCGCTAAGTAAACTAGGAAATTGAGCTTGTGCTGCACGAACTGAGAGTAAAGCGCCTAGGGAGTTTCCGACTAGGATAACTCCTTCACCGTGATCCGCAAGTTTGATTGCAGCAGCAATAAACTTATCGAGCGCTTCAATGGTTGATATTTCAGAAAGTTCTTCGGCTTCTCCATGATGTGGAAGATCGATAGCAATTGCTGATCTATTTAGCAATTGCTGCCGTTTTAGCACGGCTCTCCAGGTATCGGCAGAGTCGGTGTAGCCGTGAATAAACAGCAGAGTAGGACCTTTTCCCTCTACTTTTAGTAATCTTGTATATATACCATCAACTACAGTGTATTCGACTTGTAGATCGACAGTTGCATTGGAAAATTGGTTGCTCATGACTGCCCCTTTTCGGTAAAAGAGTAATCGTGAAGAGGGAAGTTGCGGCTACTCCATGCGGCCCCAGCTGTTGTTCCTCGCCGGAGTGCCACATCGCCCTTCTTATCAAAGTAGTAGCTGTTTGAATTGCTGCACGATTGATGCCAGAAAACTTGAGTGTGGCGATGTTTCATCATTTTAGCAAAGTATCGTTTATTTGCTTCCGAAGTAATTTCAATGCGGTTAGCCTGGGTTAGCTTTGCTTGTTCTAGACAACGGATAATATGGTGCGTCTGAGCTTCAATAAGGGCAAAATAAGAAGAACCGACATATCCATATGGCCCAAATACTGTAAAAAAATTAGGGAATCCTGGTATTGAGATACCTTCATAAGCTTGAAGTCTATTGGCGTCCCAAAATTCTTCTAAGGTTTTACCGTTCAAGCCGACTAAGTCATAGGTAGGAATATTGTCAGTTTCCATTACTTTAAAACCTGTGGCCAGGATAAGTACATCTACTATGTGATGGGTTCCGTCTGATGTAAGGATGCCAGTCGATGTTACTTCACGGATAGGAGTGGTTTCTAAGCTAATGTTTTTTCTGTTGAATGTTGCTAAATAGCTGTTATGAAAGCTTGGACGCTTACATCCTAGCCCATATTGCGGTGTCAGCTTTTCCCGTGTTTGTGGATCGTGAACTTGTTTCTTCAACCACCATTTTCCAACCTTTTCTGAATATTTAGCTAAAGGGAATCGCGTATGAAACTGCGCTGGAAGAGGAAACGTTATTTCAACAAAAACTTGACTAAGCAGCCTTGCTGCCTTTAGTGCCCCTGGGATTCGTAATATTTTTTGAAATCTAGATAAAGAAATATCAGGTTTGGGGAAACACCAGATGGGGGTTCGTTGAAAGACCGTGAGATGGTTAACAACGGGGGTTATTTCAGGGATAACTTGAATTGCAGATGCTCCGGTTCCAATAATTGCTACACGTTTGCCGGATAATTCTATCTTATCGTCCCAGCGGGCGGTGTGCACCGTTACACCGCTAAAATTTTCAATCCCATTGATATCGGGTAGCTTAGGACTAGTTAGTACTCCACTTGCATTTACTAGATAGCGCGCATATAGCTTTCTTCCACTAGATAGCTCGATGCTCCAATGAGTTTTTTCTTCTATCCAAGAAGCTTTATCTACTTTACAGTTAAGTCTTATTCGGTCTCTAATTTTAAATTTGTCAACAATATTTTCAGCGTATGCTTTTAGCTCATTCCCTTTTGCATATGTTCGTGACCAATCTGGCTGTTGTGCAAAAGAAAACTGGTAACTAAATGATGGAATATCGACTGCAACTCCGGGGTAAGTATTCCAGTGCCAGGTTCCCCCTATACCTTCCCCTGCTTCAATAATTTCCCAATCTTTATAGCCTTTTTCTTGTAACTTAATTGCGGCTCCAATTCCAGCAAATCCAGCTCCAATTATTACTACTTCAACAAAATCTCTCATATTCGTCCTCCAAAGTCGCGTATTGTAGAGGGCAGAATTCTCATGGCGTGATAACCAAGGTGTGATTCTAAGCCTACCGGGACAATCGATTTATTTTTCTGGATCGCCCGAGTTATTGCGGTTGCAACTTTTGCAGGGGGATGTCCGTGTTGGAATCCCCAAGCAAATCTTTTCTTTTCAATTTCTTTAACGCCATATAGCTTGGATGCTTGAAGGATTGGTGTATTAATTACCCCAGGACAAACGACACTTACTCCTACATTCCGTCGCGCCCAGTCAGCTCTTAGGCATTGCGAGAACATGAGAACACCTGCTTTTGTTGTACAGTATGCCGCCATGCGTCGATTGGGAATGTAGCCCAAGCCAGACGAGATATTAACCACATGGCCATATTCTCTTTTTACCATTTTCTCACCAAAAGCCCTGCATCCATTTATAACTCCGTCTAGATTTACTGATCGTATCCAGGTCCACGCGTCTTCAGGGTAGTCGAGAAAATCACCACTGACTCCGACACCTGCGTTGTTAATCAGTACTTCTATAGGCCCGTATTCTAATTCAACGATTTCTGCAATAGATTTTAATTCCTCATAATTTCCTACATCGCAACCGTAAGCAATACCATGTGAACCACATGCTCTTGCTGTATTAATAGCAGATTCCTGGTTTATATCTAAACAAATAACTGCGGCTCCCTGCTTGGAAAATTTTAATGCTGTGGCTCTTCCAATACCACTACCGGCGCCGGTCACCACAACAAGTTTAGGATTTTGTACCCCAGACATAATTTACCTATGCCCTTCTGGAACTGGGCAGGTAGTGGCCAATTCTACTTCGGATTCTATGCTGATATCTTTACTGATTGTGTCTATCCGCGGTTTAGCCAGCATGTGTATGCCGTATTTAGGTCGAAGGGTTAAAGACTGGGCCGGTATTACTGGATGCGCCGGAACTAAATCAAAAGTAAAGTGCTGGCTCATAGTTGAAGCGATGGCTACCATTTCCATTAGAGCGAAACTTTGACCAATACATACTCGCCTCCCCCCTCCGAATGGAAGAAAAGAGGATCTGTATGGCTTTGGTGAATCTTGCAAAAACCTTTCAGGATTGAAATTGCTTGGCTCATCCCAAAAACGGGTGTCGTGATGTATTGCTTGGATTGGTATGAGTACACTTGTTCCACGTCTAATCAGGTGCCCACTAAAAATATCGTCTTCGATTGCAGTTCGCAGTATCATTGGTACTGCAGAAAAGTATCTTTGCGATTCCTGTATACAAGCAGTGGTCCAAGGTAAGTGGGCAAGATGTGCTGAAGTTATTCTTTTGTCACCTAATACTGAATCGACTTCGGCAAGCATACGGTTGCGCGCTGTTGGGTTTATCGCCATAAGATACCAAAACCACGATAGTGCGTTTGCCGTTGTTTCATGTCCTGCTAGCATGAAAGTCAAAGCTTCATCGCGGATACGTTGTTTGGGTAAGGTGCCATTCTCCGCTTTAAGTAGCATATTCAGAAGATCGGAAGTATTGGTGGGGTTTGCAATTCTCTCGTCAACAATATTGTTGACAGCGATCTCTAAACCTTTTGCAACTTCTTGAATTGCAGCGAAAGGTGGTGGTGTGGGTAGCCGTGAATAAGCCAGTTTAGATAGTAATCTCCACATTGTGCTTGGAATTAAGCCAACTAATCCTACTCGTAATAGAATTTCTGCTGAATGTAGTCCTTTAGTGGCAAGTTCATTCATGTTTTCAACAATTTCACCAAAGTCCTGACTAAATAAAGAGTTAGCAACCACTCGTAAAGTCATTTGAACCATTTCTTCATGCATGTCAAATCTTATAAGACCGACTTGGTTCAAGCGTTCCTTTACCATGGTGTCTATAGGATCAACCATCGAATCAAAAATTTCGTCTAAATTTCTTTTAGAAAACTTAGGGTTCAAAATTGCGCGATGTTTCGACCATGAATCGCCCTCATCGGTAAGTAGATTGATTCCAGCAGCAAGACCAATAGCCTCGTATTCATTAGATTTTATGTACTTTAGACGACTAGTTGTTAGAATATGGTGTGCAGCATCGGGGTGATTTAGGGAAATGAAGCGTCTTCCGCCAAGCCGAACACGACTAACTTCGCTTGATGTCAAGTTTGGGATCAAGCCTCGGTCAAGATGCAGTCCCATCCGCAGTGTTTCGTAGGTCATTTTCGCTGTTGGTAAGCGTCGCGATGGGCGGTTGTCTAGTGCCTTAACCTGACGTTCAGACCTGTTGGGCCTCGATTTATCATCCATAGGGAGTTGCATCAGAGCCTCTTTCTATGCCTGTTTGACTAATGGTGCGGACACGATGGAACGTGATCCATCACACGGTATACGTCTAGTGTGCTCCGTATAATGACCGCAACGGACAGGTATTTGATGTTTTAGGACACAGTCAACTGAGCATCAGGTTCCTGTGAACAAATAGGGTTTGCATACTCTTCTACACAGTGAATGCCTTAGAAGTATGAAACTCGGGGTTATTCGTAACGCTCAGAGATGCTTGATTCGGCTAGCCGAGACAGTCCTTCGCGGATATGCCGGGCCCACAGTCCGCCAATGCCATCAACCGACTGTAAGTCGGCTGCTGTTGCTGCAAGTAATCCCTGTAACGATCCAAAAGCTCGAACCAGACGATCGATATGGGCAAACTGCAGTCGGGGTATGCGTGACATAATGCGATAACCACGTGGACTCATGGAAGTATCTTGCGCCTCTATGGTGGGGGGGTAGCCAAAGGCTCGTGACAATGCGGTGAAATCAAGGAGATCTGCATCCGATAGTGCGTCCAAAGCCGTCAGTGTATTTTCGATTTCTTGGCTTGAAGGTTGTTCTGGGCCAGCAAAGTAATCTCTGACGATGAGTTCACGAGCCGTGTCATTATCTCCAACAAGTTCTTCCAGCTGTAATGCTAGTTGTCGACCGTCGGTGCCCAGTTCTACAACATCTCGATCAATTTCGATGGAAATTCGTCGTACCATCTCTAACCGCTGAACAACGGTCATGGCATCGCGCAGGGTGACAAAATCTTCAATTTCAGCACTGGATAGTTGATTGGTGACCTCATCTAGTCGCATTTTGTACCGCTCAAGGGTGGCGACAGCTTGGTTGGCTCGAGAAAGGATTGTGGAGGAACCTTCGATGACATGTCGAACTCCAGCCACGTATACGCTGACGATGCTCATGGAATGACTGACCGAAATGACAGGGTAGCCAGTTTGTATTGCAGTTCGTTCGGCAGAACGGTGTCGAGTGCCAGACTCCTCAGTGGGGATGGAGGGATCTGGTACCAGCTGTACATTGGCTCGCAATATTCGCGTACCGTCAGTGGAAAGTACAACAGCACCGTCCATTTTTGACAGTTCGCGAAGTCTGGTTGGGGCAAACTGAACGTCAAGCTGGAAGCCACCGTCACAGATTGCTTCGACATCGTCGTCATAGCCAAGCACAATGAGTGCTCCGGTCCTACCGCGCAGAATACGTTCTAATCCGTCACGCAAGGCTTGCCCAGGGGCAAGTCTTGCGACTGTGTCGCGTAGTTCCGGGTGACGCCTGGGCTGGTCCATTAGTGGCCTCTTTCACAAGACAGGGGACTTGCCGTGCAGATCCTGAGGTTCAGTGCACTCTGGATTAGATTACTTGCCTATGAGTAGCAAGTGGACGGTGCCTGCGCAAGCGGAGCTGCCAGTACGCCCAGATAATGCCCCAGCTCCTGGTGAACGTTTACCGGTTTATTGGGCACAACGCTTTGCGGTTCCCAGTGCTGATGCCCAAGGTTTGGGAACTAAGTTCTATGCAGGTGAAGGTATTTCGGTAAGAGCAGATTTTGATGTTCATGACCGCTTTGAAGGCGGTCCCGGGGTGATTCATGGCGGAATTTTATCCTGCGCATTTGATGAAGTCCAAGGCATGTTGGGCCTGATAGCCCAGATCCCCATGGTGACAGCACATCTGGAAATTGATTATTCGGCACCTATCCCTATTGGTAGCTCGCTAGAGTTTAGGTCGGTAATGGAAGGGGTAGTGGATCGTAAGGTGTACACCCGAGCCGAGGCTTACCACCGTGGCACCGATCGTTTGGTGGCGTCTTCTCGGGCACTGTTTATCCGTATTGTTCCTGAGGCTCATTTCGCTAATGCAGCTCAGCAGATTAACCCCTAGGCTTGTTCTGTTGAACTGCATTAGCAGGTTCTGGTTATTGCTTGGCAGTGCCAAACCAATCGGAGGGCAGTTGCCCAAGTCGAATACGTTGAGGGTGATCTCCAACTTCGATTTGTGCCACTCGTTCCCCGGTCTCAAAGCTGATTGCGGAAACGGTATCGCTACCACTTTCCGAAATAATGCAGGCCGACCCATCGCCGCTCACGGTGGCCCAGTAGGGCTTATTAGTGGGAACTAAACTGGCAGGAGTTAAGGTCTCGTGATCAACAATAGCTACATAATCATCCATCGTTCCTGCGACACAAAGATTTTTGCCATCAGAACTCATAGCTAAGCCGTGGTGACGAGAATCATTGACCCAGGTTGTGCGATTGAGATTGACAGCAGGATTCTGAGGTAGCTCTTGGATTCGAGTGATGCTGTCTGAATCAACATTGTACTCAACAATTCCTCCAAAAAAGGACACCTGAAAGTACAGATTTTTCTCATCAGGGGAGAAACTTACCGGGCGAATAGCATCAGAAAGATCGTGACGCCCAAAGTCATCGAGTTTTTCGCGCATATCGATTGTGCGGATGATCTCAAATGTTGCGGTATCAATGATGGTGATTTTGCGATCACCTTTAGTGAAGTCAAGAGCTGGATCATCAAAAGGTGTGATTACATCACCAATTGCCATGTTCCACAGGTATTTACCACCATTTGTGTAAACATTTTCATGTGGCCTATCGCCGGTAGTGAATTGTCCTTGAAGGTCCCCGGTGTTGATATCAAGTATGTGGACTGTATTTGCTAGGGAAGCTGATACGGCAACTGAGCGTCCATCTGGCGATACCGCCATATGGTCAGCGCGGCTTCCGGCGATTGGGAACCGCCAGTTAATGGCGTTAGTGCGTACATCTATGGAGACAACATCGGCAAAACTTGGACGGGACAGGACTACCGCTGAGCCGTCTGGGGTGGAATAAATATCATCGATGAGTTGGTCATGTCCTTCGCCGGTGGTGTAACGATTTCCTAGAAATAATGCAGTTTTTACTGGGCTGGAGTGCATCTCAGCTAGCCGTTCTTGAAAATCAGGTACGGCGTTAATTCGGGCAATCTTTTCGTAAGGTGCGGTGGAACTGATGACATCTGCAGTTCCTTCCCAGTTGTTCCCGACGATCAGAACCTCACGTAAGGGTGATGCCGAGGCGACAGGTGTCGAAAAAACGGTAAGTGCTGCCGCACAGCTAACTATTATTGATGCGGTAAGTGATTGCGCCTGGCTTACCGCACTACTGCGCGTAGTAGGCAAAGCAACTCCTTGGATGCGGGTGAAGTGATGACTGGGGCATCCTACCAAAATGGATACAAAAATGTATCAATTTTGCTGAAAGTTAAGCTACCTGCTGCTGGAATAGCTGAATCACAAGGGTCTGAATTATTTCAAAGGGAATTGGTTGAGATAGTAAAAACTTTGCCGTGCTACTGCCAGATAGATAAGGCGCAGCCATCTTAAGAAGTTCGCCACTGAGCTTCGGGAGCGGGTAGAGGCTAATATGATTTTTCCACGCAGCAAAGTGCACTATCGTCTGGTTATTAACCGAAATAGTGGGCATGCCGTAGCTGATTTTTTCTTCAGCCATGGGGACTGTGCAGATAATAATGCTACGGATGCGCTCTAAAATCGGTTGAACTTGATTGGCTTGCAGCTGAATATACTCGTCGATAGTTGAAGGTGTGGTCGACATAAGGCCCCTTTTATCGATGAAAATAGTGATTATTTTCCTAAAATAGAAAGAGCTGCACCAACATTAGGAACCTCTATACGTTTGACTTCCGGTGGTAGATTCCCGCAGTCCGGTGGAACTAAGGCTTCGGTAAAACCAAGTCGAGCCGCTTCTGCAACCCTACGGACGACACCTCCAACTCTTCTGACTTCGCCCGAGAGCCCAACCTCGCCAATGACGACCATCTTTGTGGGTAAAGGGATTTCACGATAAGCAGAGGCGACTGCCATTGCTAAAGCGAGATCACAGGACGGCTCGGTCATTCGCATTCCGCCTACGGTTGCTGCATACACTTCCCGTTCGGAAAGTTTGATTCTTCCCCGCCTGTCTAGGACAGCCAGGATCATGGCTACCCGAGCGGAGTCAAGCCCGCTCACGGCGCGGCGCGGCGAAGGCATATGCGTTGGCACCACTAAAGCCTGCATTTCGCCAAGCAACGGTCTCTTGCCATCCATTGTTACCGTTACTGCAGTGCCCGATACCGCGCTGTCGCGTTCATGCAAAAACAATCCTGAGGGGTCATCGACTCCGGCAATACCATTGTCGTGCAGCTCAAAACATCCAACTTCGTCTGCTGGTCCAAATCTATTTTTAATCCCACGGACCATTCGTAGGGTGGTGTGCTTATCGCCTTCGAAGTGCAGCACAACATCTACCAAATGTTCTAAAGAGCGGGGTCCAGCAACTGCTCCATCTTTGGTGACATGGCCAACGAGCAATACTGCTACACCAGTTGTTTTTGCTAGAGCTGTTAATCCCGAGGTGATAGCTCGGACTTGAGTAACCCCGCCAGTAACTCCTTCGGCTTGCGAAGAGACCATCGTCTGTACTGAATCAACAATCAGCAGCGAGGGTTTTACTTGGTCGACATGTCCGAATACGGTAGCCAAATCAGATTCAGCGGCAAGATAAATATTGTCGTGTGTTGCCCCTGTTCGCTCAGCTCTCAAGCGGACCTGGCCGGCCGATTCTTCACCCGTGATGTAAAGAGCCCGTCGACCAGAAATTGCCCATTGTTTCACCACTTCAAGCAATAAGGTGGATTTCCCTACCCCAGGTTCTCCAGCGAGCAGAACCACTGAGCCGGGAACGATGCCGGTGCCTAACACTCTGTCTAACTCATTAACTCCGGTAGGTACAGCTTGGGAGGAGCTGGGATTAATCTGTGATATCGGTACAGCCGGGGTATGCGGTGCAAGGTGAGCCAAACCTGCGGCATGTCTTGGTGAAGCCAAAGATGTAAGCACTGGTACTTCATCAACAGTTCCCCAAGTACCGCACTCTGGGCAGCGGCCTACCCATTTGGAGACGGTGTGCTGGCATTGCGAACACCGGTAACTAACTCTGGTCTTGGCCACAGTTGACAAGACTATCGTCAGTGGCAGACATCCTTAGTGTCCTGAGTTTGAATGGCCTGATTCCTGATGTTCCGACTGGCCGGTGTCAGTGCTTTTGTGTTCCCCAGTATGGCTCATATCCACAGGGACCGAGATGGTGATATCCCCAGCTTTTTCGAATGTCAATGTGATGTCCACGGTGAGCCCAGGAGGGATAGCGCTTGACAAATTAGTGAAAGTGATACTGGCAGGGGCTAATGTGCCGGGGTTTTCTAGCTGCCCGGCAGGAGTGCCTACGACGAGGGAGTCCGAAGCTGGAATAGTTGTGCTGCCACTGATGCTCGGTGTTCCCATAGATGAAGAAACTTGGATGAGCTTGTCATCAGAAGTTGTGCTGCTATTAGCAATAACCAATGCCAACCTTGCGGTGCCGCCAACCTTATTGTCTGTTGCGCTTTCAGGGGCGAGGATATGTACGTTGCGAATGGCAAGTGATCCAAGATTTGCTGAGTTACCATTTACTGCCGCTGCTTGGGTAGCTGTTTGAGAGATCTGTCCGGCGCCGCAGGCGGAAATTGTTAAGGCGACACCCAGTCCCAGCGTTGCGGTGGCAATTCGAACCATCCTGGCTCGGCGGGTATTTGCGTTCACGGCATATCCTCCATGGCGGGTCTGTATCAGCTTTACCAGGAAGACTAGTAGTTGGGGGTGGTGGCGGGGACATCGGGTGCTGCTGTGCTCTGCTAACGTGCTGGCTGCCTGAGAATAAATTAGGCACCAATGCACGTTAATCGACTTCTGTCAACCCCCGTAAATCCGGTGCTAAAGCCCTGACCTGCGTTGTTTGAAAACGGTCTGGAATGGAACGTGTTAGTATTGAACTATCGAAAGGGGCACCGGACACATGATATTTAAGGTCGGAGATACCGTCGTCTATCCCCACCATGGCGCGGCGTTGATCGAGGCAATTGAAACCCGCACCATTAAGGGTGAGGTGAAGGAGTACTTGGTTCTTAAGGTTGCACAAGGTGACCTGACAGTTCGTGTACCTGCTGATAATGCCGAGTACGTTGGTGTGCGAGATGTTGTGGGACAAGAAGGCTTGGATCGGGTTTTTGAGGTTCTTAGAGCCCCTCATACCGAGGAGCCGACAAACTGGTCCCGTCGCTATAAGGCAAATCTTGAAAAACTTGCTTCAGGTGATGTGAATAAGGTTGCGGAAGTTGTCCGTGATCTATGGCGGCGTGAGCAAGATCGTGGATTATCTGCTGGTGAGAAGAGAATGCTGGCCAAAGCTCGTCAGATTCTTGTTGGGGAGTTAGCTCT
Organism: Mycobacteriaceae bacterium; assembly: GCA_051646185.1. Lineage (GTDB taxonomy): Bacteria > Actinomycetota > Actinomycetes > Mycobacteriales > Mycobacteriaceae > JBOFCS01. Next base: position 10,394 of record JBOFCS010000196.1, on the reverse strand, counting down.
TGCCGAACATACCGACGAGGAAAAAGCAGACACTATTCTTGACGAAATTTTAGCGACTGCCTCATAAATCATTAGTCCAGAAGCATATTGTGAACAGTGGATCTTCAGGAACGGTTGTTGCTTTAGTTCCGGCTGCTGGTAGTGGTGTTCGTCTTGGAGTCGGCAAGCCGAAGGCTTTTGTGAGCTTAGGTGGTAGCACTCTGATTGAACGGGCTGTTGATGGCCTTTTTTCTTCCGGCGATGTTAGCAGAGTTGTTGTGATGGTCCCCAGGGAATTAGTAATGACCGCCCGATCATTACTACCAGCTGAGGTGGATATTATTGTCGGCGGTGCCGAACGAATAGATTCAGTCCGTTTGGGTTTAGCCGCTAGTGCCGATGCCCGGTTCATTCTCGTCCATGACGCCGCGCGCCCTCTAACTCCGCCTACATTGATCAGTAATATCGTGGCACAACTGCGTGCTGGCCGTCGTGCTGTGGTTCCGGCTCTTCCCGTTGTTGACACGATCAAAACGGTAGATATGAATGGTTCTGTATGCAGCACCCCGGATCGTTCCACACTGCGGGCGATTCAAACTCCACAAGGTTTCGATGCTGAGCTATTGCGGGATGCGTATGCAAACATTCCGTTAATAGCCACGACATCATGTTCGGATAAGCAGGCCACCGACGACGCTTCCTTGGTGGAGCTATTAGGCGAGTCTGTGTACACCATCCCAGGTTCGTCAGAAGCTTTCAAAATCACCTCGGCATTTGATCTGGTGCTTGCTCAGGCACTACTACAAGGACGGCATTGATGAGAGTGGGAATCGGTAGCGATGTGCACCCGATCCAGCGGGGGAAACCATGTTGGATGGCAGGTGTGTTTTTTGAAGATGTTGACGGCTGCGAAGGGCATTCTGATGGCGATGTTGCAGCCCATGCGCTTTGTGATGCACTACTTTCAGCTGCGGGATTAGGGGATTTAGGTGCAGTTTTTGGTACTGGGCAACCCGAGTGGAACAACGTAAGTGGAGCACAGATGCTTAGTCATGTTTGTGTGCTTCTTTCCGAGTCGGGGTTTGTGATAGTTAATGCGGCCGTCCAGGTGATTGGCAATCATCCCAAAATCGGTCCACGGCGTAGTGAAGCTCAACGGGTTCTTTCCGTTTTAGTAGGAGCTCCGGTGTCGGTGGCTGCCACCACCACTGATGGTCTGGGTTTAACTGGGCGAGGTGAAGGAATTGCGGCGATTGCAACGGCACTAGTACAGGCAAAAATGCCGGATTCCAGTTCGAGGGCGCTCAACCAGTAGGATTACCGATTGTGACCCTTCGTCTACATGACACCAAAACGCGGGACGTGCGGGAGTTTGTCCCGTTGCGCTCTGGACAAGCCTCGGTGTATCTGTGTGGGGCAACCGTTCAAGGGCTGCCGCATATTGGGCATGTTCGTAGTGGGGTGGCTTTCGATATACTGCGTCGTTGGCTTCAAGCTCAGGGCTTTGAGGTGGCTTTTGTCCGAAATGTCACTGATATTGACGATAAAATTCTTGCAAAAGCAGCTGAAGCTGGAAGGCCTTGGTGGGAGTGGGCAAGTACTTATGAGCGCGAGTTTGATTGGGCTTATGAACAGCTAGGAGTGTTGGCTCCTTCGGTATCGCCTCGAGCTACGGGGCATATCACTCAGATTATTGAGCTCATTGCCGAGCTGATAGTGCGTGGACATGCTTATGCTGCGCAAGGGGATGTGTACTTTGATGTGTTGAGCCAAGCTGACTACGGCCAACTCTCCGGACATAAAGTTGACGATGTACATCAAGGTGAAAGTTTGGGGGAAGGCAAACGCGATTTGAGAGATTTCACGTTGTGGAAGTCTGCAAAGCCTGGCGAGCCTTCTTGGCCTTCGCCTTGGGGTCCCGGGCGTCCTGGTTGGCATATCGAGTGTTCGGCAATGGCACGTACCTACCTTGGGTCACAGTTTGATATTCACTGTGGTGGTCTGGATTTAGTATTCCCGCACCATGAGAATGAAATTGCCCAAAGTCATGCCGCTGGCGACGGTTTTGCTCAGTATTGGTTACATAATGGTTGGGTAACCATGGGCGGCGAAAAAATGAGTAAGTCATTGGGCAATGTTCTGTCCATTCCTGCTGTCTTGCAACGTGTTCGACCACAGGAGCTACGATATTATCTTGGTAGTGCACACTATCGATCGATGCTGGAGTTTTCTGAAATTGCCTTACAAGATGCGGCAGCTGCATATCGTAAATGTGAGGCTTTTTTACACCGGGTATCTGAGCGTGCCGGTGTGGTTCCGGTGGGTGAATGGACAGCAAAATTTGCTGCCGCTTTAGATGAAGATTTGGCGGTGCCTGCTGCGCTGGCTGAAGTTCACCGGCAACGTAGTGTCGGAAACTCGGCTTTAGAGTCTGGGGATTATCGAGAAGCTGTTGCGGCGGCTTCCCGGGTGCGTGCGATGTTGGGGATACTTGGCTGCGATCCACTCGATGCTAAGTGGAATACGCTGAATACCAACAATTCTGATGCTAATAAGGCACTTGATGTGCTAATCCGTGCTGAACTTGGCAGACGCAATGCTGCGCGTGCTGAAAAAAATTGGCCAGAAGCTGATGCAGTACGTGATCGACTTAAGGAAGCTGGCATCGAAGTTACTGATACGCCAGAGGGATCAGACTGGAACCTCACGAAAAACGATGCAGCACAAATGAAAGCAGGACAGTAATGGCTGGGAATTCTCAGCGTCGCGGCGCAATCCGTAAAGATGGAACCAAAAAGGGGCAGGTGGCTGGTTCAGGTGGAAATCGGCGTCGTGGGTTAGAGGCCCGAGGTGCAACCCCTCCTGCGGTGGAACGCACCAAACATCCTGCGGCAAAACGTGCTCGGGCAGCGGCTAAAGCTATCGGAACTGGCCAGGGTTCAAGGACTCGTGGTCCAGGTGGTCGTCCTCCAGGACGGAAAACTGAAGACGGTCCAGAAACTGTTCTTGGGCGTAATCCAGTATTGGAGTGCTTGCGTGCTGGTATCCCTGCGACGGTTCTGTACGTTGCTGTTGGTACCGAAAGCGATGAGCGGTTAACGGAGAGTATTCAACGAGCCGCAGACGCTGGGATATCTATTATGGAAGTCCCCCGTGGCGATCTTGACCGAATGAGTGCTAACGGGCTGCATCAAGGTGTGGGACTGCAAGTTCCGCCCTACCGGTATGCTCACCCGGATGATTTACTTTCTGCGGCCCGAGTTGCTCAGGAGCCAGCTCTGCTGGTTGCATTAGATAACATCACAGACCCTCGAAACTTAGGGGCAGTCGTGCGTTCGGTGGCAGCTTTTGGTGGACATGGGGTGCTTATCCCGCAGCGTAGGAGTGCATCGGTAACAGCAGTTGCTTGGCGTACCAGTGCGGGAGCTGCAGCGCGGTTGCCTATTGCTAGGGCTACTAATCTCACAAGAACGCTAAAGGACTGGGCGGCTTCGGGTATTGAGGTTGTTGGTCTTGATGCTGGCGGCGATATGACTCTAGATGACTACCAAGGCACTGGTCCGGTAGTTATCGTGGTGGGGTCTGAGGGCAAGGGTCTTTCTCGATTGGTTCGGGAAACCTGCGACACAATTTTATCTGTCCCCATGTCTGGGCCAGTGGAATCACTTAATGCTTCTGTGGCAGCAGGTGTGGTGCTCGCTGATATTGCCAGGCAACGCCGCGGTTTGTGATATCGGCGTTAGTTAGATAGTAGGGAACTGGTGGAGGGGGTCATTGAGGAGTTTTGCAAAGGCCAATTCGGCTGCGCCGATAAGTGGTGCGTCATCAGCTAACTCCGAGGTGCGAAGTTTAAGCTGTTCTCGTGTTGCAAGTAACCCGTTTTCCGTTAGCCTGCTACGAACTTGCGCTGCTGAAGCTAGGTAAATATCGCGGAGTACCCCACCAAAGACAATCATGGCAGGGTTAAAAATGTTGGCCAAGTTGGCTATCCCGCAGCCAAGTTGTTCGCCAACATGATGCAAAGCATCTCTAGATTGTGCGTCCCCTCGATTAGCCGCGTCAATAATAAACTCAACAGCAACTCGCCCAGTGAGGTCTGTTTTTTTGGCCGCAGCAATCAAGGCCAGTTCACCGGCCTCGGCTTCTAAACAGCCACGGGATCCACACATACATTGGCGGCCAGCGGGATTGATGGTCATATGGCCAACTTCTCCCCCATATCCGCTTGCACCTCCTAAGAGCTTGCCCCCTGAAATGATGCCCCCGCCTATACCAACTTCGCCGTGTAGATATATCAAATCGGAAATACCTATACCTGCACCACGTTCTTGTTCAGCAAGTGCACCAAGATTGGCGTTATTACTTACTGCTACATGAACTCCGGTTTGTCGGGCGAGTTGAGTACCTACCTCAACATCAATCCAGCCAATGTTAGGTCCGTACCGGACTAGCCCATCGGGAGATCGGACCATGCCGCAGAAGGCAACACCAACGCCAACGCACATTGCTTTTGGCGGCGCAAGTGCGATCGTGCGTTCGATTGCTTTGCCTAGTGCTTCGATCGCCGTGTCAGAGTTGAAATCTCCCTTTGGATAAGAGGATTCGCTACGATTGAAAATAACTCCGCCCAGCCCTACCCTGGCTATTTTGAGATAGTCAGCGCCGACGTCAAGGGCAATAACAAATACGTTTTCAGTTTCTGGACTCACCACTAAAGAAGGGCGTCCGGCTTTTCCGGTTTGACCTGGAAGCTCTTCTTTTACTAAGCCTGCCGAGACAAGATCTGAGGTCAAGGCTAAAATTGTGCTTCGATTGAGCCCCATCTTTTCGGTTAGTTCAGCTCGAGAAACCGGGCCAAAAAGATGAACTTGCTTGAGCAGCCCGGAAAGGTTGTATTGTCGGATTTCCTCAGGGGAAGGGGCCTTCATCCGGGCGTACTCACTCCTGCCGAGTTGTTAGTGCCTCTGACTACGTGGCAGCAGCGCGACGACGCGAAAAGGCATCAACACCAGCCGCCAGAAGCAGAACGCATCCTGTGACAATAAACTTGGTCCCTGCACTGTAACCCATCAAGCCCATGCCGTTATTAATCACGGCGACAACTGCCGCTCCGAGGATAGCATCAAGCATTCTGCCTCGCCCGCCGAACAGACTGGTACCGCCAATGACTGCGGCGCCGACGGCTGTAAGAAGAACGTCGCTGCCCCCGGTATTGGGATCTACCGAATTTGCGCGTGAGGCAGCAATAAGACCGCCGATTGCGGCCATGGTTGAGCACAGTACAAAGGCGGAAATTCTAATGCGATCAACATTAATACCGGCTCGTCTTGCGGCTTCAGCATTCCCGCCAACTGCATAGATATGACGACCAAAGGAAGTTTTATTGAGGATAAAAGTCCAAAGCAGCAGCAGGGTGACAATAAGCGGAACAACTATTGGCACGCCTTTGAGGGAAATTAATCCTGGATTGAGACTGCGCTCGGAGTTGAGAACATACACCACAGATCCACAAAGTAATGCGACCAGAATAATCCGGAGAGTAGCTAGTAAAGCATTATCGGGGGTGAGCCTGTTTTTAGAGCGCACAGCCTGTCGCCGTAGCTGGATTACTGCGTACCCGAGGATAATGCTAAGGCATATTATCCAGCTTAGTATCGGTGTGATGTTTTTATTAGCGATCGCAGCGATGGTCTGATCGGTGATTGAGATATTTCGGCCGTTATTCATTATTTTGAGCGCAATACCTTGTAACGCAAGGAAAGCAGCGAGGGTTACCACAAATGAGGGGATGCCCATCTTTACCACAATAGTGCCGATTATCAGTCCAATACCAGCTCCAGTCAACAAGGAAGCGGTAATAGCTAGGTGCCATGGCCAACCGTTATCAGTGAGTAGTACGGCAAGCACAGCTGCACAAACACCACTGGTAAATCCTGCCGATAAATCAATTTCGCCAAGTAGCAAGACAAAAACAAGGCCCATGGCAATTACTGCAACTGCCGCCCCTTGGGTGAATAAGTTTGCAAAATTAGCCTCGGAAAAAAATACTGGCCTGGCTAGGGAAAAAACTATGACAAGAATTGTGAGAGCAGCAACCGATGGTAATGCGCCCGTATCACCATTACGAATTTTATTTAGGTAAGACTTGCTTAGTTCTTTTACTAGCAGTACCTTTGGGGTTGATGCGTCGGTACTAACTCCAGTGCTCATGCTATAACTCCGTTTACTTTCCCCATGCTGCTACAACTACCTGCCGTGATGAGTTCTACGATCTGTGCGTGAGTGATGTCTGGGGTTCTTACTTGTGCTGCCATTCGACCTAAGTACAATGCGGCGATCCGGTCAGATACTGCAAAGACATCGTTCATATTATGCGAAATCAATACCACCGCAAGGCCACGATCGGCTAGCCGTCGTACCAGTTCAAGTACCTGTTGCGTCTGAGCAACGCCTAATGCGGCTGTCGGTTCGTCCAGGATCACCACTTTACTGTTCCAAAGGACGGCTTTTGCGATTGCCACCGTCTGCCGTTGACCGCCAGACAAACTCGATACTTGCTGCCGAACGGACTTAACAGTGCGAACTGATAAGCCAGTCAAGGTTTCTTCGGCTAGTTGTTCCATCCTGTACTCATCAAGTATCGGCCCGATTTTCTTCTCCCGGCCAAGGAACATATTCTGGACTATATCCAGGTTGTCACATAGGGCAAGGTCTTGATAGACAATTTCTATTCCAAGCTCGGCGGCAGTGCGAGGGCTTTGCATGCGTATTTGGTTTCCTTCAAAAAGGAATATGCCCGCATCGATAGGGTGAGTTCCACCAATACATTTGACTAGCGTCGACTTTCCAGCTCCGTTGTCCCCAACGAGTGCTGTTACTTCCCCTGCATGTATTGATAGTGAGACATCATTTAATACATGTACCGATCCGAAACTTTTTTCTATACCACGTAACTCAAGAACCGGGGTAACAGTCATTGGATGGTAGCTCCTTGAAATCAGTTGTGGGTCCCGTATTTGAGGTTGAAAATTGTGATTTCTTGGTAAGCAAGGAGTCAGCGTACGCCGTATTCAGTGCAGAGTTGGCTGAATTCGCCGATGCAAAGTTCCGCCTTGGTGACGAATCCATCGGTGAGCACATCATTAATATTTTCGCGATAGATGGCTTGAGGGGTCAGAAGTACAGAAGGCACATCGTTCTGTAGCTCGGTATCTGTAACAGTTCCGTTTACCTCGACTTTTTCGCCTTTGGAAAGTGAAATAGCAAGTGCGGCTGCTGCTTGTGCCTCTTTTTTAATTGCTTTGTAAACAGTGACACATTGGTCACCGGCAAGCACATTTTGCAAGCCTTGAACCGTGGCATCTTGGCCAGTTACAGGCACTTGTCCGTTAAGTTTTTGCTTTTTGAGTATTGAAATTGCGGCATTTGCAAGACCATCATTTGCGGCAATAACACCGGCAATGTTTGCCTGACTGGTCAGCATTTGTTCGAAGATGGTCCCGGCTTTTGTGTTATCCCACTCAGGAACTGATTGATCCGGCCCTTTGACGTATTCGCCTGAATTAAACTTCGGCGTGAGCACGGAGTCGTACCCGGTCTTGAGTAACGTTGCGTTGTTATCGGTGGGACCACCGTTGAGATAAGCGACTGTAGGGTTGACAGTTTTTTTATCAGTCAGACATTTGGCAAGTCCATCACCAAGGAGGTTGCCAACCTTTATGTTGTCAAAAGAGACATAGTATTGTGCGTTTCCGCCGAGGGTCAGTCGATCGTAGTCAATGACAGTTACGCCTTGGGATTTCGCTTTTTCGATGACAGCTTTGCCGGTTCCGCTATCAAGATTGGTCATCACAATCACGGATGCACCATTAGTAATCATCTGATCAGCGATGGTTTGGAATGCATTCTTATCACCTTGGGCATTCTGGATATCAGCTTTGATGCCAGCCCCGTCGAAGGCTTCCTGTAGGTATTTCCGGTCTGCGGTTTCCCATCGCGCAGAGGTTTTACTGTCCGGCAGGATTACCCCGATTTTAGCTCCGCTGCTAGTACTGCTCGTGTCATTTCCGCAGGCAGCGACGGAGGCCAGGAGCATCGCCGAGATTGCCGTGACTCCAAGAATCTGAATACGCATGTGGCTCACCTTTCATAACTACCGGCAAAGGAAGTTACCTTGTGGGTCTTGACTTATGTTGTTCAGTACAACATATTCTATTATGACTCAGCTCACAAATCATTCGGTAGGGGGTTTGGTATAAATCTTCCTACTATCTGTCGGGAGGGTTGGCTGGCAAGTCGGGAACATTTGTCTCATCTAGGCGTTTATAAAGGTTCTAACTTCTTTGCAGCGTGGTCGGCCCGTGTTGTTTAGGCGCTTGTGTTGATATCGGGTTGAGATAGTGAGACAGCTGGTGCCGAGAGTTAAGAAAATGACAGTTTTGGAGATTACGATGTAGTCCTGTACTGCAAGGCTTGAATACTGGTATTCGGCAGATCGCTGAGGCTAGCTGCTGATCACTTAACCATAAAGAAGCGCTTCGCTATTTTACGGTGGGTATGGGTTATTCGGACGGGCTATATTAAATTAGCGAATATGCTTACGCTGTTAAAATGATTTGGCCGGTCGATAATGAATTCTATAACGGGGCTAAATAAGGATCTGAGCGCAAGGCTGACATCGTTAAGTGTTCGCTAGGTTGACTGATACCTGAGCACTATGCAAAACCCTACCCGGAAGAATATTTAGTGCTGTTGCTGGTCTGACCTCAGAAGCGTAGTGTTAACTCTTCGTGGTCAAATAATGTCTGGTTCAGATTGTTGACCATAACGCCCCGGAGTGGATGCTAGTTTTTTAGCTTGCGTTCCAGTTTCTTGATGAGCTAGTTTCTCATCCCAGATTTATAGAGAATTTTATGGCGGCACGATCACTTATCTGGTATTAGATACTTTGATGATTTAAAGCTAAGATCGGATCGCTGCAACATAATTCGGAGCGGAACCGTTCGTCCGAAGAGCGAGGTGTTGTGATGCAGTAAACAATACTTTTACCCAAGTTGTGTGGTGTACGAAGGTAGCGTCCCAGTGCAGATTGGATTGTTAGTCAACTTGATTCCGTTGCAATTGATATTTTCTTTGCTTATAAGGTTTATTTATATTTAACGGAGTAACCAACACTAGATGCGTTTGGCGGCTATATACTATCACTTTCACGTAATGGGGAATTGATCTTTGTTACCGAGCAAAAATTGGAAAAAGTGCTTGTCACGTATCACTATCGAAGGGCATCATTCACTACTGCCGGTATCCTTTTCTGGGATTGATTATTCTTAACGGCAAGATTTGGGAAGGAATGCTACCGCCTAGTCCCGCTTAGGGGATCTTGAGGTTGTTCTATGCGCGAAACTTCTCAGCAATCCATCCATAGAGAATGGGTGCACAAGCTAATCCTGTTGCTATATGGCCAGTTTCAGCTAGTTCTGGTCCGGCATCAACTCTAAAGTAGTCAACCGAGCTTCCTTGTGATCGCCAGGAATTATTGAGGTCGAGCACCCCACTTTCGGGAACTAAACTATCGGTAGGTCCAGAGCAGGTAGCGGTGGGAATGTCAATGCGCCGGTGCCCGAGAGTTTGTGAAGTGATTGCTCGACGAACATCAACATTATTCACCAGCGCCGTATGCAGGCTTTCGCCTGAATGGGTGGCTTCGTTCTCGGGTAGGAGTTCTGGTCCAGTGGCAATGCAGGTTGTAGCCATTTCTTTAAGGTAACTCCAGCCGAGATCGGTTGCGATGGAGCGAACCGTGTTTTCTAGTTGGGTATCTCTGGACATCAATGCAATGATGTCCAGAGTCCCTTCTCTATGTGCATTGCTGATGAGTTCTACAGTAGGGTTAGCAGGTATTACCGCTGCCGCAGCCTTGATATTCAGCTCAGGGGAGTATTCTTTGGCGTGTTCGGCAGCACCAGAAACTGCATTTCCGCCTTGAGAATTACCGTAGAGGGCGACAGGGGATTGATCAGTAAGTTCGGGGAGTCCGAGATTTTGGGCGGCGCGTACTGCGTCGAGGAGTGCTTTTCCTCCCTCCTCACCATTGAGATAGGAATGTATTCCCGGAGTGCCAAGACCGATGTAATCAGTTACGACAACCGAATAACCTTGTACGATAAGGGATAGGATTGGTATCAGCTCGTCTTCAGGGTTTACTCCTGGTTGCCCTCGGTCAAGTATTTGGCGGGAAGGGGCACATTGATCAGCAAGACCACGAGTGCCGACTGCGTACCCGATGATGGGACGTGGTCTGGACCCTACCCAAGGGATGGAAGAGGTGAGAACTACACCTGAAACACCAGTTGGTGCAAGAGAATCTGTGGTTGATCGGTAGAGGATCCTTGTTGCCGTGGATATCCCAGGAGCAG
>JBOFCS010000176.1:0-4588 GCA_051646185.1 Mycobacteriaceae bacterium | reverse complement strand
CCACCACTGAGCTATCACGTCCGATCTCTCAGTTAGGTATTTACCCTGCTGTAGATCCACTTACCTCAACCTCTCGCATTCTCGAGGCCTCCATTGTTGGCGATGAGCACTTCCGGGTCGCTAACGAGGTGAAGCGCATCCTGCAGAAATACAAAGAACTTCAGGACATCATCGCAATCCTTGGTATGGATGAGCTTTCTGAAGAGGACAAGGTACTGGTTGGACGTGCTCGTCGGATCCAGAAATTCCTTGGCCAGAACTTCATCGTTGCTGAGAAGTTCACTGGCCAGCCAGGTTCAGTTGTTCCACTTGCCGATACCATTGAGGCATTTGACCGGGTCTGCAAGGGTGAATTCGATCACTTCCCAGAGCAGGCCTTTAACAGCCTTGGCGGTCTTGATGACGTTGAAGCTGCTGCCAAGAAGATTCTCGGAAAGTAGTTAGACGTGGCTGAAGTCAACGTTGAAGTTGTTGCTGTTGAAGAACGGTTATGGTCGGGTACGGCCAGTCTTGTTGTGGCTCAAACCACTGAAGGTGAGATTGGTGTGATGGCAGGCCATGAGCCAATGCTCGGACAGTTAATTGAAGGAGGTACTGTTTCAATTAGCAGTACCGACGGAGAACGGTTGGTTGCTGCTGTTCATGGCGGTTTTCTTTCGGTAACCAGCTCTACTGTGACGATTCTTGCCGAGTCGGCTCAGTGGGCATCGGATATTGATCTGGCAGCTGCCAAGGAGGCCTTGGCTGCTGCGGATCCAGGATCGGAAGCAGCGGCAGCTGCACGTGGGCAGATCAGAGCTGTGGAGCGCAGTTCTACCACGTAGTAGCGTAGTTTTTCCAAGCCGCGACGAGAGTAAGGCTGATAGAAGTTGCAGACTGGGGTGATCGTTCTTGTCATTCTGGTGCTGGTTCTTGCGGTCCTCGTCGCGGCTTTGGTATATCGCCTTATGGGGTTGCGACAGGGTGGTACAGCAGCGATAGTTCGTGATGTGCCGGCCTTAGGGGGGCAGGGTTGGCGGCATGGGGTTATTCGTTATCAGGAAGATGAACTGATTTTTTTCCGATTGTCGAGTATTCGAATTGGTCCTGACCGTCGGCTAACTCGGCAGGGACTTGAGGTTATTTCGCGTCGAAGGCCTTTTGGTGATGAGTTCGATATTATGGGGGAGGAGATTGTGATTTTGGAACTTAGTGACGATGGACGTCGTTATGAGACAGCGTTGGACAAGGGTGCATTGATGGCATTCTTATCGTGGATGGAATCTCGACCTTCTGGTCGATCAAAACGTAGGCGTTCATGAATTATCTTGGTAGTCAAGATTTTCAGTAATTATCCGCCTGGCTTCCAGAGTATATCGCCCTCAGGGTTGCTGATCCTGGATAGTATGAACAATAAGTCGGAGAGGCGATTTAAGTATTTGGCCGGTAGTGCGCTGGTGTTTGCTGGACTCAGTTCAATTTGGGCCCAGGCTGAGCGTTCAGCTCGGCGAGCTACTGTTCGGGCGACGTGTAGCAAAGAGCCTAGTGCCGTGCCGCCTGGCAGTATGAACGAATGCAAGGAGGGCAACTGTTCGTTGTAGTGATCGCACCAGGTTTCAAGTCTGTCGATGTAATTTTGGGTGATACGTAGTGGTGGGTGTGGTGGATTGTTCATTACCGGGGTAGCGAGATCGGCCCCTGCATCAAAGAGATCATTCTGAATCTGGCGTAGTACTGCAGCTATTTCAGGATTTGGGGAACCGAGTGAAATAGCTACGCCGATAGCGGCATTGGTCTCGTCGCAGTCTGCATAGGCGATAAGACGTGCATCATTTTTGGAGACGCGACTAAAGTCACTTAGTCCGGTGCTGCCGTCATCGCCTGTTCGGGTGTAAATCTTGGTGAGGTGTACAGCCATATCTGCACGTTAGTCGACAGGAGTGTTGAGTGCCTAACAGGTGGGTACTCGGGTAGTGAAATTTGCCTTTGGTGGGTAGTTTGGCAACGGATTCAGCCTCTAGGATTGGTTATTAGCGGATAGTCTGGCGTGCATCTGCTATTTAGCGACCTATCCCTACGCTCTTGCTGGCCTGGTGTTGGTCGGGGTAGCGAACCAAAAAAACCTCAAGAACTCTGACCACTAGGCTGTGTACTTGTGAACGACAGATTTTTAGTCACCGGTGGCAACCGTCTAGTAGGTGAAGTTCCCGCTGGCGGAGCAAAAAATAGTGTACTGAAGTTAATGGCAGCGGCTCTATTGGCCGAAGGGACTAGTACGATCACCAATTGTCCTGATATTCTGGATGTTCCATTGATGGCAGAAGTGCTTCGTGGTCTAGGCGCAACTGTTGAACTATCGGGGTCGGTTGTTCAGATAACCACGCCAGCAGAGTTGAAATATCATGCGGATTTCCCTGCGGTACGGCAGTTTAGGGCATCGGTATGCGTCCTCGGTCCATTAGTGGCCCGTTGCCACCGTGCTGTAGTGGCTCTCCCCGGCGGGGATGCGATTGGGTCGCGTCCCCTGGATATGCATCAAGCAGGTTTGCGGCAGTTAGGTGCACATAGCATCATTGAACATGGCTGTGTAGTTGCCCAGGCAAAGTCTCTGCATGGAGCCCAGATTCAACTGGAGTTTCCTTCGGTAGGGGCGACTGAGAATATTTTGATGGCAGCGGTGCTGGCTAAGGGGGTAACGACAATTGACAATGTTGCACGTGAACCTGACATTGTTGATTTGTGCGACATGCTCATCCAGATGGGGGCCAGAATATCTGGGGCGGGCACCTCGACTTTGACCGTTACTGGGGTGGATCGACTAGAACCCACTCAGCATCGGGTTATCGGTGATCGCATTGTCGCTGCTACCTGGGGGATTGCAGCGGTGATGACGCGTGGTGATGTGAGTGTGAGTGGGGTTGACCCTTCGCATCTGCAGCTGGTTCTGGACAAACTAACAGCTGCTGGTGCGGAGATTACCCAGGATTCCGATGGTTTCAGAGTTGTTCAGAAGGATCGTCCACGGGCAGTGAATTTTGCAACGCTTCCCTATCCGGGTTTTCCAACTGACTTGCAGCCCATGGCAATTGGATTAGCTTCCATCTCGGATGGGACCTCAATGATTACTGAAAATGTTTTTGAGGCTCGGTTTCGTTTTGTGGAAGAAATGATCAGGTTGGGCGCTGATGCCAGAACTGATGGGCATCATGCAGTTATTCGTGGAATCCCCGAGCTTTCCAGTGCGCCGGTATGGTCCTCGGATATTCGAGCAGGAGCTGGGCTCGTTCTTGCCGGTTTAGTTGCTGACGGTGTGACGGAAGTGCATGATGTTTACCATATTGATCGGGGATACCCGCGATTTGTGGAAAATTTGCAAAGCCTCGGCGGACAGATCGAACGCGTTTCTGGCAGCTGATTCCTGCCTGAATAAATTAGAGCGACGGCTGTTGATGGTTCTGAGATAATCAATATATGACTAAAAGGGTTGATAATCAGATTCTTTCACCAACTAGTCGGACGAAGGTGGCAAGAGGGAATCGGGCGTGGGCCGATCGTGCTGAGTTGTACCAGCTACTTGATCACGCTGTTTACTGCCATCTTGCTGTGGTTGTAGATGGGCTGCCCTTGGCGGTTCCTACGATCTTTGCTTATGACCAGAGTGGGCCGGATAATGGTGGGACTTTATACCTACATGGGTCGGTTGCTGCCCGAAGTATCGCTAGTGCCCCAGAGCAAGATGTGTTGGTAACGGTCACTCTCCTTGACGGATTAGTGTTGGCGCGTGCTGCTTTTCATCATTCAATGAACTATAGATCCGCAGTGATTATCGGTAGGCCAAGGTTGGTTGTTGACGATGAAGAGCGGGAGATCGCCTTGAAGCTGATTGTCGATCAGCTAATTCCGGGGCGAACGCAGTATCTTCGGGCGCATTCGCGTAAAGAACTGGCCGCAACCTCAGTGCTTGCCTTACCGCTGCTCGAGGCTTCAGTCAAGATGCGTCAGGGAGGGCCGCAGGATGATTCCGGTGATGTTCGTGAGGGTGGAGTCTGGGCTGGAGTTTTACCGGTATCGCTGCGAGTCGGGAAGCCTATTGCCAGCGTTGATTTAGAAGCTGGCGTTGAGGTACCCAGTCATGTCCGCCAGCTCGTGAGGGCTCAATGTGTGACAGATCACAATAAGTAAATTATGATCTTCTGGTCATTTTGGAGTGGTAAATCCTAATTTTACCAGGGAAAATCTGCATTACCATCAAGATCTACCTGGCGATTTGACTCAGCCTTGATCACTCGCGTAACTTTCTCCAAGTCAGAGCGACACGGACACCGACCCGGTGAGTATCTAGCCGGGAAAACGAGGTAGTACGAAGTCACGCTATGAAACCCCCAGACTAAATGTTGAAAACAATCATGTCTTGGTGGGGCCTGCGAGCCTCAGATTTGTTTCTGAGAACGAGCTCATGTAGGCTGGAACGGTTGCCCCGGATCTTGCTCGTGTGTTGCGGGTGGGTGGTGGTGTGTGCGTGTTCTTTGAGAACTCAACAGTGTGTCGATGAATGTCAGTGCCAATTTTTTGGTTGTCTGTCTCACTTTGTGGTGGGATGGATTTTTTT
>JBOFCS010000159.1:0-24322 GCA_051646185.1 Mycobacteriaceae bacterium | reverse complement strand
ACTAAAATCGGTTTTGTCAGAACCGAGCGAAGGTGGAGTTCTAGTTATCGATGGCGGCGGTTCGGTTCATACCGCACTTGTTGGCGATGTGATCGCTGAGCTCGGGCGGAGCAACGGCTGGTCTGGAATTATTGTCAACGGTGCCATACGTGATGCCGGGATGCTCCGGACCATGGATTTTGGCGTTAAAGCCCTGGGAACCAATCCCCGTAAAAGCACAAAAACCGGTGCAGGCGAACGTAATCAACCAGTTGACTTAGGCGGGATAACCTTTACCCCCGGCCATATTCTTTACAGTGACGAAGATGGCGTTGTAGTAGTTACTCCCTCACCTTGATGCAAGTTCTGGAAGTCCGGCGGCAATTACCGCAATGTTGTAGCCGGACATTCTCAGTTCCCCATTACTACCATTTCGTGGATAATCTGAGTGGGTAGAGGCCCTCTCATGGAAAACCCCGTCGGAGCCATATCCTTCAAGCACGCTCAGTCTTTCAAAATATCCATTGTATGGATCGCCACCAAAAAATCCAGAATTAGCAACAGGATCGGCTCCGGCTTTCATCACAAAACCATGACCTTCAGGCAAACCCAACTGCCACTCATCCATAGCTTCAAGGCCCGGAGAACCATAGAAAATAGCATCGCCGATAACTCCAGGTGCCCCCTGCTGCAAAGCCAAAGATAACGTTAACGAGCCATAAGAATGTCCGGCAGTGGTGATATGCCGATTTCTGTCCTGTGCGGTGGCAGACAGCCCGTGAAGGTACGAAGAAACTTTCACCGCACCCACACGAGCTGCGTCCTGCTTGATCACCTCAAGGTAACCGGCCGCAGCCTCAACTGGGCTTGGCCCAGAATTTTGTGGTGGCTGGTAACCAATGTACGCCGTGGCTGAGACCTTTTCTTCGCCTTTTCCAGAAAGTTGAAGTTGTGTTTGCATCTGAGCCACCACCATCTCTGCTTCACTGACCATACCTTTGAGTGAACCAGCAACATTGGTGTTTAAACCTGGAACCGTTAGCAAAATATGCTTGGCCTCATCAGGATTACGCACAGCGATAGCCGCTAATCCTCGTTGCGAAGAACTGAGATCGAGAATAGTCAAATAACGGTTCGGCTGCTCCCAGATTAACTCCTCCACGGTAGCCAAGTCGTCAAGTTTGTTATTGACGTACCATAATTGCGAAGAATTCAGACTGGGTATCGGCTCGGTGTGATAGTTTTCTATGGTCTCAGTCAGGCTTATTTGCTCGTGCTCTAGTCGAGTGCGCTCAGCACTAATCCGCGACCTATTCACCTTATCGCGCACATTGCAGGGGATGCCATCACGATTACCTATTAATTCGGGTTCTTGAGCTATTAATTCCTGCTGAGCTTGTTCACTAAGACTGCTCCAATAGTCGTGCACCTCTACCGGATTAGCCTCAATCAATACTGAAAAATCTGGCAATTCGGTAACCATGTCAACCTGTTGAATCACAGAATGATCTTTATTGATCCTAGTGTGATCCGTGGTTAGCAAAACCACACATATACCCACAGTGACCGCTCGTAGTAGAACAGATAACAGCCGTAGCAGCATAGACTCATCCTCGCCATCGTTTGCAGCAAATAATACCGAAGATTTTGGCGGTAGGTCCGGTACTTAAGGAAATTCAGGTTGGCAATCTCACCTGACTGTGGTCTCTTGCCGAAATGGTCCTGGTTTGGCAATACGCGATACAAAAGAACCATGGAATCCGACAGGGATATGTTCATGCAAATGGGCTGTAGCTAGCGGACCACTCTCGATAGCGCGTGCATCGAATATTTCCAGGCGAGAGTGATTATCAACTAAATCGTGATTAACAGCAAGTAGCCAACCTTCGTCTTCCTCCGCAGCTCGATGCTGAGGAACAAAAAGGGGCTCGCCTATCGAAAACTTGCCAAATTCATAGCTAGTAAAATCCCCAGTTTTATGATCATACTTAGCAATACCGTTGTAAAAAGGAACCCGTGGATCTGAAGTTGTTGCCGCAAACGTGAAACGATGCTGCTCTGTCGATTTTCTCCAATCATACTGTGGGAATTCCAGTGCTGTTGTCGGATTTGCAACCGTCTCAGTAATCCTATTGGTTTTACTGATTCGAAACTGCACTAAATGGCTTTCTGGCCATTGTCGGATGGCTACTACAGGGATCCCTGTTTTCACACGAGACATCTTTCCAAGAGCATTCTCTCCTCTAAGAAAATCTAAATTTTCATAGCGGACAAATTCCACTACAACATCACCGCCATCATCATAGGCATTTGTCATGTGCAGATGTAGCTGTGCTTGGTGCTCAATAATCCTCGGCGGTGAACCATCTCGAGGAACAAGAATTACTGTGGTAGTTGAATTTTCAAAATTATATTGCATAACGTCCGCTAACGACCTGGATTTTAATAAGCCTTTAAGACTACTGGGACGATAAGGATCAATCAAAAAGACCAAATACTTCTTGGTGAGCGCAAAATCATGATTCCAGGCCATCTTCCGCAGTGGCACCGCAGCAATCTCCGTCGCCTTGCCCACCGGACTAACCCGATAACACCGCAATCTTGGGCTGGGAAATAAGTCCACCCCAAAATTAAACATTTCCCTTGTCTGCGGGTCCCATTTTGGATGGGCTGAGAATGCGCCAATATATCCTAATGAACCATCAAAATCGTTCTGGCCAAGAGTATCTAACGTATCTGGATCAATTCTATGAGGAGCTCCAAACTCCCATAATGCAAGCAACTCTTCACCTAGTGGAACAATATTGGTATTTGCAGTAT
Organism: Mycobacteriaceae bacterium; assembly: GCA_051646185.1. Lineage (GTDB taxonomy): Bacteria > Actinomycetota > Actinomycetes > Mycobacteriales > Mycobacteriaceae > JBOFCS01. The sequence continues at coordinate 21,523 of JBOFCS010000159.1, read as the reverse complement.
TGGCTGGCTTTCTAAAATTCTTCCAGGGTGCAGATCCGATAAAAGATGTTAATCCTGGGCGTTGCATGCAGTTAGTTGTTATACCATCATGTAATTGCTCTGTATCAACGTACCTATTTGTATATCGCACAGATTTACCATCCAAAACAAACCTGGCGACCATACCGTCACCTTCAAAGATCGTGTGCAGTCGTGACTGACCTACTTGAAATTTACCTGGGCCTATGCGGTACAAGGTCCCCGTTAACTCTTCGGGTAACTTACCCTCGATTTTCGAAACGAGGTAATCATGCTCAACTAATTGTGGTTGGTAGGGACGAAATTGGAATGCGGAATCATTTTCCACCGAAGTCTGGGTGACCATAAAAGACTGCCCTCCTATGTTGACAATTTATGTTGTCAACATAACACCTTTGGCCAAGAAGTAAAGAGGTATTTCCTTTAAAAATTTTTAATAGAAGATGCTTAAATAAGACAACACAACCACCGAACTCAAACCCGGTCTCATGCACTTAACTGCAAAATTTTCGAATTACCACTATGCCCATACAAAATCCCATCTAAGGGCCAGGCGGGTTAACCCGTTCAGCAGCGCTGTACCACTCGAGCAGAGACTTCCCCAATACTTACAACATCACCAGAATATAATTGCCGACCACGACGAATATCTACTTCGCCATTGACCGTCACCAAACCATCGGCAATCACTTCTTTAGCCTGGGCGCCCGACTCAATCAAACTTGCGAGTTTAAGAAACTGACCAAGACGAATACGCTCATCACTTATCGGAACGTCAAAGGCGGACATGAGGCCAGTATCCACCCCTGCCCCATGAGCTGACAGAGCAGCTCAGCATAAGACCCTTATCACAAGTAAAGTAACAACTTATATCAGTTTTCCGAGAGGATACCCATGCTTGCCAACTCTGAAGGGGCAACCCTCCCCCAATTACCACCTTGTAGACCCCAAAAGACGAAGTCATTCACTACCATTTTTGCTACAGTGCCCCACTATGCTGGGCTAGCTCTTGGGATCTATTCCGTCCTTAATTTAATGTCAAGTTTGTCACCGGTGTTTCGCCACATCACCGGAACACCACGTACATACATTGATACCTACTTTTTTGACGCCCCAGATACCAGCTTCGCTTGGACTTTTGTTCTTGCGCTTTTTGCCGCGGCAATATCAAGTCGTAAGCGTATCGCCTACTGGATTCTTCTTGCCTACTTACTTATCTTGGCTGAGTTCAATATCAATTCTTTTATTAACACTAATAGCCCTCACAGAATTATCGGATTAACTTTTCAGTTGACCGTACTTATTATTTTGATCAGTTCCTACAAACAATTTACCACCAAAGTTCGCCGCGGAGCACTCTTTAAAGCATTTGCAAGCTTGCTTACGGCAAGCACTATAGGAACGATATTTGGTTGGCTACTCATTGAAATCTTTCCTGGCACAGTACCTTCTGATCAGCGCTTTGTGTATTCACTTAACAGAGTTGCCTTCCTAGTCGCTTTCGATAATGAACAATTTGATGGGCGTACCCACGGCTTTATCAATACTGCGCTTGGACTTTTTGGAGCACTCGCCCTTATCGGGTCCTCTATAGTTTTGTTTCGTTCACAACGGTCAGCTAATGCACTCACAGGTGATGATGAATCTGCATTGCGTGGATTGCTGAAACACTATGGCACTGAAGACTCCCTAGGATATTTTGCAACTCGTCGTGATAAATGCGTAGTTTTTTCCGAAAATGGTAAGGCTGCAATAACTTACCGCGTTGAGATTGGTGTATGTATCGCTAGTGGTGATCCCATAGGCGATAGTAGTTCTTGGCCACAAGCCATAACAGTGTGGTTAGCACTGGCTGCAACCTATGGTTGGACCCCCGCAGTCATGGGTGCCAGCGAAAAGGGAGCAAAAGCCTTTTCCCAAGCTGGATTAAACGCCTTAGAACTTGGCGATGAAGCTGTGGTGCGAACACGTAATTTTAATCTTAATGGTCACGATATGCGCGGAGTACGCCAAGCTGTAAATCGAGCACGTAAAGCTGGTATTTCAATACGTATTCGTCGACATAATGAATTACAACCCGAAGAAATGGCAAAAATTATTTCAGCTGCCGATGATTGGCGGGATACCGAAACTGAACGGGGATTTTCAATGGCACTCGGGCGACTTGGCGATCCTGTTGATGGTGACTGCCTACTTGTCGAAGCCTTAACTAAAACTGAAGATGGGTCTACTCAACTGCAGGGCTTTCTCTCCTTAGTTCCCTGGGGAGAAACAGGCGTATCTCTTGATCTTATGCGCCGAAATCCACAGTCAGCCAATGGAACTGTGGAACTAATGATTAGTGACTTAATCACTTCAGCTACAGAGCACTCAATAACACAAGTTTCTTTAAACTTTGCAGTTTTTCGTTCCGTATTCGAAGACGGCGCACGAATCGGTGCCGGACCAATTTTACGAGTGTGGCGGTCCTTTCTGCTTTTCTTCTCTCGCTGGTGGCAGCTTGAAGCTTTATACCGCTCTAATGTCAAATACCGACCAGAGTGGGTACCGCGTTACTTGTGCTTTGACGATAGCCGGTTACTGCCACGAGTGGGAATTGCTTCGGCAATTGCAGAAGGATTTATTATTCTGCCCAAACTCAGCAGTAAACGTGGACGTAAACACACCGGACTTCGCGCCGCTGTGCCACAAGTAGTTATTGACAGCGGAATACTACACTCTGATGGCAGCGCACCTGATCAGGAAATACCAGACTTTTCGTTACCTATAGTCCGCAGGCCAGATCAGGTATCTGTGCGAATTGATAAGCTAAAAATACTACAAAACAAGGGAATTGACCCGTATCCCATTGCATATCCACCCACTCATACAATTATCCAAGCACTATCTTCACCCACTGGAACACGGGTAAGAATTACTGGCCGTATACTACGGATACGTAACTTTGGTGGAGTCATATTTGTACAGCTCAGTGACTGGTCTGATGACATTCAGCTGCTATTTGATCGGCAGTACCTAGATCCCAGTCGCATCACAGCGTTCAGCTCTACATTTGATCTCGGTGATCTTATAGAAACCACTGGAACCCTTGGTTACAGTCGAAGTGGCCAAAAATCTCTCATCATTGATGACTGGAGGATGATTGGAAAATGCCTGCACCCCTTACCTGAAAAGTGGAAGGGACTGCAAGATCCCGAAGCAAGAGTCCGGCAACGTTACCTTGACTTAGTCGTCAATAAAGATTCCAGAGAACTCACTATCGCCAGATCTTTAATTACAAAATCATTGCGAGAGTCTTTGTCCGCAAAAGATTTTATTGAAGTGGAAACACCTATTTTGCAACCGGTCCATGGCGGCGCTAACGCCACTCCCTTTAATACTCATATCAATGCTTATAACCTCGATTTATATTTGCGAATTGCACCCGAACTGTACCTGAAGCGGCTATGCGTTGGAGGTATGGAAAAAGTATTTGAACTTGGACGTACCTTCCGCAATGAAGGAGTAGATTTTAAGCACAATCCAGAGTTCACCATTTTGGAAGCTTATGAGGCACACAGTGATTATCAAAGAATGCTTACTACTTGCCGGGAATTAATTCAAAAAGCTGCAATCGTAGTTCATGGGAAAGAAATAGCGATGCAACCCGACGCAAATGGTTACTTAGAAGCTATTGACATCTCTGGGCAGTGGCCGGTTAAAACTTTTTACGAGGCTATCTCTGAAGCCACGGGTGAAAATCTAACACCGGAATCCTCTCAGCAAGAGCTTCGTAAACTTTGTATCAAAAATAATATTTCTTTTTTACCACAATGGGATTCCGGGCATATCGCACTAGAATTATACGAGCGTTTGGTGGAAGCACAAACTAAAGAACCTACTTTTTATATCGATTTTCCTACCTCAGTTTCTCCCTTAACTCGTGCACATCGAAGCACCCAAGGGGTCTGCGAACGTTGGGATTTAGTTGCATTTGGGATAGAACTGGGGACGGCCTACAGTGAGTTGACTGACCCTCTGGAACAGCGTAAACGCCTTACCGAGCAATCATTGCGAGCTGCCGGTGGCGATCAAGAAGCCATGGAGTTAGACGAAGATTTCTTACAAGCACTAGAATACGCTATGCCACCAACCGGTGGATTGGGCCTGGGTGTAGATCGGGTTGTCATGCTTATCACCGGCAGAAGTATCTGCGAAACTTTAGCCTTTCCGTTAACAAAACCACAGCATTAAGTATTGTGCGGGCATTCTGCCGTTCGTCTATAACAGTATTCCGCGAAACGGCAGATTTATATGCAACATAGAGTTACACTAAACTGCTAGAGCCTTCCAGAGGTCCGACTAACAAGGAGACCCCCGTGCCTAGTAGCAAACATATTCTTTCTTTCCGCAATCAAGCCAGATTAGTCTCCGTATGTCTCACGGCATTCCTCAGTGCCAGCTTAGTTATTGCACAAGCCGAATCACTCCCTCTTTTCGATTCTTACCCCACATCAGAGCCTCTTCTTGGGGATGCAGGTGACCTCATTCATATCGAACCTTCTTTTGCCGCAATCATTCCCGGAACTGGAGTCAACATTGATGCTGAGGTAGTAAAGGTGCTGTACCAAAGCAACACCGCGCTCGGGACACCTGTGGCTGTTACCGGAACGATCTTGACTCCAACTAGGCCTTGGCCGGGACCCGGCAAACGCCCACTAATTTCCTTTGCCCCCGGGACTCAGGGAAATGGCGATCAGTGTGCCCCATCCTCCCTCATGAAATATGCACAGGAATGGGAGTACTCACAAATACTTCCGCTGCTAACAGTTGGATATTCCGTTGCCGTAACCGACTATGAGGGACTGGGACTACCCGGAGACCATCCCTACCTTAATCGTGAAGCAGCCGGTCATAACGTTCTTGATTTGGCTCGTGCTGCACTGAAGTTAGTTGATACCAATGATCGTGAGCAAACACCCATTGGCCTATGGGGCTATTCCGAAGGGGGGCACGCTTCAGCCTCTGCAGCAGAACTCGCCGCCAGTTACGCACCGGAACTCAATATTGTGGGCTCATATGTTGGCGCACCTCCCTCCTCTTTGGCTGATCTTGCCATCTCGGGTGATGGATCGATCCTTTCCAGCGGTATCGGTTGGGTAATAAATGGTTTCATAGCTGCCTATCCTGAACTGGAAGACCAGTTCCTCGCTATTTTTAACGAAGCAGGTCTAACAGTTATCGAAAAAAGTAAAACCATGTGTATTTACGATGCGCCCTTTCTTAACTCTCTTGGACTGAGCAGCTCCTACACAAAAGATGGCCGACTGATCAGTACGCACTTGAGTGAAGCGCCCTGGAAATCTGTTGTCATGAAACAACAATTAGGAACTGTAGGACCAGATAAACCTACTTTTGTGGCCGTTAATGCAGGAGATGATATTACCCTTGCCAGTGGCGTAGACAATATGGTGCGCAACTGGTGCTCATTAGGCTCTGAAGTTATCTACCATCGTTACCCCCTACCCTCAATCCTTCCTAAAACCGCAATCGGCCACGTCTTAGGGCTTCCCACTGGCTTAGCAGAAGCGCTATTGTGGTTTAACAACCGATTTGCTGGCGAGAAGGTGTCGTCCACCTGCTGACGCATTAATTACTAACCATAGTGACCTTTCGAGCTCTAGAAAAATAAATGCTCATACTCTACGGTCATATCGTTAACAAACAAGGAGACCAATGAACACCCCTAGCACATCACACAATCTAGGAAGAACCCGCCAAGATAGAATTTATCGTGACGGCATCAGCGGTATTAACCCTATTGTCCCCACTGATCCACACTCTTTGGAAGAAACCGCTCGTCGTATTTTAGGGAAAAAACAATTTGCTTATATCGCCGGAGGCGCCGGCAGTGAACTAACCATGCAGGCCAACCTAAAAGCCTTCGACGATTGGGCTATCGTTCCAAGATTTTTGCGTGATGTTTCCGAGCGGGACCTATCCGTATCACTATTTGGGGTTTCTCATCCAACTCCACTGCTACTAGCGCCGATAGGCGCTTTAGAGTTAGCCCACCCAGATGCCGATAAAGCCGTGGCGCAGGCGGCAGCGGAAAACGCCGTACCGTATATCTTCTCTAATCAAGCCTGTCTGCCTATGGAAACAACCGCAGCTGCTATGAATGACTCCAGTCGTTGGTTTCAGCTGTACTGGAGTACCGAAGAAGATCTTGTTGATAGCTTCCTCGAGCGCGCTGAAGCCATCAATGCTGAAGCTATCGCGGTAACTCTGGACACCACCATGCTCGGCTGGCGGCCGCAGGACCTTAATCTTGGGTCCTTACCTTTTTCTCAAGGAATCGGTATAGCTCAATACACCTCAGATCCTGTCTTTAATCGAATCATGCACGAGCGCAGGAAATCTGCTGCAGCAGTAAATGCAAGACCAAAGCTAAGACTCACTGCAATGAGAACTTTACTCTCAATTACCAAGCACCATCCAGGTTCATTTTTTGGTAATTTGTTCTCCGCTGAACCTCGTCTAGCTGTTGAAACTTTTTTAAAAATCTATTCACGCCCATCACTAAGCTGGTCAGATCTTGCCTCACTACGATCACGCACAAAGCTTCCCATCGTGCTTAAAGGTATTCTCCATCCTGATGATGCTCGCAAAGCTCTTGATGCTGGGGTTGATGGAATTGTGGTGAGCAACCACGGTGGACGTCAAGTTGATGGCTCTATCGCCACTCTGGAAACATTACCTGAGATCGTCCAGGCTGTTGGTACCCAGCTAACCATTCTTCTCGATAGCGGAATACGCACTGGTGCTGATGTTTTCAAGGCACTTGCATTAGGTGCTCATGCTGTGCTATTGGGTCGCCCCTATGCATACGGGCTAGCTATCGCCGGGCAAGCAGGAGCAAGTCAGGTCATTGCTAATATCCTTGCCGAACTTGATCTTACGCTAGGACTCTCCGGGTATACCTCACTTTCCGAGCTATCTCCGGAGGCCTTACGTAAACGCTGACTAGCCGGTGGCTTTACCGTGTGGTTCAACTGGGGCTAAAGCTTCACATGCTGTTAGTGCACTCTGCCAAGTATTCTCATCAACACCAGCTGGTGCTGGAGGTCCTTGCACCCTGTGTCCCTGTGCAGACTCACCGTCGTGGTACTTGTCCCTAGGATGGTCAGCCTCATGTGGCTGTGGCAAGGTAACCCCGTTCTCCAGCATGCACTGCGCAAAAGCTTCGTGTTTGCTATTGCGATCCTCACTCTGATCCCAAGGCTGCTCCCGGGTATCAGGTGGTACAGCGGAACTAGTTGTTGCAGTGCTTGTTTCTCCAGACGTTATCCCGCTACTTTGTGCAGTTTGAGCAATATCTTCTGCGGATGAGCATGCTGCTGCACCCAGAAAAAATAACAAAAGAGGGACACCGAGCAGTGATGTGCGGGTGTTAAGTTGGACTCTCATAAATCTCTCCTCACAGAACAGGCAACTTCTACGGTCATACACTGTGAGGTTAAGCCGAAAACCTTCGCGTTGGCTGTGTGCCAAACTCACAAAATACTGTGAGTTTGGCACATACCCAATAAACCTAACGCTGGGGTGCCGCAGTTGGAATAATCGGTCTCGGCAAAGCCGTATCCCCTTGTAGGAATTTATCTGCAGCCGCAGCCGCCGAGCGTCCCTCAGCAATCGCCCAGACAATTAAGGACTGTCCACGACCCATATCACCGGCGACAAAGACTCCTGGCACTGTGGTTTCAAAGTCTTTGTTGCGCACAACATTTCCTCGATCATTTAAATCGACGGCTAAATCAGTAAGAAGTCCTGACTGTTCCGGGCCGACGAAACCCATCGCCAATAAGACCAGGTCTGTTTCTATGACAAACTCTGAACCCTCAACCTTTTCAAACTTACCTGCAGAAAACACCACTTCATGTGCCCGCAATCCAGTTACTCGACCTTCGCTACCAAGAAATTCCTCAGTATTGACGGAGAAAACTCGCTCGCCGCCTTCTTCATGCGCCGACGAAACCCGATACATCAATGGGTAGGTTGGCCATGGAGTCGAATCATCACGATCTTGGGGAGGTCTTGGCATAATTTCAAATTGATGCACCGCCTTAGCGCCCTGTCGCAAAGAAGTTCCTAAGCAGTCAGCTCCAGTATCGCCACCACCGATAATGACTACGGTCTTACCTGCTGCGGAAATGGGCGACTGAGCATAGTCACCCTCTTGAACCCGGTTCGCCAGTGGCAAGAACTCCATGGCCTGGTGGATGCCCTCGAGTTCCCTACCCGGAATCGGTAGGTCGCGAGCCTGGGTAGCACCGCCGGTAAGAATCACTGCATCAAAATCTGCACGAAGCTCAGCAGCGGTAATATCTACCCCAATATTTACTCCCGCTTTGAAGGTGGTGCCTTCAGCCTTCATCTGTTCTAGACGACGATCAATGTGTCGCTTTTCCATCTTGAACTCTGGGATGCCATACCGGAGTAACCCACCAATACGATCTGCCCGCTCAAATACCGTAACAGTGTGACCTGCCCTGGTAAGTTGTTGCGCTGCAGCTAATCCAGCCGGTCCTGACCCGACAATAGCCACAGTCTTTCCGGTCTGAGAAGCTGCCAGAACTGGAGTAACCCAACCTTCTTCAAAGGCTTTGTCAATAATTTCTACTTCAACCTGCTTGATGGTCACCGCATCCTGATTAATACCAAGAACGCAGGATGCCTCACAAGGGGCCGGACACAATCTACCGGTGAATTCTGGAAAATTATTCGTGGCATGAAGACGCTCGATACTATCACGCCAGCGGTCCCTAAATACTAGATCATTCCACTCAGGAATGAGATTGCCTAGCGGACAACCATTGTGACAGAAAGGAACACCACAGTCCATACAACGTGACGCCTGTGTCTTGAGGGTCTCTTCAGAGAAGTCTTCGTATACTTCCTTCCAGTCCAGCAGCCTCAGTGGTACGGGCCGACGAGTCGGAAGTTCTCGACTTGTGTGCTTGAGAAAACCGTTTGGATCAGCCACGAGCTGCCGCCATAATCGCTTCGTCCACGTCTGTTCCATCCTTCTTTGCTGTTTCGATAGCCACCAAAACCTTCTTATAATCGCGTGGCATTACCTTGCAGAAATATCGCACTTGTTGCGACCAATCTGACAATATTTTCTGGGCCAAAGTCGATTCAGTAGCATCCCGATGACGTTCAATCATGCTCTTAAGCCAGGTTGCATCGTCAACATCCAACGCTTCCAAATCCACTAATTCGGTGTTGAGATTAGCGGCGAAATCACCTTTAGGGTTATAGATAAAGGCTTCACCGCCAGACATTCCAGCACCAAAATTACGACCAGTTGCACCTAAGACAACAACTTTACCGCCGGTCATATACTCACACCCGTGATCACCAATTCCTTCAACCACAGTGTTGGCTCCGGAGTTACGAACGGCAAATCGCTCACCAACCACACCTCTGATAAGGGCTTCGCCACCGGTAGCGCCAAAGAGAAAAACATTTCCACCGATGATATTGTTCTCGGCCACAAAATCCGATGATGCATCTAGCGGCGGGCGCAAAACTATATGTCCGCCAGAAAGACCTTTACCCACAAAGTCATTAGCATCTCCGTGCAGCCTTAACGTGATTCCCTTCGGTACAAAGGCACCAAAGCTATTACCGGCTGAGCCAGTGAAGGTGATGTCGATAGTGTCTTCTGGTAACCCTTCGCCACCATAAACTTTAGTAACTTCATGACCAAGCATCGTCCCGACGGTACGATTGACGTTAGTGATTTTCGTTTCAAAACGAACCTGTTCGCCACGATCAATCGCCGAACGGCTCTGCACAATGAGCTGTTGATCCAGGGCCTTATCCAAGCCATGATCCTGGGTCTTCGTGCAATAAAGATCTTGATTCATAAATGGCGAAGCTGGCTGATGCAAAATTGGTGAGAGATCAAGTTTTGCCGCCTTGAAGTGTTCGATTGCCTTTGCAGTATCGAGTGAACCAACTTGACCCACTGCTTCATTAAGGGTCCGGAAACCCAATTCAGCTAGTAGTTCACGAACTTCTTCAGCAATAAACATGAAGAAGTTTTCAACAAACTCTGGTTTACCAGCAAAACGTTTACGCAACACTGGGTTTTGTGTTGCCACACCAACAGGGCAGGTATCAAGATGGCAAACCCTCATCATGACACAGCCTGATACCACCAAAGGTGCTGTGGCAAAACCAAATTCTTCACCACCAAGCAAAGCTGCTACAACAACATCACGGCCCGTCTTCAGTTGACCATCGACCTGAACAACGATGCGATCTCGAAGTCCATTGAGCAACAGGGTTTGTTGCGTTTCAGCCAGTCCAAGTTCCCAAGGAGCACCAGCATGTTTCATCGATGTCAACGGGGTAGCCCCGGTTCCACCGTCATGCCCGGAAATAAGAACCACATCGGCATGAGCCTTAGAAACCCCGGCAGCAACAGTACCCACTCCGGTCTCGGAAACTAATTTCACATGAATTCGGGCTGCTGGATTAGCATTTTTAAGATCGTGGATCAGCTGTGCTAGATCCTCAATTGAGTAAATATCATGATGCGGCGGAGGCGAGATAAGACCAACGCCAGGAGTTGAACCACGAACCTCGGCAACCCATGGATAGACCTTGTGTGGCGGTAGCTGTCCACCCTCACCGGGCTTGGCGCCCTGAGCCATTTTGATCTGAATATCTGTGCAATTACTCAGATAATGTGCATTCACACCAAAACGTCCAGAAGCTACCTGTTTGATTGCGCTGCGACGCCAATCTCCATTCGCATCGGGAGTAAAGCGGCGAACATCCTCGCCACCTTCACCTGAGTTAGAGCGAGCACCAAGCCTATTCATCGCGATCGCCAAAGTTTCATGAGCCTCGGCAGAGATCGAGCCATAGCTCATAGCTCCCGTAGAGAATCGCTTCACTATTTCGCTGGCTGGCTCCACCTCATCAAGTGGGACAGCTGGACGAACATCTTTACGGAAGGTAAACAATCCACGCAGCGAAGCTAACTGCTCCGACTGATCGTCAACAAGTTTTGTGTATTCCTTGAACACACTGTATTGGCCAGTCTTAGTCGCATGTTGAAGTTTAAAGACAGTATCGGGGTTAAAGAGGTGGTACTCACCCTCCCTGCGCCACTGGTACTCGCCACCCACCTCAAGCTCACGATGCGCTCGCTCCTCCGGACGCGCTAAGTACGCCAAGCGATGCCGGGAAGAAACATCCGCAGCAATCTCAGCTAAATCGATACCACCTGTGGGAGAGGATAATCCAGTGAAGTATTCATCAACAAGTGACTGAGACAACCCAATTACCTGGAAGAGCTGCGCCCCGGTGTAGGAAGCCAAAGTTGAAATGCCCATCTTGGACATAACTTTGAGTACTCCCTTGCCAGAGCCTTTAATGAAGTTTTTCACAGCATCTTGGAAGCTAATGCCAGTAAGTGCTCCACGTTCAATTAAATCTTCGATAGACTCAAAGGCCATGTAAGGATTGACTGCGGCGGCGCCAAAACCAATCAGCAAAGCCATATGGTGCACTTCCCGGGCATCGCCGGCTTCAACAATAAGACCAACCTTGGTCCGGGTCTTTTCTCTCACCAAGTGCTGATGTACCGCAGAGGTGAGCAGTAGTGAAGGAATCGGTGCCATGATCTGATCAGATTCACGATCAGATAGCACTACAATTCGGGCGCCATCGGCAATTGCTGCAGAAACTTCCGACCGAACTGACTCTAAGGCCGCTTTTAAGCCTTCTCCACCATCGGCAACCCGGTACAAGCCACGAATCACCACACTCCGGAATCCAGGCAGATTTCCATCGTCATTGACATGAACAAGTTTGGCAAGGTCATCGTTATGCAAAATAGGCTGCGGTAAAGCAATCTGCCGACAAGCGTAAGGATCGGGATTAAGCAGGTCACCCTCTGGACCAATAGTGCCGCCTAGGCTAGTCACTACCTCTTCCCGGATGGCATCTAATGGTGGATTTGTCACCTGCGCAAACAGCTGTTGGAAATAATCAAAAAGTAGTCGAGGACGAGCGGACAAAACCGCAACCGGAGTGTCGGTGCCCATCGAGCCGATAGCTTCAGCGCCAGTTTTTGCCAAGGGCGTCAGCAGAATGTTGAGTTCCTCGCTGGTGTAACCGAAGGCCTGTTGGCGAATTAATACCCGCTCATGTGGCATATGCACATGCGGCCGGTCCGGCAAATCATCCAGTTGCAACAGCCCCCCATCAAGCCACTCCTGGTAGGGATGTTGTGCAGCGAGTTCACTCTTAATTTCATCATCGGAAACGATGCGGCCTTGCTCAGTGTCTACCAAAAACATTCGCCCCGGCTGCAGACGCAGCTTCTGTACAACCGTGCTTGGATCAATATCAAGGACACCCACTTCGGAGGCCATCACAACGAGACCTTCCTCGGTAACCCATAGCCGAGAAGGTCTCAGGCCATTACGGTCCAGTACTGCCCCAATAACGGTGCCATCAGTGAAGCAGACCGAGGCCGGTCCGTCCCAGGGTTCCATCAACGAAGAATGGTATTGGTAGAAAGCTCGACGAGCCGGGTCCATGCTTTCGTGACGTTCCCAGGCTTCGGGAATCATCATCAACACTGCATGGGGAAGACTACGGCCGCCCAGGTGCAATAGTTCTAGAACTTCGTCAAAACGGGCAGTATCTGAAGCTCCCTTGGTGCAGACCGGGAAGATCTTGTCGAGGGCTTCAGGGCCGCCAAAAACATCAGATTGGATAAGTGCCTCTCGAGCTCGCATCCAGTTCTCATTGCCAGTTACGGTGTTGATCTCACCGTTGTGGGCAACCCGCCGAAATGGATGAGCAAGAGGCCAGGACGGAAAGGTGTTTGTAGAAAATCGTGAGTGCACTATGCCTAGTGCACTCTCTAGACGATCATCTTGTAAATCTACATAAAAGCCTTTGAGCTGGGGAGTTGTCAGCATACCCTTATACACAAAGGTCTTACCGGACAAACTGGGGAAATAGACTGTTTCTCGGCCTGGACCATCCTGGCCAGCACCTTTATGCCCTAGCTCATGCTCGACACGCTTGCGTATGACATAAGCCTTACGCTCGAGATCCATATCGGTGATCGCATTGTCTACCGAACCGATAAATAATTGCCGAAAAGTTGGCATAGCATCACGTGACATAGAGCCCAGCGAGGAATCGTCGGTGGCGACTTCACGCCAACCAAGAACCGTCAAGCCTTCGCTGACTACCACCTCTTCAACAGCTTCTACGGCCTTAGCGGCGTCATGTGCCCCCTGTGGCAGGAAAGCGATGCCGGTGGCATAGGAGCCTTCAGCGGGAAGCTCAAAGTCAACTACGGCGCGGAAGAAACGATCCGGGATTTGCAGCAAAATTCCTGCACCATCACCACTGTTCGGTTCAGCTCCAGCTGCCCCACGGTGCTCAAGGTTGACCAGAGCGGTAATCGCCTTGTCAACAATATCCCGACTACGCCGACCATGTATGTCGACGACAAACGCAACTCCACAGGAATCATGCTCATTTGCAGGGTTATATAGACCTTGAGGTCCGGGAGGCTGTCTCATCTTTCGCCTTTTCAGCAAGGCCTCCTCACAAGGAGGCTCGGGTACCGCACACCGCTAGCAAAACCATCGTCATTGACGGCTTAATTCACGACGCGACCATCAAGCTCTGATGCGTTACCGTAAGCGGGGGTGTGCTCCGGTGACCACAGCAAGAACTTGCCAGTCAGGTTGTGCACGTCTGTTCGGGTATGTCGACGCGCCCAGAAACGATATGCCAAACTATAGGGTTGGTACCAACTAAGCATACCCTTACTTAGGGTCTGATCTGGGAAGATTCTGAAACTTACCCCAAACAAAAGACTACTGGCCGCAGCGAATCTCTTCAGCTACGACCAGTGTTGGACGTTATACTAACTCGAATTTTCCCGAAGCGAAAGACCTAAATATAAAATTTTGCTTTTGCAGAAAAGTGAAGCTTCCTATCATTACCCTAAACTCATCGAAGATCAGATGTGCGCCTAACCACCAACGCGACTTTGCTCACCCAAAATTTGAGCACTAGTCCCTTAAGCTCAAAGATTGGTCCTCATGTCGCAGCAGAGAACGTCGCAGCAAAGAACATTGACAGGACCATGCATTAGATTACTTTTGCTTTCCTTTTTGAGCCTTGGCCTGTTCCCAGTATCCACCTCGGCACCAGCCTCAGCTGACGAACCACTACCCGTTGAATACAACTTTTTTGGCGGCTTTTCCGCCGAGCTGACTACCCCTGGAGGTTCACCAGCTGGCAGCAACGAATGGAACTGTGTACCCACTAAGGAGCATCCGGAACCGATTGTCCTGGTACATGGAACCGGTGCTGGCGCACAGACAAACTGGGGCACCTACGCTCCACTGCTAAAAAACGAAGGTTACTGCGTGTTCGCCTTGACCTACGGCAACCTTAAAAATGCACCATGGCCAATCAATTCAGTGGGTGGACTAGGGTTCATCGAAGAAAGTGCCGCTGAACTTGCAGTTTTTATTGACAAAATCCTTGATGCCACTCGGGCCAAAAAAGTTAATATTATCGGGCATTCTCAAGGGACCTTCATGCCGACCTACTACGCTAAATTTCTTGGCGGAGAAGACAAGATAGAAAAATATATTTCACTCGCCCCACTATGGCGAGGATCCCAAGCCGGTGACAGTATTAACGCCCTTCAATCAATTCCGGCAAAAATTGTGGATATACTTTCTTCCCGAAATATCAATATCGAGTGCAAAGCCTGTTTCCAGATGAATCAGAACTCTGAGCTCATTGAGTCCCTCTACGGAGCTAGCCCGTATCTGCCGAACATTACCTACACCAACATCATGACTCGATACGACGAAGTTGTTGTGCCGTACTCAAGTGGATATGTGGAAGCTGAAAACGCAACAAATATTGTTGTACAAGATTTCTGCCCGTTAGATTTTTCTGAACATGCAGCTCTGGCCGCTTCTCCCATTGCCGCAGCCTACGTGCTTAATGCTCTTGATCCTGCTCATGCTCGGCCGGTACCCTGCGAATTTGTACCCCCCTTCACTGGTTAAGCAAACCCCTTCGATCCCCCCATTAACAAGGGATTTTAGTGACTGGAGCACACAATCGTGCTAGGTTCGGTAGTGTTCTTGTTAGTTGAACTTGCACACGAAACTACTGGTTTATCGAGCATCACACTAGAACTACGGTCTTGCGACAGCGGTTCTGGGAGGTTCTCATGGACCTGAAATTTAGTCAGATGGAGAATCATGGCAGTGACCCTCAGCCAACTCGACCTGCTGCGCGAACTAGAGCCGGTTGCCGAAGAAAATGTCAACCGGCACTTATCCATGACCAAGGATTGGCACCCCCACGACTACGTACCCTGGGATGAGGCCAGAAATTTTGCTGCTCTTGGCGGTGAAGACTGGGCTCCCGAACAATCTCAACTCAATGATGTTGCTCGAGCCGCAATGATCACCAACCTCCTTACAGAAGACAATCTGCCTTCCTACCACCGCGAAATTGCTATCAACTTCAGTCAAGATGGCGCCTGGGGCACCTGGGTTGGCCGATGGACCGCTGAAGAAAATCGTCATGGCATCGTGATGCGTGATTACCTGATAGCAACCCGCGCTGTTGACCCAGTGGCCTTAGAAAACGCTCGAATGATCCATATGACCAACGGGTATAACTCCACAGACAAAACCGGTGGGCAACAGGCCGGTTTCCTGCACTCAGTTTCCTATGTCACTTTCCAAGAACTAGCCACCCGAGTTAGCCATCGCAATACCGGTATTGCTTGTGCCGATCCCATTGCTGATTCGATGTTGCAGCGCATCGCCGCAGACGAGAACCTGCATATGATCTTTTACCGTAACCTGGCTGAAGCAGCACTTGAGCTTGCACCAGATCAAACTATTGTGGCTATTGCCGATATCATCATGAACTTCCAGATGCCGGGGGCTGGGATGCCCGATTTCCGCCGCAATGGTGCACTCATGGCTAAGCATGGAATCTACGACCTGCGGCAGCATCGTGATGAGGTGGTCCTACCTGTACTACGCAAGTGGAAGATGTTCGAGCGCAATGACTTTACCGGAGCTGGAGAGCAAGTTCGTGAAAAACTTGCCGAATATCTTGTGGTGCTCGATGGGCAAGTAGCCAAGTTTGAAGAGCAACGCGACCGCATGCTAGCCCGTGAAGCTGCAAAACGAGAAAAAGCCCAATTAGCTTCAGCCAATAGCTGATTCAGGTGGGAGGGTAGTTTTACCCTCCCACCTGATAACTAGGTAGATAGATCTGCGAATACCCGTTCTGAGTCCTCGCCTTCCTCGAAAATAGCCGAAGCTGGACCCACAATCTTGGGATCCGGCTTACGTACAACTTTGAAGTCTTTATTCGGATAATCAAATTGCGACAGTATACAACGCATTGCCTCTAACCGTGCCCGCTTTTTATCGTTACTCTTAATCACTGTCCATGGCGCATTTGCGGTATCGGTGTAAAAGAACATCGCTTCTTTAGCTGTAGTGTACTCATCCCATTTATCAAGTGAGGCAATATCTGTCGGTGATAACTTCCACTGACGCACCGGGTCTGTCTTACGTGCCTCGAACCTAGTCTTCTGTTCTTCTCTACTGACTGAAAACCATAGTTTATGCAGACTCATTCCCGAGTTCACCAGCATCCGTTCAAAGTCGGGAGCTTCGCGCATGAACTCCAAATACTGTCGAGGTGTGCAATACCCCATCACACGTTCCACCCCTGCTCGGTTGTACCAAGACCGGTCCATAAGAACAATCTCCCCGCCCGAGGGAAGATGGGGAACATATCGCTGGAAATACCACTGCGTCTGCTCAATTTCTGTGGGCTTCTCAAGAGCCACTACCCGTGCACCACGAGGGTTCAGATGTTCAGTAAATCGTTTAATCGAACCGCCCTTGCCCGCGGCATCTCGGCCTTCAAAAATTATGCAAATGCGCTGACCTGTTTCTTTGGTCCACAATTGTAGTTTCAAAAGTTCGATTTGAAGCTTACGTTTAGTTCGCTCGTACTCGGCACGTTGCATTTTTTTCTCATAGGGATACCCCTGGCGCCAAGTCTCGGAAACCACAGCAGAGGCTGAATTTGCCTTCCTTAAACTTGCCAACTCATCAAGTTCACCTGCGTAATCCTCAGTTAGCGAAATGCGGTTTTCGGTCATGTGGTCAACCTTTCAGTAAAAGTCATCCCACCCCCACCTTGCTCTCATCTGGAACCTGAGTCAACCTGATGTGAAAGAAGCAACATTGACCTATGCCCCTGCTAGCACAGCACCCTCGACTCACGTTCCGTCCGAGGGTGCTTTGGTGGGCGAAAAGGGACTTGAACCCTCACGTCCCGAAGGACACTGGCACCTGAAGCCAGCGCGTCTGCCATTCCGCCACTCGCCCGAGCGACCGAAAAAGCCTAACACGCCCTGCTACTTGCTTGGCCTACACGCAGCAATAAAAGCAACGTTAATCTTCCCTAATGACGAACCAGCTGCCCACAATGATGAACTAAGCCAGATACCATTCAGGGCAGGCAATGACAAGACAACACGCCATAGCATAATCGGAAGGAGGCTCGACGTGGGAATTGTTCAGCGTTTCGAGCGTAAACTCGAAGGTGCGGTAGGAGATGCCTTTGCCCGTGTATTCGGCGGTACTGTTGTGCCACAAGAAGTAGAAAGCGCCCTACAGCGGGAGGCTTCAGACAAAGTGCAAAACTTAGACGGTGGCCATCGGCTAGCACCCAATCAGTACGTCATCACCATTAGCGATACCGATCAAGAACGTCTGGCAGCTGACCGTGAACTGACTGTTAAATCCTTTGCCAAACATCTTGAGGGATATATTCGTGACCAGGGATGGCAAACATACGGCGATGTGGTTGTAAGTTTTGAACAATCGCCAGCATTACATACCGGGCAATTCCGCACCAGAAGCCTTGTTAATCCCGATTTGCCACATCCAGAACCAGGAGTAGCACCAATGACCCAACACCCAGGCTACGAGCAAGGCCATACCTCGGGTGCAGAGTCTGTCTCTGTACCTCCACAAAATGATCAAGCGCAGGCCAACCAGAGCAGTTACCCACCTGCCTACGAAGAACCTCTGGCCAACCCTGCAGATTTTGGACACCCACAAGGTTATTACTCACCAGCAGATCCTCAATACCGGCAGTACCAAGAGCCCAACTATGATCCCACCTACCCGGCTTCTGCACATTACCCGCAGCAGTCTTATCAAACTGCTTATCCCAACGGTGGCTATCAGCACAATGAATATCAACAGCCCCCTACCCAGGCCGCGTACCAGCCGCAGCAGCCGTTGACAGTTACCCTGCAACTTGAAGATGGCAGCGGACGAACTTACCAACTTCGTGAAGGTGTCAGCGTGATCGGCAGAGGCCAAGATGCACAGTTCAGATTGCCAGATACTGGAGTGTCCCGCAGGCATGCTGAAATTCGATGGGATGGGCACATTGCCTTGCTTACCGATCTAGGCTCTACCAATGGGACAACTGTCAATGGCGCATCAGTACAGCAATGGCAGCTTGCCCATGGTGATCTTATTCGTGCAGGTCACTCCGAGATTTTGGTGCGTATTTACTGACAGTTGACTGCCCGCTATCTAACTCAACCCGCTGCTAAATCCGCAGTTGGTACCGGGTTCCATGATCGCTATTGATCAAAACCCATAAGATAAGCACTAGCAAGCAGCACAATACACAGAGAGGTGCACCCGTGCAGGGACTTTTCTTGCAATTAACCCGGGGTGGTTTTCTGCTGCTGTTATGGCTGTTTGTTTGGGCTGTACTTAAAGTGCTCAAAACTGATATTTTTGCTGCTTCAGGGGTGCGGCTAGCCACACCTCGGTACTCCCGTGGGACATCGGTGCTGCCTTCCAAAAAAGCTCCACGAGGGGCGCGTTACCTTGCAGTGGTCGAGGGCGCGTTGGCAGGAACACGAATCACTTTAGGTACCCAACCGGTGCTCATGGGACGCGCCGACGACTCAACCTTGGTTTTAACTGATGACTACGCCTCTACCCGCCATGCGCGACTATCCAAACGAGGAGCTGATTGGTACGTGGAAGATCTTGGATCAACCAATGGGACCTATCTCGATCGAGAAAAAATAACAACTGCTGTTCGAGTTCCTTTAGGAACTCCAGTTCGTGTTGGTAAAACCGTAATTGAGTTACGCCCGTGACTCTTGTACTTCGCTATGCCGCTCGCAGCGACCGGGGATTAGTGCGTTCCAACAACGAAGATTCAGTGTATGCCGGAGCTCGGCTACTTGCACTTGCTGACGGGATGGGTGGTCACGCCGCGGGGGAAGTAGCTTCCCAACTGGTTATTGCAGCTTTAGCCCCACTTGATGATGACGAACCTGGTGAAGATCTCCTTAGTAAACTCGAAATCGCGGTTCAGACAGGCAATGCTGCTATAGCCGATCAAGTAGATGAGGAGCCTGAACTTGATGGTATGGGAACAACTCTGACTGCTATTCTATTTGCTGGCAGTAAAATTGGCCTGGTACATATAGGCGATTCCCGCGCCTACCTGCTTCGTGACAATGAATTAACCCAAATAACTCGTGATGACACTTTCGTACAATCACTAGTCGATGAAGGGAAAATCACTGCGGAACAGGCACATTCACATCCGCAACGATCTCTTATTATGCGTGCACTCACCGGGCACGAAATAGAACCGACACTGACTGTTCGTGAAGCGCGCACCGGAGATCGCTATCTATTGTGTTCTGATGGACTTTCCGATCCGGTAAGTTATGACACTATTGTCGATACCCTAAGAGAAGGTGATCAGGATGAATGCGCCGATCGCCTTATCGAATTAGCATTACGCAGCGGCGGCCCAGACAATGTCACGGTTGTTGTTGCCGATGTCATTGATGTTGACTACGGCCAATCTCGGCCGATAGTTGCCGGAGCCGCTTCCACTGAAGATCAGGACGATACCCCACCCCCAAACACTGCCGCAGGCCGTGCCGCAGCAATACGCCCAGCTCGACCTATTCCAAAACGTATTGTTGCACAAGAAGATCCACCTAAAAAATCTAATAAAACTAAGCGGAGAATCCTTATCGGAGCCCTTCTGCTCGCCCTTGTTATTATCGCTGGATTATTTGTTGGACGTACTCTAATACGTAGCAATTACTACGTGGGTGAAGTTAACGGCACCGTCTCAGTGCTACGCGGAATACCCGGTTCTGCACTTGGATATTCGTTACAAGAACAAAATCTAGTTGGCTGCATAAGCCCTTCTGGCGCACTCAGTTTGATAGAACCATCAGTTCAACCCTCTGGGTGCACACTGTTGACGGTTAAAGATCTTCTTCCTTCTTTAAGGGAACAAGTTACTACCGGTTTACCTTCTGGAAAGATTGAAGATGCACGGCGCCAAATGACTGAACTAGCAAGCAATTCTCTGCTTCCCGTGTGCGTGTCCTCGATACCTAGACCGGTACCGGCTTCCCCAACGACAACTGAGGTCCCCTTCGGAGCCCCCACTGAAACCTCCGGAGAAAGCCCGGTTCAAACCATTTCACCCACCCCACAGTCAAATTTTGCGCCCCCCATTCAAACCCCAGGCGAAAATTGTCGGACGGCTCAGCGATGACTGCACCTCCGTTCCCTAGTCCACCAGAAGGTTTTGCTGCTGCACCAATACAGCCGACCCGCCGAAATATTGAACTGGCATTACTCGGTGGTGCTGTCGCCATCGTGACTATCTCTCTGCTCCTAGTTGAGGCGAGCCAAGAACAAAAAATTACCTGGGATCTAGCCAAATATGCTTTTGCCTATCTAGGCCTATTCACAGTTGCCCATTTAGCGGTCCGACGTTTAGCCCCGTATGCCGATCCGCTACTACTGCCTATTGTGGCTTTACTCAATGGAATAGGTCTAGTCTTCATCCATCGACTAGACCTTGCTGATCAAGAATCAGCAGCGTTTCTGGGCAAGGAAATCCCCTCTCCTGATGCCAATCAGCAAGTCTTATGGACACTGCTGGCCATCATTGGCTTCTGCCTTGTTCTTTTCTTCCTACCTGATCACCGAACCTTAAGTCGTTACGCCTACACAGTGGGTTTAATTGGACTGCTATTTTTGGCGCTACCGGCCCTGCTTCCTTCTTCCCTGTCTGAAGTTAACGGAGCAAAAATTTGGATTGTTCTGCCATTTTTTAGTATTCAACCTGGAGAATTTTCAAAAATTCTTCTTCTTATTTTCTTTGCTTCCATACTTGTCGCCAAACGTGATCTTTTCACTGCAGCAGGAAAGCATATACTGGGGATGGATCTTCCTCGAGCTCGTGACTTGGGGCCTATTCTCTTAGCTTGGGCCATTTCAGTTGGGGTTTTGGTTTTTGAAAAAGATTTGGGCACTTCTCTCTTACTGTT
>JBOFCS010000033.1:0-7040 GCA_051646185.1 Mycobacteriaceae bacterium | reverse complement strand
TGCCTGCAATATATCGGACTTCACGGTTGACAACAATATCTCCACCTTGATTCTGCAATAAGGCAATAGCACAAATCCTGGCACTGCCATCTGCCTCGTCAAGTTTCACCTCAACTTGCGGCCCTCCGGTTGGGAAAAGCGTGACAACACCATCTACCGCTGCCCAGTTCGGGGCACCCTCGTAGATCATGGCAAAAATGAGGATTCGCTTAAAGACCTGAGGATTTCTAAGATTGATAAACATATTTTCCCCACCGGCTAGAGCGCCGGTGCGATCATCTGCGTCTAATCGGATGAATGGCTTATTTTCCAATACCCCAAATGTTCCACCTAAAGCTTGCACTACCCCTTTAGTGCCATCTGCTAGCTCATAAAGACAACCAAGATCAAGGTCTACTGATCCCTTACCGGAAATTTTTGCGAAAAAACCACCACTGGGAGCTTGTGCTGACCAATTAAGATTAACTTTCATATCCCCTTGAACAGCATTACCTTTGGTAAGGCTCACGGTTGGGGAAGCCTTTGTCAAAGTGACCTTTGAAAGATTCACCGCAGGTCCGGCAGTGTGTGTTTGCTGGGGTTTTGGTTTTTTGGTGTAGTCAATTGCCATCTTAAGATTCCACTTCCGCAAGGTTCTCTTGCTTGTTCTTAACAACGCTGCTAATAAAAGCAGCGCCTATGAAGCCCACCCCAATAAGCCCAGTAACAAGTTCACTGACATGAGTTCCAATAGATACCAACAAGATTACAGCTAGCGCACCGATTGCCCAATGTGCACCATGCTCTAAGTACACATATTCAGAGAGGGTGCCTTTGCGAACAAGATAGACCGTAATTGAACGGACAAACATGGCGCCAATAAAGCCCAAACCTAACGCAATAATGATCGGGTCTGCCGTGATTGCAAAGGCACCGATCACACCGTCAAAGGAGAACGAAGCATCAAGAACTTCAAGATAGAGAAAGAGAAAAAACCCCGCTTTACCAGTGGCTTTTGCTAGTTCTGTAGGACCACTTGATTTTTCATCATCTTCAGCAGTATTAAAGAGCTCACCTAAACCATTGACAGCTATATACGTGATCATGCCAAGCACCCCAGAAGCGAGCACAGTGGAGACTTTGTCTTCAGCAGCAAGGAACTCCGCACAAAGCACCAGAAGTCCACCGGCTAGAATCACTGAAAGCTGGTCCAATTTTCCGATCCGGGCCAAAGGCTTTTCAATCCAGCTTAACCAGGTAATTTCGCGGTGTTCAAAAATGAAACCTAGGAATAGCATCAATAAGAACATGCCACCAAAAGCCGCGATTTGTGGGTGCGCATCAGTAAGTAATTTTTCATAACTTGGTGATCCATCAGCAAAAACAAGAGCACCGTCCGCTGGAGGATTCAGTGCTAAATCAATAGCACTTACTGGCCCTAGTCCTGCTGCAATCCACACAATTAACAACGGGAAAACCAATCGCATACCGAAGACCGCGATGAGGATTCCGATGGTTAAAAATATTTTTTGCCAAAACTCACTCATCCGTTGCAACACAGTGGCATTAATCACTGCATTATCAAACGATAGTGATACTTCAAGAATAGAGAGGATCAGTACCAGCGCTACAGCCTCTAACCCGCCATATAGTCCAGCAACAACAATTGAGATAGCCGAGACGATCAGGGACCATCCAAAAATACGGAGCACCACGGACTTGTGGCCTTTCTATTGAGAATTACCTAGTTATCGGCAATTAAAGTTGGGGGCTGTAGTGCTTAACGTCCTATACGGCCGTTCAAGTTCCATCAGTAACATGAACGGCCGTAACCGCGGACATTGGTCAGATATTGACACCAAAATCTCTTGCAATGCCAGCCAGGCCTGAGGCATAGCCCTGTCCGATGGCCCGGAATTTCCAATCAGCACCATGCCGATAGAGCTCCCCGAAGATCATCGCGGTCTCGGTCGAGGCGTCCTCAGAAAGATCATAGCGAGCAATCTCTTTACCATCGGCTCGATTTGTCACCCGTATAAAAGCATTGCGAACTTGCCCGAAGGATTGCCCGCGCGAGTCGGCATCGTAAATCGATACTGGGAAGTTGATGGAATCAACTTGTGGTGGTACTGCAGCCAGATCAACATTGATGACCTCGTCGTCACCATCGCCAGCTCCGGTGAGGTTGTCCCCTAGGTGCTCGATAGAACCATCCGGAGATTTGAGGTTGTTAAAAAAAATGAAGTGCTGATCTGATATAACCTTTTTATCGGCACCCAGTCCAATAGCACTTGCGTCTAAGTCAAACTCAGCACCTGTCGTGGATCGTGCATCCCACCCGAGGCCAACTGCTACCGCAGTTAATCCAGGGGCCTCTTTAGTCAGTGAAACATTGCCGCCTTTGGTCAAGCTCACGCCCATTGAAGTACTCCCTCGTACGTTAAGTATTCGCAGTAATGTCAATGGCATAAATGTCTCCACCCATACCACTGTCAGCAGCGCTGTGATGTTGCTGCCATTTCAGCTTACCGGGGAATGACAGAACGTGGTGCCGTGCGGGGCGGCCGGACGTTCAGCTCAGTATCATAGGGATCGTGAGAATGCCCTGGTCTAATGCTGGACTACCGCGTTCGCGCCAGTACCTTGATGCTACCGCCGCCCGTGATCGTGCGGTGGGGGCGTTCTTTGCCCTCGAGACTGCCCTTTCTTCGATCAGCGAGCAGACCGTTGCTCTTGAGGAATTTGGCCAGGATACTTCGGCAATTGACCAGTGGAAAAAAGTACAAGCCAACTGCTACGCAGCTAATGACGAGTACCTTCGTATTGCTGAACAGTTTTCGATTGATGAATCAGCTGACCGTCCAGATAATAATCGGTTTGTTTCAGCTGCTCGTGCCTTTGCTCGCTGTGAGACAATGCTCGGGAACGCGGTAAAAGAAATTCAGCAGTACCAGTCTCGCTATGCTTCGGAGTTACACAAGGCACAGTCATTGGCAATTGCTGTACCAGATCTTGTACAAAATTCTATCGACGAAGTTGCTGCCATCCGCACCATTTTATCTGGATCGCATAACGCTTTTTCTCAGTACCCTTCAGTGCGCAAGTCGGTGGAAATCATGGAAAAAGTTGTTGCAGAGCTTCATCAAAGATTGAGCACTGGTTCCTTAACATCAGCTCAGAAAGGGGCAAAAAAACTCGCCTTGGCTAGCGCCGATGTTCGATCTGCACTTGAAGCAGCACCGGGGAAAACCACCAAGGCAAACACTACGCTTGCTGCTGTACGAACTCGAATTGATGGTGTAACAACTCAGTCCCTAGCAATCGCTCCTACTTTGTCAGAACTATTACGCAACTTCAATATTCGTAGTTCTGAAGATCTCAGCACACATGAAAAAAGGGCCTCAGCCTTGCTCGCCCAGGCCGAGAAGCTATGGTTTAACGCTAGAACGTCCTTGTACGAGCGGGACCCCGAAAAAACTTTAACTTACCTTGCCGATGCCCGTTCCTTAGTAAACGAAGCAGAGAATCTCTGTGAGGAAGTTACCGATCGGCTCAGCTCGCTTATTGCCGTTCGTTCTCATCCGGAATCTGCAGCAAAAAAAGTTCGATTTTCTATTCGAGATGCACAATTATTGGCTGTCAATCGTGGCCTAGTTAAGGAATGGGGCTCGGTTCTCGATGCACAAGTGGAGCGGGTCGAGCGTGCAAGCTCTGAATTGGCCGGGCGTAACCCAGATTATTGGTCTTACTTGCAAAATCTCAACGCAGTTTCTGATTTTGTTGACGGAATTATCCAACGGATTCGAGATACTGCCCGCCAATGATCACCTTTGCTGATGCCGCGAGCATACTTTTCCCGATGAGTGAATCTGCTATTTTGGTGAGGATGTCTGGGCTAGAAGCAACTCACAATAACGAAGCAAGAACGGGGAGAGATGCGCTACTTTGATCACCTGGACACCACGGTTATGAATCGGTTATTTCTACATAGACCACAGAAGTACGATCGGTACTCAGATCTTTCCACTCTCGCAATCGCTTTGGGTGCAACTTTATACATTCCGGGGGTGCGGGAAGATTTACTTACCACTATCGAGAAGCGGATCGATGAGGGTGTCCGTTCCTTAGTCATCGATCTTGAAGATTCAGTACATGACAGCGATGTGACACAGGCCTTGGAAAACTCGGTTGCAGCGCTAACTGAACTTGACAACAACACGGCAGCGCAGGTATTTGTTCGAGTCCGGGAAGCAACTCAAATCTCGCAGATCATTTCCGGCCTTGCCAATGACCCTGGGGCATTAAGTGGGTTTGTCTTACCTAAATTTGAACCAGATACTGGAGCCGCACAGCTTGCTGCGGTTTCCGATGCTGGCAACTCTACTGGTTCACGTTTATTGGCTATGCCAGTACTTGAGACCCCTAGTGTTATTTATCGTGAATCACGAGACGCTGCTTTGCATCAACTAAGCGCCCTACTAACTAATTATCGGGAGATAGTCCCCGCAGTACGCTTAGGAGCCACTGATTTATGTGGACTTTTTGGGATTAGACGGGACCGTGATCTAACTATTTATGATGTTCGACTGGCTGCTGATTTTATTAGTTCAGTAGTGAATTACCTTGGAAGAAAATCTAGTTCGGGATTTTTTATTAGCGGAACCGTCTGGGAATACTTCAGTAATCATGAAAGAATTTTTAAGCCACAACTGCGCAGCACTCCTTTCAGTGAAGGCCATGCCGATGAATTGCGTTCCCTGCTTATTAAATACGATCTTGATGGGCTTCTTCGGGAGGTAATTTTAGACCGCGCCAATGGACTGCAAGGGAAAACTGTCATCCATCCTTCGCACGTACCGGCGGTGTTGGCATTAAATATTGTCACCCACGAAGAATACTCCGACGCCTGCGACATCATGCATGCTCCCGAAAGCGGGGGTGGTGGAGTCCGCGCTTCTGGATATCGAAACAAAATGAATGAATCTAAGCCACATAGAAATTGGGCGGAACAAACTCTACTACGTGCAAATATTTTTGGGGTGAGCAATGAGGATATTACACTTGTTGATCTGCTATCAGCATTGATTCAGAAATGAATCCCGCGCAGCAGCATTCGAGCTGGGTATCCGAGCAGTTTTCAGTAACCATTAGTGGACCGATCAGCGAGGTGGGCCTGAGGGTCAACGATCTGGTTCGCCTTGCTCTGCGGCGCAACCCTAGACGAGCACATTTATTGGTTTCAACGGTGCTTGGTAAACATTTACCCACGGACCCTCGAATAGTATCCGGAACCGGATCTCTACTTGCCCTACTGGTGCGTCGTGCGATAGCCGGACTTACCGCTCCACTAGACGAAACGATCGTGGCAGCAGCACAAGCCGCCGTTCAAGGCAGCGATCCCCGGGCTTTACTTCAGCTCAACGCTTATGGTGCCGAACCTGTCGCAGTGCTTGGATTTGCCGAAACTGCAACTTCATTGGGACATTGTGTCGCAAAATCACTCAAAGCTAGCTGGTATTTGCATTCCACCCGCCGTAAAGTTGCCGGTGTAACCATTACCGGCGAGTTTCAAGAAGGGCACTCCCATGCCACAGATCATCTACTTCTTCCCATTCCCGCCACTTTGCCCGATTCCAATACTCCTTTAGTTCTAGTTGATGACGAATTTTCTACTGGAGAAACCGTTTATGGAACTATTGTGGAATTGCAAAGACTTTCTCCTCGCAAACATTACATTCTTGCTTCTCTCATTGACCTGCGATCAGCGGAACACCACCAAAGAATTACCAACCTCGCTTCCGAGCTGAATATTCGAATTGACAGTGTGTGCCTTGCCCGTGGCACTGTGCAGCTTCCTGCTCATCTACCTGAGCAAGTTGACTCCGCACTAGAACACCTAACGGCATTCCAAGAAATTGATGTAGCCAAGGCTCTTGGGTCCCACACGTGGGTAGATTATCCTTGGCCAAAAACCCTACCAGAGGGGGCCAGACACGGCTTTTCAGCTAGCCACCAAAGGCCTTTTGAGAGAGAAATAGTACTGTTAGGCAAAAAGGTTCATTCTTTACTGCCGCCTAAAGCTAAGGTACTGGTACTAGGTTACGAAGAATTTATGTACCTGCCGTTGTGTCTGGCAAATGAACTTGTCGCGCAAGGAATGGATACTCGTTTCCAGACCACCACCCGCTCCCCAGTGCATCCCATTGATCAACCGGGGTACCCAATTCGTCGGCAATTGTCATTTACTGATGCTGAGAATGAAGGGGGCATTCGCTATCTATACAACGCAGGTTGGAGTTCTCAGCCAGATCAGCCTGCGGGTGAGCCTGACGTTATTGTTTTTGTCGTTGATACCCCGGTCAACCGTAA
Organism: Mycobacteriaceae bacterium; assembly: GCA_051646185.1. Classification (GTDB taxonomy): domain Bacteria; phylum Actinomycetota; class Actinomycetes; order Mycobacteriales; family Mycobacteriaceae; genus JBOFCS01. Next base: position 692 of record JBOFCS010000033.1, on the reverse strand, counting down.
GAGCCTGAACAACGCCGTCCAGGCAATAGCCAGTCGGGGGGTTCCGGTGATAGTGGTGCACATTCAGTCCTCTGTGCCCAAATGCCTTCCAGAATCCTTAAATGGAAGCACTTTTGGTTCATATAACAAAGAAGAAGTGACATGGTTACTTAAGGATCTATCAGCGATAAACCTTGAAGCGGACATTGCTGAGCGAGAAAAAAAGATTCAATCCGGGGCAGCCCACTATGCGGAGTCGCTTCCTCAGGAGTTTCAACCAGATCAGGAATATACCAAGTTATTTGATCAAGTATTACTCGAAAGCGCTACCCGCTTAGCAACGGCAGTTGCGGTACTGACCGAGATAGTTTTGGCCGAAAGGGGAAACGATATTACCCTGGTTTCCTTGGCAAGAGCAGGTACTCCAGTCGGAATACTCATGCGGCGTTGGGCGCAATTTCACTATAACCTTTCACTACCTCATTATGCGGTGTCCATTGTTCGCGGGCGTGGTATTGATAAAGTTGCTCTCGATTATTTATCCCGAACAAGGGATTCTGAAACTGTTGTCTTTGTTGACGGGTGGACGGGAAAAGGCGCCATTGCCAGAGAACTCACTCAGGCACTTGCAGAGTTAAGGGATGCAGGGGGGCCGCTATTTAATGATGATTTAGCAGTACTTGCCGACCCAGGACAGTGCGTACGCACCTACG
>JBOFCS010000128.1:0-4582 GCA_051646185.1 Mycobacteriaceae bacterium | reverse complement strand
CGCATCACCGATATCACCAAAATCTACACCCATAATCAGTATCCTCCTTTATGATAAGTGAACTATTCTCATGAAAATCTGCATAGTTAAACCTGTGTGGTTAAATCTGTTTCGGAAAAAATGGTTCCAACAACGTCATGTACTGCGTCACCGCCGCACACTCATCAGCAGTAGCGGCATCCTGCCGTCGTTGATTATCTAATAACATGGCGATAGCTCCACCGGGGATTTCCACATACATATTGCAGGAACCATCATTATCAGGGATAGTCATCACCGCATTACGACCAGCAAGGGTGGTATCCCAAATTTTTACTTTCCCAATAGCTTTCCGATGATCATCTAAACGTACATTTTCCGCCCAAATAGTCATCCGAAATGCATCACTCTGGTAGTGACAACCAACACGCATTTCCGGGCCACCATCAGCCTCAGAATACGGAACAGTAAAATCGGCACGCTCGTTATTAGTGCGTCGTATCCGCATGGTCTCGAAGGCGGCTGGCGGGAAATCGGTGCAGGGATCAAAAGTCACCGGGTCCCGATACTTATTGGCCCCACTCGGGGCCGTCGGAGTACCCGACACCGTAGCCTCACACCCAGCTACCAGCAGGCACACACCAATCACCGCACAAAACATGGTGATGTGTCGTCGGCGGTAGTCGGGGCGGGTGCTGAGGTTCGTAGTCATGGACGGTTTACATCCCTAGACCGTTAAAGCGGTGCTGGTTGTCCTGCTCTACCCGCTCAAAATTAGCTTTGCACTGTAGTAACGCCGCTTCTAATTCCCCTAACGCATCCGCATGATCCTGCCAGCCTGCTTTCACCGAATTACTGTCACCTTTGACTTTATGCTGCATTTTCTCGGTTAACACATCCGCAGCATGATACCCAGAGCCCAGGCCAGTGACATCCTGCATATCACGTGCAGCGTCCGAATGACCTTGGAGTTTGGCTCGCAACGTTCTGACGTGTCCGACCAGTTCGTCCACCTCGGCGGGGTCCATCGAAAACACCCCAGCAGCAGCCTGCTGCGCTAACCTTCGGATCGGATTATCCTCAGCCATCACACTCCCCTTTTCTGATACACACTCTGATCACCATAGGTACTCACACTCAGTAAGACGGACAAAACCCCGTTTTGGTTCCATTTTTTACCAAAAAACTTTTCCACACAATATTTTCCCAGCTCACACCCAGTACAGTACCAACCACACGTTACCCTTGCAGATCTAAGATGTACAGGGATTATCCCCGAATTTAACTAGGCACTACCAAATAGCCCTAGAGATGCTGCAGTGTCTCCCGCTTCAACTATTTCAAAATAGGTAGGTAATGGTGCGGTACCACCCAAATGCAACCACCGAACCAACGGTCGAGTCCGCAAAGCCAGAGTATCTCGCACCGCATCATTATGGAAACGGCGGGCAATGAGGACCCTAGCTTCTGCATCTGCTAATTCTGCAATAAGTTGCGGACGCAACCGCTCAATTTCCAGTTCAGAAAGAGCAACAGACAAAGCGTTCTCAGCTTCTTCCCGGCTTAGCCGACTCGACTGCTCCGCCTTAGCGGCTAAAACGGCAAGAGCTTTGCCGCCACCAGTGGAACCAATATTTGAGGAAGCTGCCGCAACCGCTCTGACCACCACCGCACGTCGAGCTAATGCTGAATCTAAAGACTGCCAGGAAAGATCAGTGCGCACATGCAAACGGTCCAACCTATTTGCCGTTTGATAGGCCCACAAAAAAAAGGAAAAAACAGTAATAACGATAAGCCCAATAACAACCACTGTTAACGCAGATAATGTCATTAATCCACCACCGTCACCCTGTTTGAACCGACCGTCACAGTTTCATATACTCGCATGATCTGTTCGGCCACCACCTTCCAGTCATAGCGAACGACTGAGATTCCGGCTTGCTCGATAATCTGCTGCCGTTGCGCATCATCATCAAGTAGTTCATTGATCACCCGAGCCAGCTCGCTAGCATCACCCACCGGCACCAACTTACCAGACTGCCCATCATTTAATACACGGCGAAAAGCATCTAATTCACTTGCCACAACAGCAGTTTGAGAAGCCATAGCCTCCACTAACACAATACCAAAACTTTCACCCCCCAGATTGGGAGCACAATAGATATCGGCACTACGCAATGCTGAGGCCTTGTCTTTCTCAGAAACCTGCCCTAAAAACCGTAAATGCTTGGCTAATCTTCCGACTTCCTTACGCAAACCTGTTTCGTCACCGCGCCCGACAATCAAAAGTTCCAGGTTAGGATGCTTACTCACTATCTCCGGCAATGCATCAATAAGTACCGACATTCCTTTCCGAGGTTCGTCATACCGCCCAAGAAAAAGCACCGTCCTGCCTGCACGCGGGTAACCTTCAAAAGGAAGAGCAGTGGAAAAAGCCTCAACATCAACACCATTGGGGATTTCCACAGCATCAGAACCAAGAGCCTCCACTTGCCAACGCCGAGCCAACTCAGATACTGCAATACGGCCGTTAATTTTTTCATGATAGGGACGAAGCACACCCTGAAAGGCGCTAAGCATTAAGGATTTTGTGGTGGAAGTATGAAATGTAGCAACTATAGGACCTTGAGCAACACGCAGCGCCAACATCGATAAGCTTGGCGCATTGGGCTCATGTAGATGTAATACATCAAAATTATTATCGCTAATCCACCGACGAGTACGCGAAAAAGCTGTTGGCCCAAAACTTAATCGCGCAACAGAACCATTGTAGGGCAAGGCAAAAGCCTTACCCGTTGAAACAACAAAATCTGGAAGTTCAGCATCTTCTGCAGATGGCGCTAAAACACTTACCTCATGCCCGCCGCTAATCAGAACTTTAGCAAGTTCCACCACATGTGCCTGCACCCCGCCAGGAACATCAAACGAATAAGGGCACACCATCCCGATACGCATCAGGAATTTTCCATTCGATCCTTGCGCGCTTGCGAAAGATCATCAAACCACAGGGGCTGCAGCATATGCCAGTCCTGAGGATACGCAGCGATGTTCCTCGCGAAACGGTCTGCAAGAATTTGAGTTGCAACCTGAACCCCTCCGGAAACATCCACCGGGGGGTCTATCTTGAACCCCCAGCCGGGTTTCCCATTAACCTCGGTAAACCAACAATGCACCGATAACAAAACTGCACCAGTATCTATCGCCAATCGAGCCGGACCCGCTGGCATTCTTGTTGGTTCCCCAAAAAACGTGACCGGAACACCCTGTTTAGCTAAATCACGCTCACCAAGCAAACAGACCACCTTATTTTCCCGAAGTCGCTGCGCCAGTTGACCAAAAGGTGGTTTTTCACCACCGCTAAGCGGAAAAATCTCAAACCCTAAGCTCTCTCGATACTTAACAAAACGTGCGTAAAGCGATTCAGGCTTAAGCCTTTCCGCTACTGTGGCAAAAGTTCCATGTGTCTGCGCTAGCCATACTCCCGCCATATCCCAATTGCCGCTATGAGGAAGAGCAAGAACTGCTCCCGACCCTTGCGCTAAAGCTGCATCCAGATGTTCTTTTCCTTCAATGAAAGAATCCAAGGCTTGACTCAGCACAGCATGATCCATTGCAGGCAATCGGAAGGCTTCTCGCCAATACCGGGCATAAGAGCGCATCGAATCCTGAATGAGTCCCTCGGGAACCTCATCAGCTGTGACCCCTAGTACTCTGGCCAAATTTTTCCGCAATTGTTGTGGACCACCGTTACGCTGGGCGGCATAGTCTGCGCCCGCATTAAAAACTTTTGCCGCCACGTTTTCCGGTAGTGCTCGAACAAAACGCCAACCTGCCGCATACCCTAAATCCGAGACAGTTTCCGAAATACCCATTGCTACTGCGACTCCCCTGCCGTGGGTGAAACGTGTAGCGGTAAAAGATCAGTAGCACCAGAAGAATTACGCGCCGAAATCATTCTCTGGAAAACCGTAACCACGCTGGCCCCAGCGAGTAACCACATCGCAACATGAATAGCCCAGGCCTGAGGATAAAAAGGCAAGTCGGCAAACCCTGCCCCAACAAGCACAATCACCAACCGGTCAGGTCTCTCGATCAGACCACCCGCAACAGTGAGCCCACTGGCTTCTGCTCTCGCCTTAGCATAGGAAATCACTTGAGAAGTAACTAAACAGATCAATGAAGCCACCACTAGCGGTTTATTCTCCAAATGCTCAAACGCCCACCAGGTTAACCCGGCAAAAATTGCTCCATCGGCAATTCGATCACAGGTGGCATCGAGGAAGGCCCCATACTTTGTGCCACCACCACGAGCCCGAGCCATTGCCCCGTCGACCATGTCGAACATGACAAAAAACCAGATCACCATAACACCCCAAAAAAGGTGCCCGCTGGGGAACAACGTTACCGCAGCAGCGACCGAAGCGATCGTGCCAAAAACTGTCACAACATCGGGAGTGAGACCAGTTTTAATTAACGCTTTACCTAGCGGCAGAGTTACTTTCGATACAGACGCACGACCAAAAACACTTAACATACCCATATCCCTGTCACGATAGTTCTTCCCATGTTCGAGCCAAAAGCTCACGAGTATCTCGAAGCAACT
>JBOFCS010000068.1:0-6477 GCA_051646185.1 Mycobacteriaceae bacterium | reverse complement strand
CATTGACATTCTGTCCAAGCAGCGTAACTTCCAGCACACCTTCATTAACCAACGCCTGCACTTCAGCTAATACATCACCGGGACGACGGTCCACCTCTTTGCCTCGCAAAGCCGGAACAATACAAAAGGTACAGGTGTTATTGCAACCAACTGATATTGAAACCCAACCAGAATAAGCAGATTCACGCTTAGCTGGCAGTGTTGATGGGAAAGCTTCAAGCGCCTCTAGAATTTCTACCTGAGCCTCGTTGTTATGTCTTGCGCGTTCCAACAAGGCCGGTAGTGACCCGATATTATGAGTACCAAAAACCACATCAACCCAGGGGGCCTTTTTCACCACCGTCTCTCGGTCTTTTTGCGCCAGACATCCGCCAACAGCAATTTGCATTTTGGGGTTTGACTCTTTGCTGCGAACCAAATGACTCAAATTGCCATACAGTTTGTTGTCGGCATTTTCGCGAACAGCACAGGTGTTAAATACCACGAGATCAGGCTCTGTGTCTGGTTGCGCTTTAACGTAACCAGCATCTTCCAATAATCCGGATAACCGCTCGGAGTCATGGACGTTCATCTGACAGCCATAGGTACGGACTTGATAACTCAGACTGCTTGGACTATCTGTATGCACTACTCAAGAGTACGGCGGTGGGCAAATCAGAGTACTCGGACGGTCTTAATAGGTAGTTGGTAAAAGTTTCATTACATAACAACTACTGGGTCCGAATTGGGAACCAGAAACCTTTTTTGGGCTTAAGCTCTGTTCATGACTAACCCTAAGGGCGATCCAGTGCCGATGATTGTGCTGAAGTCGGTGGACAAACACTTTGGTGCGCTCCATGTTCTCAAAAACATTGATCTCGAGATACCGGCCGGGCAGGTTGTTGTAGTGTTAGGCCCCTCAGGTTCTGGTAAATCAACTCTCTGCCGCACTATCAATCGGCTCGAGGCAATTGATAGTGGAGCAATCACCATAGACGGTATGGCCCTGCCTTCAGAAGGTAAAGCACTGGCAAGACTACGAGCCGATGTGGGGATGGTCTTTCAATCGTTTAACCTCTTTGCCCACAAAACTATCCTTGATAACGTCATGCTTGCTCCAATGAAGGTTCGAAAAAAGAAGAAAGAACAGGCCAGAGATGAGGCCTTAGCTCTTCTTGATCGGGTCGGAATTGCCAACCAAGCGCAGAAATATCCTGCTCAGCTCTCTGGAGGACAACAACAACGGGTGGCAATCGCTCGATCTTTAGCGATGAACCCCAAGGTGATGCTCTTTGATGAACCAACGTCAGCACTTGACCCCGAGATGGTGAACGAAGTTCTTGACGTGATGACCGATCTCGCTAAGGAAGGGATGACGATGCTCGTCGTCACCCATGAAATGGGCTTTGCTCGTAAAGCTGCTGATCGCGTTATTTTCATGGCCGAAGGCGCTGTGATCGAAGATTCCGATCCTGATACCTTTTTCACTAACCCCTCCTCAACACGTGCCAAGGATTTCCTTGGCAAAATCCTGGGACACTAAGCTATGGCGAATCTAAGATCTGCCACCAGCCTAAGATTAACGGCGCTGTTGGCCATTTTCTTTATTATGTTAAGCCTTAGCAGCGCCTGCGGCACCCGCGAACCTAAGGATCCATTACTCAGCGCAGCAGGTGGCACCTTAACCATTGGTATTAAGTTCGATCAACCAGGTTTAGGGCTGCGGTTACCCAACGGAACCTATCGTGGATTTGATGTAGCCGTTGCCCAGTATGTAGCGAACTACCTTGGAGCCACTAAAATTGAATGGGTTGAAGCGCCCTCGGCTCAACGCGAGAATCTGCTCCGCAATGGCCAAGTAGATTTTATTGCTGCTACTTACTCTATTAGCGCAAAGCGCGAAGCCATTATCGATTTTGCCGGTCCCTACTATATTGCCGGACAATCCCTCTTAGTCCGTTCCGATGAAACCGAAATAACTGGGCCAGAATCACTGAACGGTAATAAAAGATTATGTTCAGTAACCGGTTCGACCTCAGCGCAGAAAGTAAAAGATAAGTACGCCAAAGATGTTCAGCTGCAAGAATACGATAGTTACTCATCGTGTGTTGAGGCATTGTTTAATAAAACAATTGATGCCTTAACTACTGATGACATCATTCTGGCTGGTTTTGCCGCACAATACCCTGGCGACTACAAAGTTGTTGGCAAGCCGTTTAGCATAGAAAATTACGGAATTGGCATTTCACAAGGACATCAAGAAGCCAAAACAAAAATTAACGATGCCATCGAAAAGATGATTGCTGACGGTTCCTGGCAGCGGGCCTTGCAAGAGGCACTAGGTAATTCAGGTTTTCCACTCCCCTGCCCACCACAGGTCATTCGCGCTACCCCCGTCAGTCCTGCACTGATTAAAGACGCACGCCAAGTACCCGGCCCTATCAGTGGAGGATGTACGAGATAATGAGTCACCTTTACGAAACCTATTCTGATGATATTTTCCGTGCCTTCTGGATGACAATTAAACTGACGGTACTTTCCGCAGCTGCTTCTTTAATCTGGGGGACAATCCTGGCTGGCATGCGTGTCTCCCCGGTACCTACCTTACGAACTTTTGGTGCTTTGTACGTCAATATCGTACGTAACACTCCCCTGACCTTGATCATTCTTTTGTGCTCGTTTGGTTTGGCTGGCACATTAGGATTAACGATGGCAAGTAAAGATTCACCGACCTTCATCATTGACAGCAATTTTCGATTAGCAGTACTTGGATTTTCCGCGTACACCGCTGCTTTTGTCTGCGAGTCCTTACGATCAGGGATCAATACCGTCCCACTAGGCCAGGCTGAAGCGGCAAGAGCACTGGGGTTTACATTTACCCAGAATCTCTCATTGATTGTGCTGCCTCAGGCTTTTCGCGCTGTCATTGCCCCCCTTGGCAGCATTTTAATTGCGTTAACAAGAAATACCACACTTGCTTCGGTGATTGGTGTTGCTGAAGCTTCAGCAATTATGAAAACTATGTTGGAGAACGAAGCGGACCAGATATTTACGGTCTTTGGCATTATTGCCATCAGCTTTATGATTCTGACATTACCTACCGGGCTCTTATTCGGTTGGCTTGGCAACAAATTGGCGGTAAAAAGATGACTAATCGCGCATCCGTTCTTTATGACACCCCTGGGCCCGTTACCCTTCGGCGCAATAAAATAATTTCAATTATTTCTTTACTAGCATTGGCTTTAGTTCTAGCCTACGTGACTCTAGCGCTAGCAGATAAAGGGCAACTCACCAGCCAGAAATGGCATCCCCTTATTGAATCCAACTTTTGGGCAACGTACATTCTCCCTGGATTGCAGGGAACTATTGTTGCCGCTGCCTTATCCATTATTGCTTCATTAACATTTGGAGCAATTTTTGGAGTTGCTCGATTATCCGATCATCGCTTCATTCGGGGTATCTCAGGTTTTGTGGTCGAAATTTTCCGGTCCACTCCGGTACTCATCTTGATGATTTTTCTGTACCAAGCATTTGCCCTGTATAGCGCAATTCCACCTAGTTTTTTGACATTAACAGCTGTGGTCGTTGCCCTCACTCTCTACAATGGCTCAGTAATGGCGGAGATTGTTAGATCTGGAATCCAGTCCCTATCTTCAGGGCAATCAGAGGCTGCTTCAGCGCTTGGTTTAAGAAAATCGCAAATAATGCGTATCATCCTGCTACCCCAAGCTGTCTCAGTTATGCTTCCCGCTTTAGTGTCGCAGATGGTGGTAGCACTAAAAGATTCTGCTCTTGGCTACGTCATTGGTTATGTTGAAGTTGTTCGCAGTGGACGATTAGCAGGCGTCAACTACCGTAATGTCTTTGTATCGTTAATCATTGTTGCAATTATTATGATTGTTATTAACCTTGCCCTCAGCACCTTTGCGACGTGGTTGGAAAGACGCCTCAAAACAAGGCGAACCCAAGGAACAACAATTATCCCGGACGCTGCCCAACCTAAAGGTGATACTGACACAGGAATTTTTTCAGCGATTGCCGCTTCTCATGCACCGGCTAGCGCTGTTGATGGGCCAGGTACGGCAATACACCCCAACTAAAGTTGGCACATCACCATACTTCCTATGCCATATTTTCTTCTATTTCTATGTCATAACTTGATAATTCAGATTTGACTACCTCAAATGCCAGGGCAGAAGAGTACCCTCGCCGAGCGAGCATGGAGACAAGTCGTCGAATGGCCTTGTTTCGCTCACCAGAATCGACTAACTGCAGGGTCATTGTTCGCATTTTTTTATTCACTAATTCTTGAGCACGAGCTCTTTCTGATTCACTATCAATAAGATTGAGCGCGGCGCATGAATGCTCCTCGGATATTCCTTTATTTTTTAACTCCACCGCCAATGCCCGCTTTCCTTTACCTGAATAGGTATGCCGCGATAGCACCCATTGCTCAGCAAAATCAGCATCATTGACCAATCCCGCTGTGGCGAGTCGATCAAGAACCTTCTGTATGACTGCTGCGGTAAAACCTTTAGTTTCCAGCCTTTGGACTAATTCAGCATAACTTCTAGCCCGATCGGCAAGCATCCGAAGACATACTTCTTGAGCCTCATTTTCCAACTTTAAGCTCCGGTCTTCAACCATTCTCTTACCTCCTGCAACTATAGACTTTATGCATCACTCATCTGGCCATCAAAGATAAAATTCGTCCCGATGCTCGAAGAAGGAGAGCACCAGGACGAATCTAGCCGTAACAACAAGTGCCACGGAGTTTTAGCGAGACCATGTCTCTTATGTTAAAAATCAACCGGAGTGGGAACGATATCGTCAGTAAGGACAGCACCAATTCCTAACTTCTCCTTGATTTTCTTTTCTATCTCATCCCGTATTTCACTGTTCTCCAGCAAATACTTACGAGCATTTTCCTTACCTTGCCCCATCTGATCACCTTCATAGGTAAACCATGAACCAGACTTACGGATAAATCCGTGTTCTACACCCATATCAATTATAGAGCCTTCTTTACTGATTCCCTTGCCATAAAGAATGTCAAACTCAGCCTGTTTAAAGGGCGGTGCAACCTTGTTTTTAACTACTTTGACCCGAGTACGGTTACCCACCGCATCAGTACCATCTTTTAAGGTTTCAATACGACGAACATCCAAACGAACTGAGGAATAAAACTTTAATGCCTTACCACCCGTTGTAGTTTCGGGAGAACCAAACATAACACCAATTTTTTCACGCAACTGATTAATGAAAATAGCTGTGGTACCTGAATTACTTAAAGCACCCGTCATCTTACGCAAAGCCTGACTCATCAAACGAGCCTGCAACCCAACATGACTGTCACCCATCTCCCCTTCAATTTCTGCCCGAGGAACTAAGGCGGCTACTGAGTCAATAACAAGAATGTCAAGAGCCCCTGAGCGAATCAACATATCTGCAATTTCCAGAGCCTGCTCCCCTGTGTCTGGCTGTGAAACGAGCAAAGCATCTGTATCCACACCCAATTTTTGGGCATAATCGGGATCAAGTGCATGTTCAGCATCAATAAAAGCAGCAATACCACCGGCTCGCTGAGCATTTGCCACAGCGTGCAATGCAACTGTGGTTTTACCCGAAGATTCCGGCCCGTAAATTTCTACAACACGTCCGCGCGGCAACCCCCCAATACCAAGGGCGACATCCAAAGCTATTGATCCAGTTGGGATAACAGCAATGGGCTGGCGAACCTCTTCGCCTAAACGCATCACCGAACCCTTACCAAAGTTCTTATCAATCTGCGCTAGAGCTAGGTCAAGTGCCTTATCGCGATCCGGTGCCGCTGCCATGATGATCTCCAATTCATTCGGGGCGCTGCCCGCTCGCAATTGCGGGTCTACGCTGAAGCCTGTTCTCGGTTGTCCGACTTAACTACCACCGTAGAATGAGGTACCGACAAAACTGATACCAACAATCTGACATTTAATTAATTCGCACTTCGTTGAACAAAATACCACTGTACCCGAACACGTGTTCGATGCAAATATTGACGGTTCGACACGCCGAAATCAAAAATCACCAACGCTCGCGCGGAATGTCAAAGTCTGCGCATAACGCGCGCCAGACTTCTCGTGGCTCATGGCCCGCCTCAATAGCCTGTAACGCAGTCTTCCCCGAGACCGCCAAAAGTGCATGGTCGCGCAGTAAGGAATCGCCATAAACCTGGCCAAACTCAGCCAAGACCAGTTCATAAAATTCCGTCAACCGCACTTGCCTACGGTAGCCTTTGCAATTTCCCGCACAGAACAGCGGCCTATCGAACCCCTAAACCCTCGTGTTAAGTTGTTTTTCACGAAGAACTCGATGGCACACGGCAACGGGATCTTCTACTAACACACTGCTGTCGGCAGCAAGTTTCGCGGACCGCCGAAATGCTGGCTCTTCAAGAATACGATGAAGCGCCTTAGTTAAAGAAAATGCAGATAAAGGTCTCACAAGCAGCCCACTTCC
>JBOFCS010000008.1:0-10373 GCA_051646185.1 Mycobacteriaceae bacterium | reverse complement strand
AGCCAAGAGTGAGAAGGCACTGAATATTGCTATTGTTATGGCTAGTGCAGCGGAGCAGATTTTTGTAAAAATAATGACAGAATATTCTTGCGGCTGAATACCTTTGGTCTGATTTTCGCGATGGTGAGCTACCCATATCCATACTAAAAATGGAAGCGCGAGTGCTGCTGTCGCCTTTATCGCGACAGCCACTGTTACCACTGCTATCCCGCTGGGGTGTCTATGTTCCAACACGAGGGCTATGCCTAAGCAGAGTAGACCTACCATAAGCATTTCGTTATGTACACCGCCAACCAGATGGATAAGTACAAGAGGATTGAGTGGAACTAGCCATATAGCTAGTGCTGGATTGTTTCCAAAATGCTTGGCAATGCGAGGAAGTGACCATAGTAGTGCCAGGATTCCAGGTAGCATGCATAGCCGTAATACTATGGTTCCAAATACCACGTTGTTGCCTGCAAGTATGGTGGCGAACTTAGCAATTAAAATAAACGCCGGACCATAGGGTGCAGTGGTCGTGGTCCAAATGGTGCTGACATTGTCCAAAAGGAGCCCCGGATTTTCTACGGGACCAACCTTATAGGGATCAAAACCATCCCGTAGAAGAGCTCCTTGGGCTAAGTAGGAGTAGGCATCTCGACTAAAAACGGGGACTGAAAATAGTAAGGGGGTGAGCCATAGTAGTACTGTTCCCTGAAGTTCGTTGACGCTTTCGGATCTATCAAGAGCTTTCTTTATTAGACAGATCCAACTAAAAATCATTAGCACCACGCCAATCCAGAGGATTGCGGAAGACAGTGCTAGACCATGGCCAAAGCGGAGCCACGAGAGATGTAGATTTTCCAGTAGTGGATCTTGCTTTCGAATTGCGCCGGAGCCGAAGCTCCCAAAGCAAATGCTACAGGAGGCAATCAAGCCTAGGAGCGCAGGCAATCGGTGTGCACCGCGAAGGAATGAATAGTAGTTAGCGGTAGCCGATTTTATTTGGGTAACCCTGACTTCGCTTTTGTGACGTAAAAAAGCCAACGAGAGTAGCGATGCACCGGAAGACACAGAAAGTTCCCTTCGGTTTGGGTGAGGATCGGATATCGCAGCGGTATAGGCAGCTTAGTCGGTGTTGTATCGGCGGGGTAACTGACAGCTTGTTGTGTCTGCGGGTTTTAAGTAAGTTCAGAGGCTGCCAATTATACGTTGAGCAGCAAGTTTCCCCGAAATTATGACAGTTGGAATACCAACACCTGGGGTGGTTCCAGAACCTGCTAGTACCACATTGTCTAGTCCGGTTACCAGGTTTTTTCGACGGAAAGGCCCAGTTTGCCTAAAAATATGTGCTGCCGAGAAAGGGGTACCAGCGGGCATCCCTTGCTGTAACCAGCTAGCCGGGGTGTCTATTCGTTCTATCGTAAAGTTTTCTTTGATACCGGTGTACCCACGTTCGCTGAGTACAGAGGTTAGTTCTTCTGCGTAGGGTTGTGCCAGTACCTCCCATGGTAAGTGTGCTGAATCAAGGTTAGGACAAGGTGCCAACACCGATAATGGGTCCCAGATGCTATCTATGAGGAGCTCGGGATCGCTCATTGCAGGTCGAGTAATCAGCAAGGAAGGATCGCTCATGAGTGTTCCGGTTCCTCGTTGTCCGGTAATTTCTTTAAAGGTGCGTTCCCAATGCCAACCAAAATCAATGGTGTGATGTCCCTGTGCTGACCAAGTTTGAGAAACAGATCGCGGTACTTTGCCATGCAGGACAACTGCGGAGGGTGAGTATTGTGTTCGACGTGAGTAGGGAACGCTAGGGCAGAGAAGTGTATTCACTATAGGAGTGTCGGCAGTGAGGACAAGTGCATCGGTTTGGAATACGCGTCTATCAGCACAATAAGCCGAAGTTACTCGGCCTTGACTGAAATTCAGTGCGGTGACTTCAGACGAGGTATGTAGTACCCCACCAGCTTTTGTGAAAGCGTTGGCCATAGCTAGTGCGATATTGCGCATTCCGCCTTCTGGTGAAAAAACGCCTAGGGAAGTATCCATATGAGCAATTGCTCCGTACACGGCAAGTGCTTTTGATGGCGCTAAGCCTGCATATAAGGATTGAAAAGTAAATATTCGTTGCAATCTAGAGTCGCAGATGAAGCGGTTAACGCGTGGGCCCAGACGGCCGAACCCGCCTAAATAGGCAAGACGAGTGAGATCGAGTAGTGCTGAAGGACTGGATACAAGATCAAGTGGTGAATCGAAATTTGAGTTAATAAAGCGTTCAAATTCGATCTCAAATACTTGCCTTAACCATTTTCTGAGTTTCCAGTATCCTTCCGCTTCGGTTTTGCCACAAACATTCTCAATTTCTTGTGCCATATCTTCCGCATGAGCGCGAACATTTATGGCGCTACCATCAGAAAATCGAGCGAGGTAAGCAGGATCAAGTTTTTTTAGTCGAAGTGCAGGTGTGGTAGTTGTAAAATCTTGCCCAACAGCGGCCAGTGCTTCTGCGATAAGTTCCGGCATTGTAAGGACGGTCGCGCCGGAGTCGATAGTAAATCCATTAAGTCGATAGGTACCTACTTTGCCGCCAACCTCGCTGTTCTTTTCGAGGATGGTTACTTCACGACCGCTGCCTAGTAGGTGCAATCCTGCTGATAAACCTGAAAGGCCGGCCCCAACAATGACTATTTTATTCCCATGTTTTGCAAGTGTTTTCATGAGTTACGCTGGGTTGCTGCTAGTGCTAATGCGGTCAATGCCGATTTTGCTGGGGAAGTAGCAGTGCTGTTTTCGAGTGCAGTTAAAGCTGATGTGGTTAATTCATCTATTTGCTGTTCGGCTTCATCAACGGCTCCAAGTTCTTTTATAACTGAACGTAATTGACTAATATCATGTTCAGATAAGTTTTTCCCTATGCTCGATCGAATCAAATGGGCAGCACTCGGATCCTGCTTATCGGCCGCGCGCAGTGCTGTGGCTAGTAACACGGTGCGCTTGCCTTCTCTGAGATCGTCCCCAGAAGGTTTTCCAGTGATCTCCGGATCTCCGAAGACACCAAGTAGATCATCACGTAATTGAAATGCTATGCCAATACTTGTACCAAAGTCTGCATAAGAATCCATGAGTAACTGATCGGCCCCAGCAATGGCTGCACCTATTTGCAGTGGGCGCTTAATGGTATAGGCAGCTGTTTTGAAAGTGTTTATAGCCATTGCTGATTCGAAATCTTCATTTGAACTTGCTTCGGCAAGAATATCAAGATACTGACCGCCGAGCACTTCGGTGCGCATGGCTGACCATACCGGAGTTACCCGTGCCATCGCTTCTGGTGAAAGACCAGAACTATGCAGTAAATCATCAGCCCAAGACAAGGCTAGGTCGCCTAACAGAATTCCTACGCCTTCCCCAAACTGTTTGCTGGACCCAGGCCAGTTATTTTCACTGTGGTCCTGAGCAAACTTAACGTGTATGGTGGGCAACCCGCGTCTAGTTGCTGAGGCGTCGATGATGTCATCGTGAATGAGGGCGCAGGCCTGTACCAGTTCTAGTGCACTGAAAGCTTTTATTGCCGCTATATGATCATCAGCACTAGGTACTTCACTGCGATTAACAGGATGCGGTTTTGTGTTTTGCGGTTCGGCAAGGGCGCCAACATAGCCCCAGTAGGCGAAGGCTGGGCGGACGCGTTTTCCGCCGCTAAGTACAAAAGATTCTAAAGTGTGTACCGCTGATTCATAGTCAACCCCTACATTGGCTACGACTGGCCGCTGAATCTCAAAGAATTCAGTTAAGCATGTGGTCACCAGGTCAGGGATTGATACCGGTGGAAACTGTGTTGAGATTGTTCCGCTGGACAGAGTTCTCTCCTTGAATGAGGGTGTGTAGAACCTATCATGAGTTTAGTGGCCTGATGAAGACGTGAAATATTAGTGCCAGATCACGGTCAGATGACCGGTAAATCTATGCTTAACAGGTGACTGTAGATGCCGCGAGGGGACACAAGGGTAGGGGCAGGGCAACCAGCACTCCGTCTATTGTTGATCGAATAAAGAGTGCGGAGCCAGGAAAGATCCCATTTTCAGTGGAGTTTTATCCTCCGCGGGACTCGATGGCTGAGGAACGTTTATGGCGTGCCGTCCGGGTTTTCGAGCGAATGCAACCGGCTTTTGTGTCTATGACATATGGGGCCGGTGGCTCCACCAGAGATCGGACTGTAAGAGTTACTGGAGCGCTTGCCGAAGAAACCACTTTATTGCCTGTGGCGCATTTAACTGCTGTATCACATACCGTGGACGAACTTCGGTCAATGGTGGGGGCGTATGCAGACCGAGGAATCAGTAACATTCTTGTTCTCAGAGGAGACCCTCCTGGTGATCCGCTGGGGCATTGGCTGCCGCATCCTCAAGGATTGGAATATGCCGAGCAACTCGTGCGTTTGGTTCGGGACCTAGGTGACTTTCATGTGGGAGTTGCATCGTTCCCAGAGGGACATTATCGAGCGCCTACCCTTGATGACGATACTCGGTATTTAGTTGCGAAACTTCGTGCTGGGGCTGAGTATTCGATTACTCAAATGTTCTTTGATGTTGAGGATTATCTACGACTACGGGATCGGGTTATTGCTAGCGATCCGGAACAGGGGAGCAAACCTATAATACCAGGTCTGATGCCGATTACTTCGCTTCGTACGGTGCGGCGGATGGTTGAGTTGTCGGGATCAAAAATTCCGGATGCTGTCGAAGTACGGTTAAGGCTAGCTGCAGGTGATAATCCTGAGGAAAACCGTTCAGCAGTAAGGGAAGTGGGTATTGAGATGGCTACACAAATGAGTCAGCGGTTAATAGCAGAGGGAGCTCCCTGCTTGCATTTTTGTACACTCAATTTCGCCAGAGCAACAAGCGAAGTTTTAGCTAATCTTGGTGTACAGGTCAGTTCTTCTGCATAACTCAGTCTGAGGTTGGTGTATTAAACGAAGTGTCTTTTGGCTTTTCTAACTTATTTTACTATGCCAGTGGGTGTAAATTGAGTCGAGCCCACCTGCTAGGAAGGGTCGCATGAATAAGGGGGTAAGTGCACCAAGTGCATCACATTTTCTTGTTTCAGTACTGTGGCTGAATAATTTTTCCATAGCAGTCTGCGCTTTTGTTCAGGACAAGGCAGATAAGAGCAGTTCGGCTACTGCTCAAGACGGTAGTTGTTTGGGGCGGGGTCTCTGGTTCTAAGTGGATATCTGCATCGTGAAAGGCTAAATGCTTTTCCGCTCTCTCGGTGTGGGCTAGATCGGCGAGAATGGCACACACTGAGAGTTTCCAGGGGCAACCGTCAGCTACGCTCTGTTCTTGCTGCAATGCACATGGGTTATCACTATCAATTGCGGTTGCAGCAGTGAAAAATATTTAATCAGCGGATCAATCATTAAAATAAGTACTGGAAAGTTTGCAATTATATTGCAGTGCTTAAGATCTCTGATTAACAGTGGTGGATTTCTTTCTTAGTTTCTTACGGGAGGATGCACCCAAGTAGTGTTATTAAAAGTGCTTTCGTAAAACTCAGTTGACTAAGGCGAAATTATTGATGAGGGTAGCTGCGGCTTCAACACCGGAAACTATTGCTCAATTTATTAAAACTATGTACGCAGTATCACGGTTTAGGCTGAGTCTTTGGTTGTCTGATTTTAGGGGAGCGATCACGTGAGTACCAAGCGAGCAATGCTACAAGTCCAGCGAAGCCTAGAGTTATTCCACCAATCAAACCTGCCCAGCCGGCAAAGGATCTAGTATTTGGATCGGAATAGCGGACCGCAGCATTCATTGTTGTGATTTCACCCGGTGTTAGCTTCCAAGCAACGGTAGTTTCGCTGCTGCGGGTACCGTTTGTTGTGGAAATCCGGGCGGGGAACGCAACGCTGAACTGAATATCAGCATTTTGTGCTTTTAATTGTGATAGGTCAACCCGGCCTTCTAATGTGACGAGTTCCCCTGAACGGCGCAAGGATAAATCGAATCTACCCGCAGAATCGGTGGACATTGATCCTAACTGGGTCACCTCGCTAAAAGATAAGTCGCTGAATATGGCTTGGCTGCCTATAAATCCTTCTTGTTGATACGGTCGTACTGAAACTCGCGAACCCAGTCCGTTGGGGGCCTGTAATTGTGGGCCGCGTTCGTCTTTATCTGTGCTTGTAATTGCGGCAAGAATCTGTCCAGAAACCCTGTCATTAGCGGATACTCCCATGGTGACTTTAACTCGGACACAACCTGACAGTGTCAGTAAAAGCGCGACTAGCAGTAGAGGAACCATAAGCGCGGTGGGTAGCGTCGGTTTTTTTGGTCTGGTGTCGATCAGTTGCACAGGCTTATCGTGCCAGGCTGCTCCCGGGGCATTGCAGACAAGGGGGGCAAACTGGTTAGGCGCTTCTTGGTTGAGCAAAACTCACATGACCAACAGGACGCCAAAACTTCCATCGCTTTAAAGCTATAGAGCCCTGAATAGGTCAAACCTGGGGACCAAAACTAGGTGGCTAAGGATGGCCCGAGCCGGATTATAGCTAGTACCGGGCAAAGAGATAACTTATTGCTAATCAACTTATTTCGACAATAAGGTTGGTGGTGTTCATCATGCGACTGCAACGAGCATCCAGATTGGTCCACGAGAGCTAAGCGAATGTAAAAATATGGTTATGGCAAGCAGTCATACGATAATGATGGTTGGGTAACCGCGTCGTATTCCTGCGGTTAGTGGGTAAAAATTGTGCATAACCGGCCATCACTACTAAGGAGTTAGCTGCAGCCGGAAGCGTTTATGGAAAATTTTTAGTTTATCAACGGATAAGTTCATTTTATTGTCTCGTTGAGTAATTTTTAAAGCCATAGCGTAGTGCCCTTAGTTTTCCGTGCGCATCCTGAAGAATGAGTTTCGCGACGCTTGCACCGCTTGCACCATTAACACCTCCGCCGGGGTGAGTAGAGGCGCCAGTGATATAGAAACCAGGTGCTTGTGGGACTCGATGCTGGGCAAGATCAGAAGTGGGGCGCCACAACATCATTTGGTCGAGCGACATCTCAATGTGCATAATGTTGCCGCCAATTAAGCCAAGCTCAGATTCGAGCAATTCCGGTGTTTGTATATAACGATCCAACACAGTTTCGTTAAAACCAGGTGACCAGCGTGTCATTTCGGCAATTATTCGATCAGCTTCTGATTCAGCAATTGCTGACCATTGTCGGCCCTGGGAAAGTAGGTAGGGGTGCCATTGTGACCACAAAGTAATGGAGTGTTCTCCCGGTGGGGTAAGAGTGGGGTCAAGGCCGCTAAAGCTCATTGCAAGTATTGCTGGGCGGGGTGGGAGTTCGCCGACGAGCGCTGCAGAATGGGCTGTCCGTAGGTGATTTCGATTATGTATGAGTAGTTGTAGTCCTGAAGTACTTTCTTTTAATTCCTTTGGAGCGTTTTGATATTGAGGAAGGCTCTTTGTGGCTAACCGAATGGCCATTCCCATTCCTGGTCCCACGCGTATATTTCGCCGCCAGTGTTCCAGCTGCTGTTTAGAGTATCCCCCGGCATCTAGTAGTTCTAATGTGGTAAGGATATGGCAGCCAGCAATTATTTTGCGGCTTAATACTTCTCGTCCACTTTGAGTATGTACCCTCCAAAATTTCTTACTTTGACTGATACTGGTGACAGCATCGCCGGTAGTGATGCTTCCGCCATCGTGAGATAGCTTTGCGATGAGTGCGGTGGTAAGTGCGCCGCTTCCGCCTTTAGCCCGCCCAGGGACTCGTGAGTGCATGAGTGCGGCGAAGCCAACCATGGGTGCGGTCCCAGGCTCGGACATTGGTGGACCAGATTGTGCACCAAACCAGGATAGTGCAGCTTTAAGGGGTTCGTCGTCAAAGTAATAGTCTAGTAGGGAGTCTCCTGTGGCAAGAAATTCTCGGGCTAAGCCAGATGGGTCGCCGTGGGTATCTAAACCCCAAAATGATCGGGTCAGTGAAGATGCTCGTGGCGGGTGTGAAAACGCCTTCATTACTCGTTGGCTGCGTGGGCCCCAGGTTTCAACAAATTTTCTATAGGCTCGCGCATCATGACTGCCGCAGGACGCAGCTATAGATGCACAGGTCGCTTCTAGGCTTTGCGAGAAGACGATGCCAGGTTTTTTGCTATTCGGTGGGGAAGGGGCAAAAGCCCAAGGGTCGCAATCAACGTACGATAGTCCAAAAGATTCGAGGCCAAGATCTTCGATAATCCCTGTGTGGCGGATCATGATATGCGCCGAAGAGCCACGATCAACGTGATGCCCAGGAAATCTTTCAACTGTAGATACTGCCCCTCCTGGAATTGTATCTTTTTCTAGCACTTCAACTGACCAGCCTTCTCGCGCTAAGTAGCAAGCAGCAATAAGTGCGTTATGTCCTGACCCAATTACTACTGCATCCATCATGCACTTGATCGTATCGGGAGTTTAGAGTGGTAAAGCTCGACCCAGAACTGCAAATGGTCGACTATCGCCAGGAAACTGAAAATTTCGGAGCACGTCGTTAAACCCTGTTCGCCGATAAAGCTGCCATGCTCGATTTGATTCGCCAAATATTTCTGGTGTAGACAGCAAAACTGATTTTTCGGCTCGATCGGTGAGTAAGGTGCGCAGTAAGGTCTCACCAAGCCCATTGCCTTGGGCTGCGGGAGCTACGTGTAACTCAGTCAGTTCAAAGTAGTGGGAGAGTACCGAAGTGATGTCCTTTTTGTGGTAGCCCGACTGGTGTAATCCTTGTCGAACCTGCTGAGACCACCATTGGTTTTTAGACCCACGATAACCATAAGCAATTCCTACCATTGAAGTTTGTATGGTGTCGTTTTTATAGGCAGCAATAGCTTTCCAGCCTGGACGCTGACTGTGCTCAACCCATAGGGAGGCGCGCTGCCTTGCCGTGTCTGTTGGGTAGTTCATGGCTTGGGTGTAGACCGATAATGCATCAAAAATCCGATGGGCAAATTCCGTTGTTGAAAGATCAACTAAGTAGATGGACACTGCTTATAGTCACCCTTCCTGAGGTGCGCTTGTCCGTGGTTTGTCGGTGCTCCTCGCTATATTGAATATGTCGAATGAATGTTCGATGCATGGTGTTAGGGCTATGCGTTGCCTGCTGATGACTCAGTCGTCTGTCGGTGTCAGGTTGAGGTTTTACGGAGGTAGTGAGAATGCCCAGTCAAGTGATGGATGGTGTCATGTCTATTCGTGTTGGTGCCCAGAGCCGTAGCTTTAAAAGTGACGGCAAAAATTTAGGTATTCGTCTGGCGCAAGATTTTATCGGGCGTGCTGACGATTTATTGATCGATGCCGCGGGTTCGACCGACCCCGGTGAAAGATTTGTGTACTCGTATTTAGCTGCTTTGCGTGGAGCTGGAGCTGTGCTTGCGGTGATGGAACGGAGAGTCCGCCATTCTGGCTCACGTAGTGCCTGGGTTCGAATGCGGACAGTATCTCCAGAATTTACGCAGTGGGCTACGTATTTTGCTCAGCATTCAGTTACGCGCGCTGCGGTGGAAGCAGGTATTACCGCAAGGGTTGATGCAGTATTGGCCAATCAGCTCTATCTGAAGGCCGGTGAATTTTTGGATGCTGTTGACGATGTTGTTGAGTGCCTGGCTTCCGATGGTCGGGTGAAGATTGGCGGTCGAAAAGAAGATCAAAAGTCGGCGTGATATTCAGGGCTTAAAGGTATTTTTATGGTTTGCCCTTAGCGAAATAAGGTGGGTTTTTCCTTGATCAAGGAGATCAATTCGTGACAATGGTGGTACTAGGCGGCTTCTGCTCGTATTATGGTGTTAGGTTCCCGCCAAAGTCGGGCCTATGTTTGTGTTCTAATAACTCAGACATTGTCGTTAGGGTTGGAGAGGAGGGACTGTGCCACTCTCTGAACATGAGCAGCGCATGCTCGATCAAATCGAGAGCGCGCTCTACGCTGAAGATCCGAAGTTTGCTTCTCATGTCCGTGGCGGCCGTTTGCGTGGAGTAGCAGGCCGTCGTAGATTGCAGTCTTTAGTGCTGTTTATTTTGGGTCTGACACTGCTTGTTCTTGGTGTTGCAATCCCATCCTTACAGGTCAGTGGCTTTCCTGCGCTAAGTGTTCTTGGTTTTATAGTGATGTTTTGCACTGCGGCTTACCTGATTACTGCGGGGGGGAAGATGGGGGAAGGGAGTTCCGCTAAGGCTGGCAGTCGATTGAAGGATGATGCTGATTCATCTCGGGGTGCTGGTCGAGAGCAAAGAACTGTCAAGAAAAATAAGCAAGAGGGTGGGTTTTCCGCCAGGATGGAAGAGCGTTTTCGTAAGCGCTTCGATAACGACTTATAGCTAGGATTAACTCAAGAAGTGGCTGTGGCTCGCCCCATAT
>JBOFCS010000005.1:0-5779 GCA_051646185.1 Mycobacteriaceae bacterium | reverse complement strand
TGATCATAGCGACGAGCATGCTCCCCCAAACCATGGCTGAGCACAAGTACAGCTTGTGCGAGACCTGTTGGTAACCACTTATCGTAGACAATTTTTGTATCGCGGACTCCGGTAAACGAGTGCTCAGTACGTGCCATGCCACGACTCTAGCGCTCCGACCGCTAGGGGATCAGCACAACCTTGCCTTGGGCATGCCCGGTGCCAAGATAGGTATGTGCTGCAGCTACCTCAGTAAGCGGAAATGCCTTATCGACAGTAACTTCAAGCTGACCTGCTGTTACTAAGTTCACCAATTCCACTCGGGCGTTATTGCGGACCTCGGTCCCCGGATCTGCGCCTGGTCCACCACCGAGCAACTTGATTCCAGCCGCACCGGCCCGTCCAAACGCCGCAATGGTGGCAACACGGGACCTATCGGAAACAAGATCGAGGGAAACATCAACTGCCTCATCGCTGCCGACAAGGTCAAGGGCTACATCAACACCATATGGAGCAATTTCCTGGACCCTACCAGCTAATCCAGGGCCATATTCCACTGCAAGCGCGCCATATTGCTCAAGCGTGTTATGACGACCAGCACTAGCTGTGACAATGACCTGGGCACCGCGCGCCTTTGCGATCTGGATAGCCATCAAACCAACCCCGCCCGCGCCCCCATGGATAAGGACCGTATCCCCAACCTTAACTGAAGTTGCTTGCAACAGGTGTATAGCAGTTGTACCGGTCAACATAAGCCCAGAGGCTTGTTCAAAACTCATATTTTCAGGTTTAGCTGCAACATCTTTGGCTGCTACGAGGAGCTGTCCGGCATAGGCACCTGGGGCGCGATGCACAATAACCTCATCACCTACCGAAATTTCCCCGGTTATTCCCACAGCATCCCGGCCCACGGCAAGAACCACACCTGCCGCCTCACTACCTAAACGCATTGGTAGAGATTTTGGGTCATTACCCATATTTCCGCTATAGATTTTTAAATCAAAGGGATTCACCCCAGCCGCACGAACGTCAATAAGCACCTGCCCAGGTCCTGGCTGATCAAGATTTTCGGTTACCAGCGCAAGAACTTCTGGGCCACCAAATGCGGTAGCAATTACTACTGATGTCATGGACGCTAGCTTACGTTGGTCGGTGGATTTTCCTCATCATTGAGTGTCAATTGCAGCATCGAGAGATCTAACCAACGACCAAACTTGACTCCCACCTGGGGCATCTGTGCCACACAACTAAAGCCTAAACTCTTATGCAGCCCAATCGATTCACTGTTTGACGAATCAACAACTGCCACCATTGCACGCAGCCCCGCTAATCTAGCCCGCTCAATTAACTGCGTCATCAGCATTCGGGCAATGCCTTTGCCCCGGAAACCTCGGCCGACATAAACTGAGTTTTCCACGGTATAGCGGTACCCCCAACGAGATCGCCAGTATCCGTAAGAAGCAAATCCGGCTACCTCGCCGTCATAAATCGCAACCAGAACTGGGAAACCATTGCTTACTCGAGAGACAAACCATTGCCTGCGGTCCTCGATGTCCACCTCATCATCATCCCAGATTGCTGTAGTGGTGCGGACTGCATCATTGTGAATAAGCACTATTGATGGCAGATCAGCTTCTTCGGCATCACGAATCTCCACCCAACCTCCTATCCTAGTGCCCAACTATCAGTCCGATAAACCCTAAACGTGTTGCACAAGAAAAAGAACTAGAGCTATTGTGGCACCCATGAAGTTTACCGTGGTGGTACTCCGCCGTAGCGAGGTCTGATTCGGACCGACCCCTCGCTGCGGGTTGTTCCAGCACCTCGGTCCTTCCTTCATTCCGGAAGAACTTTCCCATGATTTTTTCTCAGCCAGGCCAGCCAAGTAGTGCAATTTTTAGCGCCTATTTCAGCGAGCCCCTGCCCCAACAATTACGACAAGCAGCAAATTCCATGTCATGGAATGATTTTTTAACCACTTTTAATCCTCCCTCAGGAAGGCTACGACTCCAAAGCTGGGATGAATCCTGCACATCCAGCAGACAATGCTCGTACGAAGCAACCCTGCTGGTGAACAACTCAATGACCACAGTAAAAACAACTGCCCTCGGCCCTATTGCAGCTGCCACAAGCGTTCTTTATCACATCGGTTTCCCATTGGAAATTCGCTCTTTCCATCAGCAACACCTTGATGCTCGCACTGCCACCTTCGTACAATGCGAGCATCAAGGAACCCATCACTGGGCTGTGGGCATCGCCCCACAAAACACCCGGTCAGCGCTGGAGTCGCTGGTTGCCGCAGCAAACTTACTGCACAGCTAACTCAGGCACTCTTAAGAACAGTTCCTGGTCCAAAAACTTCGTAATGAATATCTTCTGTTGAGAGATCTTTCTCCAACAAGCTGGCCCGCATACTCTCCATAAAGGGAACGGGGCCACATAGATAGGCATGCGTATCTGGGGCTAGATCTATAGCTTCGAGATTGACACGACCAGATTTAATCGCTTCAGATTCGATCTTCTGCCCTAAATCCTCATACCAATTATGCAATGTTGCCTGCGGTAGCTTATCAACAAGCTCCTGCAATTCCTGCCGATGAGCATGGTCACTGGGCGAACGATCTGCATGAATCACTACTACTGGGCGTGATTCAGATTGCTGAACAAGGTGATTAAGCATTCCAACTATTGGTGTGCAGCCAATGCCGGCAGATACTAATAAGAGCGGGTTTTCGGCAGGCTTTAAAGTAAGTTCCCCAAAGGGAATAGAAACTTCCAGCTGATCCAATTCAAAAATATTCTGATACAGGTAATTTGATACTTCGCCCGCGGGCTCGTTGCCTTTTTTTAGTATTCTTTTCACCGATATACGCCAATCTCCAGCCTGATCAGCCTGCATCAAACTGTACTGCCGTTTTTGCTTAGCACCATCTGGAAGCTCTACTGAGACGGAAATATACTGACCGGGCTTAAAATCCGGGAGCAGCTTACCATTCGGGTCAGATAAGACATAGGAAACAGTATCCGCTGACTCTAAAATACGTTTTTTGACTATGACCTTACGCCAGACATCTCCTTCGCTGACCCCAGAATCCTGATAGAGTTTGCGCTCCAATGCGACAAGTGCATCGGCCATTAACCAGTAAACTTCAGTCCAGGCTTCTGCTACTTCTGGCGTTACTGCCTCACCTAATATTTCAGCAATAGCTGCAAATAGATGCTCATAAACAATCGGGTACTGATTCTCGGTAACCCCCAGCGATGCATGTTTATTGGCAATCCGGCTAAGGATATCTTCAGCGCTTGGGGCCTCCGACTCCACCAAGACAGTGGCAAAGGCTGCAATAGAACCGGCGAGCGCGCGTGGTTGTTCACCTCCTGCTTGATTACCCCGATTGAACAGATCCTTTTCAAACTCAGGATGCGCGGCAAACATCTTCTGGTAAAAAAGCTTGGTGATCTCGCCAATTGCCGACCCCACAACCGGCAATGTAGCGTTAATTATTTCAGCTGACTTGGGAGATAACATCTATTCCTCCAGTGCTAACAGATTTAAGTTCAAGCAGGACTGCCCGAACCGGTGGGGCTGCAAGGTCTTCCACGGTCAGATCATCTAAGGAGCTAAAGAAAGCCTCCTGGGCCTGCCGCAGCGATCCACGCAACCGACAGCTGAGCGTTAGCGGGCAAGGTGTCTTACCTTCGCAAGTGACTACCTCCCCTTCACCTTCAAGCTCGCGAACAAGCCAACCAATGCTTGCTTTTCTTCCTAAAGCACTGATTGACATACCACCGCTACGGCCACGGGCAGCAACAACTACACCTAAATTTTGAAGGCGTGCAGATACTTTCGCAGTATGCGTATAGGAAATATTCATCTGCTCAGCAATACCTGCAGCAGTTAATTGCTCATCGTTTTGCACAACAGCAAGACGCATCACTATCCGAAGGCCAATATCGGTGAACTTACTCAGCTGCATGTCTCCAGTATCTATAATTTGCATTCTGAATGCAAATTATAGATACTGGAGACATGCAGTCAGGGCCCTAACAAGAGCGCTCTACCCGTAGACCCTCAACCAGTCAACTTCCATCTTGGCTGGCAAAGCATCCTGTTGAACCTCGCCAGGCCACTGACCACCAATCGCAAGATTAAGGACAACAAAAAATGGGTCATCGAACACCCAACGCAGTTTTTTAGAAACATCTTCGCGTTTTATCTGAGCGACACGGTCGCCATCAATTCCAAATGTCACTACCCCGGGTCGACGGTATACCCAATAAACGTGAAACTCGCCGGACAGATCTGACTCCGGGTCGATATCAATCGAATGCGTCCACATCGGTTCTGAATTTTTTGACGGATCAATCCAAGGTCCGTGTAACCCTAAATGCCCTATACTTCCAGAATTAACGAGCTCCATAATATCAATTTCACCTGCCTCAGGGTACCCATACTCAGGTAAAGATGTCCCCAACAACCAAAAGGCGGGATGTAAACCTTTACCAGCGGGCATTTTTATACTAGCCTCAATTAAACTTTCGGTCGCTTGCATCTTGCCTAAAGAGTTAATTCTTGCAGAAGTAATGGCGTTTGCTTCTGCTCGAGCTTCAATGATCAAACGACCATTTCCATCTAGCCGAAGATTTTTAGAATCCGCTGTATACACTTGTTTTTCATCATTTCCCCAGCCACCACCCCCGGTCTCAATATTCCAATATTTCGAATTAGGCTGAACACCCTGTGGTCCAGAAAAATCATCTTCCCAAAAAAGACTAAACTCTGACTTAACTGCGGCCCGAGTGCTAATAGGTGCATCATCTTTAAGCGCTCCATAAAGCCCAGCTAAGACCAGGATTGCAACAAAAGTTATAGGGAGAAATCTGGTAATAAAGAATTTACTGTTCACTGAAATCTCCTTCACACATGGCTAACTATTATCGCTATCAACAAATTTGAAAACTACCGTGTGCCGATCATCTATGACAGAAACCCAATTGCTACTCGCTCTCAATTTTTCCTCAAGAATTTTAATAGCACCTGGTTTAAACAAACCAAAATAATCACTATAGAAATTCATTTGTTCCGGAAGGACAATGAAATACGGGTATCCATTATTACGCGCAAGCGTATCAAGTTTTTTGATATCTGAGTCATCAGGAAAACCGGTAGAAAGAGTTTCCTTAAGAAAAATTAGGGGTCTATCAAATATTGAATTACTCACTGCAAGAGGAACATAATCTGCCGAAGATCTTTCCGGCCATCCAGAAGGCGCAACTGTAACGATAGTCGCCCCACCGCTATGGGCACCCAGCAACTCTCGGCTTTGTTCGAGCTGAGATTTATACAAAACTGTGTAAGACCATCCACCAAAATAGCCCTGCAGACCAGCAGCAGCTACCAGTACCGTGACCACAGCGATTGACCCTGTTGCCACAAACCGGTACATGGCTTTCTTAATCTTGAATGAATCAATAATGAAGGGAGCAAGAAGAATAGAACATCCAGCAATGGAATACAAATAAACTCGGAAAATTGCCTCCCCGCCGTAGCTTTGCACTAAAAGAAGACCTAATGAAGAAAAAGCAATAACGGCCACAGCCCAAGGTTTACGACCTTGCTTCACAAGAACCAAAAAAGCATACAAGGCAAGTAGCCACATCGCTGCTGATAAAGATCTATCTACCAGCATGGTAAAAACACGTCCAGCAGAACCTTCAGTGACGATATTCGAACTCGCATTTGATACTGGACTTGATTTAGTAAATAAACCGTATTTTGTAACACTACTCAATCTTGGCA
>JBOFCS010000002.1:0-6339 GCA_051646185.1 Mycobacteriaceae bacterium | reverse complement strand
TCATTTCAGGACCGAGAGTCTTTGTGTACAAAAGAAATTCGTCAGTAACTTCATGCAAAGCAACATCGGTGAGATCAAGTCGATGCTGATTGATCAGTTGCAGCAATAAATCAAACGGACCTTCAAAATTCTTGAGAGTAACTTGAAAGCCAGTTTTTACCTCCGAGGCAGCGGAGCTAAGTACTTCGCTCACCGATCCGACCGGTGAATCACTTCACGCGCCAAAGCACGATAAGCCTGAGCTCCACCAGATTTAGGTGCCCAAGTAGTAATAGGTTCACCAGCAACGCTTGTTTCAGGGAACCGCACTGTCCGGGAAATAACGGTGTCATAAACCAGATCACCAAAAACTTCCACCACTCGGGCCATCACCTCACGGGCATGTAAAGTGCGGGCATCGTACATGGTTACCAAAATTCCCGATAGCTCTAGACGCGGGTTTAGCCGCTCTCGAACCTTTGTGACTGTGTCATTAAGCAAAGCCAAACCACGTAGGCTGAAGTATTCACATTCCATGGGAATAACCACGCCATCGGCACATGCCAAGGCATTCACGGTGAGTAACCCCAACGAAGGCTGGCAGTCAATAAGTACATAGTCATACCGATCCAAGACAGGGTGTAAGACCCGTCCTAGAGTTTGCTCCCGGCCTACCTCATTAACAAGTTGAATCTCCGCAGCGGAAAGATCAATATTGCTTGGCAAGAGATCCAAGCCATCAACGCGAGTACGCATTAATACATCATCTATCGCCGCTCGTGGTTCAACCAGTAAGTTGTGCACGGTGAGCTCTAGATCATGATGTGCTACACCCAACCCAGCCGAAAGCGCCCCTTGTGGATCAAGATCAACTAATAACACTCTACGGCCACATTCCGCTAGGGCTGCACCTAGGTTAATAGTCGACGTGGTCTTACCCACCCCACCTTTTTGATTGCACATAGCAATCACCCTCGCCGGTCCGTGGTTATCTAACAGCCTAGGCTCTGGCACACTGCGCAGCGGCCGACCAGTGGGGCCCATTTCGGGTTCAGGTTTCTCCGGAACAGAAGCACGCGGTTCATTAAACAAACCAGGGTCCTGTCTCGATACCGGTTGTTCAGAAGCAAAAGACGAATGAACCTGCGAGGCTGGCAACTGTGGTTCGGTCACGTAAGTACTCAGCCCTTCTACGCGCAACAATGAATATCTATCTAGTTAACCCTAGTGCTTGTTGTCCACATCACTGTCAGGACCTACCAACTAATGCGCACGCGGATGTGCACCAGCCCATACTTCGCGCATCGCATTCACCGTTACCAGGGTATATACCTGGGTCGTTGTTACCGAAGCATGTCCCAATAATTCCTGTACAACCCTCACATCAGCACCACCATCTAGCAGATGTGTGGCAAAGGAGTGCCGTAAGGTATGTGGTGATACTCCTGCAGTAATACCAGCCCGATGAGCCGCATCTTGCAAAACTTGCCACGCGCTTTGCCGTGATAGTCGACCACCACGAT
This sequence comes from Mycobacteriaceae bacterium, assembly GCA_051646185.1. GTDB lineage: Bacteria > Actinomycetota > Actinomycetes > Mycobacteriales > Mycobacteriaceae > JBOFCS01. Next base: position 4,837 of record JBOFCS010000002.1, on the reverse strand, counting down.
TATTGAGAAACACTGCCGAGCCACTTCGGGCTACCAACGCTGGTCGACCGCGAACGAGATAAGCATCCATCGCTGCCATCGCCGGTCTTCCCACTGGCACTACACGTTCCTTTCCCCCTTTGCCACTCAGTAGCACTGACCGATTATGCGAATCAATATCGTCAAGATTAAGACCAACAACCTCAGAAATACGCGCACCAGTGGAATACAAAAACTCCAAAAGCGCCCGGTCGCGTAAAGACCGTGGCGCATCCGAGTCTTCAGGCCCACCAGCGGCCTCCAATAAGGCTAGGACCTCATCAAGCGGTAAAGATTTTGGCAATCGGCGCCCCGGGGGGCCGGGAGTGACCACTTTTGCTACATCACCATCAGTCATACCCTCTGCCGCAGCAAAACGATGAAACCCGCGAGCGGCAATTAATGCCCGCGCTGCCGAACTTGCAGACAGTGGCACAACACCAGAAGCTGCATCTCCACGGCGGAGGGTAGTGACAAAATCACTAACATCCTCCTCCCTAACCTGAGCAATATCCATAATGCCACGATCACCCAAATGGTTACGGTAGCGAAGCAGATCTCGGCGGTAAGAACTTAATGTATTAGCCGCAGCCCCACGTTCAACGGCAAGATAATCAAGGTACATCTGTACCTGTTCATCAAGAATCGGCACTACTGCGCTCACCGCCGCGCAGCAAACGCAGTTGGACGATCCAACCAAAGACTTTGTACTGAACGAAGTTCAGGTACCATTTTCTGTAAGTATGCTTGCGCTGCAAGTAATCCCGAGATTGCCGTGGCGTTAACAATTTCTCCCGAAAAAATTTTGTGAACTGCCTGCACCAAGGGCATTCTCTCAATTATCAGATCAGCTTCTTCATACTCGGGAACCGGACGAGACACTGCCTGCAGCTGGGTAGCCAGGTATACTCTGACTACTTCGTCAGTACAGCCAGGAGATACCGCAACATCAGCTAATACTGACCACTCGTGCGCGTCCAACCCCACTTCTTCGATTAGTTCACGCCGCGCCGCCGCTACGGGTAGCTCCCCCTGATCGTCAAGTAACCCAGCAGGAAGCTCCCACAAGCGCCGACCCAGTGGATGCCGATACTGATGGATAAGCACTACATGGTCAACCCCATCGATGGATTCAAGAGCAACTACAGCAACCGCCCCAAAATGCTCTACCACCTCACGCCGAGCGCTTACCTGCCCCGGCATTAGTACCTCATCAACACGCAAGGCAATAATCGCACCCGCATACACAGTCTCCGAAGATACTGTAGTGAACTCATGCGCCCCAGCAATTGCCATACATTAACCTTCAGCCCGAATTGCAGCAGTTTCTTCAACATCACCGTGAACATCTACCGGCAAACGTTCAGCCACTTTGTATTTCACTGCTGCGTTAATAAACGAAGCAAATAACGGATGTGGCCGTGTTGGTCGGCTCTTGAGTTCAGGATGGGCTTGGGTAGCAACAAAAAATGGATGAACCTGAGCAGGGTACTCCACAAACTCCACTAAATGTCCATCCGGAGATGTTCCAGAGAATTTCAAACCGCTTTGAGCGATTTGCTCGCGGTAAGCATTATTGACCTCATATCGATGCCGATGCCGTTCAGAAACTTCGGTGGATTCATACGCCTGAGCAACTACCGAACCCTTCTCTAGAACTGCAGGATAGGCACCCAGGCGCATAGTTCCACCCAAATCAGCTTCACCGGCCACAATCTGCTCCTGATCAGCCATCGTTGAAATAACTGGATGCTTTGTCTCTGAATCAAATTCAGCTGAGTTAGCATCGTCAAGCCCCACCGAACGGGCCGCCTCGATCACCACGCACTGCAAACCTAGACACAGCCCAAGTAGTGGAACTCCACGCGTTCGGGCATAAGTAATTGCACCAAGCTTCCCTTCAATTCCCCGTATTCCAAAACCACCGGGAATCAGAATTCCATCAACATCTCCCAATGCAGCTTGAGCACCACTAGAGGTCTCACAGTCATCCGAAGGTACCCATTTGATGTCTACCTTCGCACGATGCTTAAACCCTCCAGCCCGAAGAGCTTCAGTAACTGAAAGGTAAGCATCCGGGAGATCCACATACTTGCCGACCAAGGCAATGTGCACAGTCTCGCGTGGCTCATGGACCCGCTGAAGAAGGTCACCCCATACTGTCCAATCCACATCCCGGAATGGCAACCCAAGCCTACGTACTACATAAGTATCAAGCTGCTCCTTATGAAGAACCTTCGGAATATCGTAGATAGACGGTGCATCCGGAGTAGAGATCACACCCTCGACATCCACGTCGCACATCAGCGCTATTTTATTTTTTAGTGGCTCTGGAACATTTCGATCACAACGCAGAATCAATGCATCAGGTTGAATGCCAATATTACGCAAAGCCGCTACCGAATGCTGGGTCGGTTTTGTCTTCAACTCACCTGAGGGCGCAAGATACGGGACCAAGGAAACGTGTAAGAAGAAAACGTTTTCGCGACCAACGTCATGCCGGACCTGCCTTGCTGCCTCTAGGAAAGGCTGTGACTCAATATCCCCAACAGTGCCACCAATTTCGGTGATAACCACATCAGGTTCCTGGCCTTGCAGATCTTTACCACGCATAGCCATGATGCGACTTTTAATCTCATCGGTGATATGCGGAATTACTTGAACGGTATCGCCAAGATATTCACCTCGACGTTCTTTAGCAATGACCGTTGAGTACACCTGACCAGTGGTGACATTGGCCCAACCGGGCAAATCCCGGTCAAGGAAACGCTCATAATGTCCAACATCGAGATCTGTTTCTGCACCATCCTCGGTAACAAAAACCTCACCATGCTGGAACGGGTTCATAGTTCCAGGATCAACGTTGAGGTAGGGATCAAGCTTCTGCATTGTGACACGTAAACCACGAGCAGTAAGCAGTTGACCAAGGCTAGAAGCGGTTAGGCCTTTCCCTAAAGACGAGGCAACACCACCGCTGACAAAAATATGTTTAGTTGCAGTACGCGCATGCTGGCGTGAGGCTGACACAAAAGCTCCCGTGACGACTTGCGCAGGACTTAACTGGAAGTGGTGCTGGGGCCTGCCGACCCACGGGACTTCACCCTAACACCACTTTGTCTTGAACGTATTAGCCGCGCCGATAAACTACGCATAAGCACTCAACCCAACATTCAGACCAACCGGGCTCTAACCCACGGTAACTGCAGTTGCGCCAGGCCCAGTGCCATATTGCCCGGTCTTATTGTTGAGCTGTTCTTGCAGAGCAAGAACTGTGCTGATTCGACCAGAAGCAACCCCAATGTTGTCCACCGTACTTAGCCGTGAAGACAAGGCTGAATCTGACCGTGCAACAGCTAAGGCCGCATTCCCAGCAGCAGAACCGGTACGACCTACCAGTACCGTACCTGCGCCACGGACATCAAGGGCAGCCGCAAATCGTGCCGTTACTGCACCGCGATTACCCGCGTCAGCACCGATCGCTCCACCAGTAACTACTACTGCTAACTGGCCGGGCAACACCGTTCCGTCCTGGTAACTAATAAACCCGCCATCGCGCAATGTTGTTAAAGCCGTAGCTAACTGCTCGTTTGTACTCTGCGGCTCCGAAGTCTGTGGGTTGAGCTGAAGCACCAAACCTAGTAAGTCGCCAGTTAGCGTCCCGGGGTCAGCTACATCGGAACGAAGCTGAGCTCCTGGCGGGATAGAACCAAGAACTCTTGTACGCAAACTCTCAGTGCCCTCAGAGTTTACAAAGGAATCCGTCAGACCTATCTGACCACTCACCCTGCCGCCAGCAGTCTCGACTAATTTCTTCAATGCATCAATATCATCGGAATACGCATCGGGGGTACTAATGATGAGAACTGGGCGCTGAGCAAGCACACCACCGACAATTCTCGCTGAGACTGCAGCATCGAAGCTGTTCGCTGAATTCAATTGTTCCCCAAGAACATTTTTTTCAGAATCGAGCTCATCAATCTGGCTCTGTAAATCTTTTTTATCGCTTCGCAGCCCAGAAAGTAACCCATCAGAAAGTATTCCTGTTCCGAGTACAATCCCAAGAGCTAATGCCAGAAAAACCGCTGCGAGCGAAATGGCGTGTTGGCGTATAGAAATCACAAGAATAGCCTTACTAATAGTTGGCTTGGTTATTTAAAGAATCCTTGAACCCAAAGTGCAAAACGATTCCAAACCTCCACTGCCCAATCTAAAGCCTCTTGACCCACATTCGATACCAGCAAGGCTACAATAACTGCAACAAGCGCAGCCAACACTAGCAGCGCAATTGCGCCACCAGAAACTCTACTTCGGTACAACGTGGCTACGGCTTTGCCATCAACTAATTTTGGCCCAACCTTGAGTCGGGTAAGGAACGTTGACGGGTTGGTATCTCTACGTCCCCGATCAAAAAATTCATCGAGAGAAGCCGAATGACCAACGGTAACAATCAATGAAGCACCGTGGTGATCAGCAAGCAATAAAGCAAGGTCGGCAGCAGAACCCGCAGCTGGAAAAGTCATTGCACCAATTCCCAAATCTTGAATTCTTTCCAAACCTGGGGCATGACCATCAGAATCCGCGGGAAGCACAACTTGTGCACCTGACTTCAAGGTAGAATTTGATATCTCCTCAGGGTCCCCTACTATCAAATGTGGTCGATAACCGGCCTCGGTAAGCGCATCAGCACCTACACCAACCCCAACGAGCACTGGTGCATACTCCTTGATGAACGGCTTGAGGTTTTTCAGATCCCGAACATGATCAGGACCATCAGCCACAATCACCACATGGCGATCTTCTAGGCTAATGTCAATGTCAG
>JBOFCS010000241.1:0-5266 GCA_051646185.1 Mycobacteriaceae bacterium | reverse complement strand
AGAAATGAGCGCAGCAGGATCAGCTGGCAATGGGCGTCCGACCAGCGGACGTAAAGTTGCATAAGCACTCGCATCACCAACAAGTACCCCACCAAGCAATGTCTTTGCATCATCAGAAATAACAAGTTTGGCATAGGTTGACGCCACCGGGTTATTCACCACAACTTCCAAAGCTCCTGGAGTAGCAGCTTGGGCATCACCAAAACTTGCAACGTCAACGCCAAGAAGTTTGAGTTTTGTGGATAAATCTGCACCAGGAAAATCAGCAGCACCCTCCAGCAATCGGTCAGCAGCAACTTCAGCTGTGGCATAGCCTGGGCCTACCAAGCCATAACATCTTCCCTCAATGGCAGCAACTTCACCAATAGCAAAAATATTTGGATCACTTGTGCGACAACCTAAATCAGTAATCACTCCACCGCGTTCCCCAACCTCTAGACCGGCATTACGGGCAAGCTCGTCCCTAGGACGGACTCCGGCTGAAAAAACAAGAAGTGAAGCATCAATTGTACTTGAATCGGAAAGCTCAACTCGTAAACCAGAATCAGATTCAGTAATCGAAGTTGTTGACACTCCGGTATGAATGGTCAAACCTAGCTTCGTTACTAAATCCGCAAGCAAAGCGCCGCCACCTTCATCTACCTGAAGTGGCATCAACCGCGGAGCAAATTCCACAACATGAGGAGTGATTCCCATGAGCTTTAAAGCATTTGCCGCCTCAAGACCAAGTAGCCCACCACCAACGACAACACCCACAGCACCCGGTTGCGTGGCATCAGCAACCGCACGAATACCATCAAGATCATCGAGTGTTCGATAAACAAAACAGCGATCCAAATCCTTACCAGGAATCGGAGGGACAAAGGCAAAGGATCCGGTTGCCAGTACTAGGGCATCATAGGACAGCACTTGACCATCTATAGTGCTTACGGTTTTATCTGAGGTATTTATTTCTGCTGCAGCCGTTCCCAAATGAACCTGGACCAGATCATCGTCTGGGTACTCGTTACCGGAAAGTGCTAGCGCCGCTGGGTCCCAGGAGTTGACATACGAAGACAGAGCTACCCGGTCGTAAGCTCGCACCGGCTCTTCTGATAACACTGTTATGGACCATACATTAGCTTGATCACGCTGCCGAAGGGCTTCCACAAAGCGATGCCCCACCATACCGTGACCGATAACAATGACCGACTTAGCTTCAGTTATCTTGTTATTCATATTATCTCCTTTATCAGGCAACTTCATCACCAGATTCTTTGGTGTCTTGCGGATCAGCTTTTTCCAACCAAGCGCACAAACCTTCAATGGCATCAACGCAACCTCCACAGCCGGTTGTTGCACGCGTAGTTTCAGCTAGTTCTTTTGTGGTTCTGGCTCCCTCATGCCAACACTGAATTAATTGTTTTTTAGTAACTGAATTACATCGACAAATCACCGCTGAACCTGGAAGTCCAGCAGGGCTAGCCGATTGAGTGGCCCCACCCGTTATATGACCAAGCAGCAATGACATTCGATCAGTTGGAACTGGTGCACCAGTATCAAAAAGCTGGCTTACTAAGCCCACTACTTCAGAATTTGCTAACAACACTGCCCCGATAACACGATCGTTGCGAATAACTACTTTCGCATATCTGCCCCGAGTTGAATCAGCCAAGCTCAAAACCTCTGATTGCGTATCCGCAATATCGGGCTCCACATTACCCATAGCAGCAAGGTCAATACCATGCGCTTTTAACCTGGTTACTTGGTTTGTGCCTCGATAAGATTTTTGAGAATCCAATCCACAAGCTGCACTAAATATCTGTTCGGCAACAATATCGGCCATTTCCCAAGCTGGCTGCACTAACCCGTACACGACTCCTTGATGCTGGGCACAGTCACCAATAGCGCGGATATTTTCATCCGAGGTAATCAACGAATCATCAACGCAGATAGCTTCATCAACCTCAAGTCCAGCCTCAACCGCCAGATTAATGCTGGGCCGAATACCGGCTGTAATAATCACAAGATCAGCAATAAGTTCACTTCCATCGGTCAAAACAACTTTTCTCGCTCCGACAACTTCAGGACCAAACTCAGAAGCACGGACTCCAAGAAGAATGGTCATACCAAGCTCTCTAAGGGTACGAACTAACACCGCACCGCCCGAAGCATCAAGTTGCCGATCCATCGGAAAATCTTTGGGATGGACCACCGTCACTTCGGCACCACGCAATAAAGCTCCACGGGCCGCTTCTAATCCGAGAAGTCCACCACCAAGAACCACCACACGACTACCCTCATTTATTCGAGATAGGATGTCAGTGCAATCATCGAGAGTTCGAAAGGGAATCAAGCCCGGAGACAAAGAACCATCTTCAGCAAATGCCCCAGGAATCGTAGGAATAAAAGCATCACTTCCGGTGGCCAGCACTAGAGTGTCATAACTCTCCACGCTGCCATCCGAGCAATGAACTGCCTTCCTTGCTCTATCAATCAGATCAACAGTAACGTTTGTCTTAGCAATTAACCCATGCCGCTCACACCAGTTATCGGGCTTAAGCCGAGTATCACGGGCTTTTAATTGCCCTGCAACAACATTGGAAAGCTGGATACGATTGTACGCAGGCCACGGCTCTTTGCCGTAGACCACTGTGGCTACTTTTTCCCCAGCCGGATCATATCGGTAAAGCTCATCCTGCAACCGGGCACCGGCCATACCGTAGCCAACAATAACTACCTTATGCGCGCTCACTCGGATTCTTCCTTACCTTCCGAATTATTTTTTTCAACAACACTTTCCAATCGAACAGCACATACTTTAAACTCCGGCATTCGACTTGTTGGATCAAGCTCCGGATTGGTCAGCAGGTTAGCCCGCGCTGCATCAGCAAAATGGAAAGGCAAAAAAACCGTATCGAATCGCATTGAATCATCACAGCGAACAACAGCCAATACTCTACCTCTACGTGAGACTACCTCCGCGCGATCACCTTCCATGAGTCCAGCACGCCGCGCCACATCACCATGCATTTGAACAAACATGGGACCAGCCGCTTTAGCTAATGATTCCACCCTTCGGGTTTGCGCCCCGGACTGGTAGTGTGCCAGCACCCGGCCAGTAGTGCACACCAAAGGAAATTCAGCGTCAATCGGTTCAGCTGGACCAGTGTACTCCACAGGAATAAATTTTGCTCGACCGTCTTGAGTGTTAAAACGATCTAAGAATAACCGTGGAGTACCCCTATGTGATTCACTGAGCACTGGCCAATACAAGGCTTCTTCAGCATCTAATCTGGAATAAGTGATTCCAGAATAATCAGCAATTCCACCTTCAGACGCCTTGCGTAATTCCTCAAATACCATTTCAGCTTCGGTCGGAAACTTCTCTCGAGGTTGCCCAAGTCGCACCGCAAGATCGGATAATACTTGCAGTTCATCACGGGCCCCTGCCGGGGCTTGAATTGCCTTCCGCCGTCTAATAACTCGACCTTCCAGAGAAGTCATCGTGCCTTCTTCTTCTGCCCACTGCAATACCGGTAGCACTACATGTGCACGTTTGGCTGTTTCAGAAAGCAAAAAATCATTAACAACAAGAAGGTCTAAGGCATCCAATCGGTTACTAATATGACCGGCCCGCGGAGCTGATACCGCAATATTGGACCCATGCACCATCATCGCCTTTGGACCACCCGGTTGACCTAAAGAATCTAGTAGTTCATACGCACTTTTCCCGGCCCCGGGTAAGTCCTTCTCGTCGATACCCCACACCTGAGCAATATGCGCCCTATCTGCAGAATCATTTATCTTGCGGTAGCCCGGAAGTTGATCGGCTTTCTGCCCATGCTCACGCCCACCTTGCCCATTGCCTTGTCCGGTGATACAGCCATATCCCGACCCACGTTCCCCTGGCAAACCCAGGGTCAAGGCCAAGCCAATAACCGCTGAAACCGTATCTGTTCCACTGGCATGCTGTTCCGCTCCCCGCGCGGTAAGAATATAAGCACCAGTATCTGCACGTTTCGAATTGGCAAGAATACGAACAGCTGAACGCATCGCCGCAATCGGAACCCCGGTAACCCGCTCAGCCCGCTCCGGCCACCATTGTGAAGCCGCAAGCCAAAAGTCATCAAAACCGGTGGTTCTCGAATCTATATAGTCAAGATCGGCAAATCCCTCAGTGACCGCAAGATGAGTAAGAGCTAAGGCAAGAGCAAGATCTGTTCCAGGAGAAAGCTGCAGATGCACTCCACCTGCAGCTAAGGCCCGCTCAACAGTAGGGGTCCTTCTTGGATCAGCAACCACCAATCCCCCAACATCGGCTGCAGTGGCCAGATGCTGCACAAAAGGTGGCATTGTCTCTGAGACATTGCCGCCCAAAACCAAAATGGCTTTACTTGAACCTAAATCACTCAGCGGAAAAGGAAGCCCGCGGTCAAGTCCAAAAGATTTATTTCCTGCTGCAGCCGCTGACGACATGCAGAACCGGCCGTTGTAATCAATGTTAGAAGTTTTGAGTGCAACTCTTGCGAATTTACCTAATATATAAGACTTTTCATTAGTCAACCCCCCAGCTCCAAAAATTGCTACGGCATCTGGTCCGCCCACTGCCTGGGCCTGTAGAAAACCGTCAACAACAATATCTAAGGCATGATCCCAGCTAGTTGGCTGCAGTTTTCCGTCTTTGCGGACGAGCGGCTCGGTCAGCCTATCTGGGTGTCGAAGTAAATCTGCTGCTGTCCAACCCTTTTGACAAAGACCACCTTTATTTGTGGGAAATTGTCGTGGAGTAATTTTTGCCTCAACACTAGAATTTCCAGTGATCGACATTGCACACTGCAAACCGCAGTAAGGACAATGAGTCTTTACTGCGGTTTGCAGCGAACCAGGCTGCACGGTCATGTAGCTACCGAGGTGTGAAGTATACGAGCGCTTGGGCGGCGTAGGTATACAACCCAGGTCACAATCGCGCAGACCACATAAAATGCTAGGAATACCCAGAATGCCATCGTTGCAGACTTAGCGGCACCGGTGTAAGAAGCTCGCAGTACAAGATTGATTCCCACTCCACCTAGCGCTCCTACTGCACCGGCTATTCCGATGAGAGCCCCAGACATTTTCCTTGACCAGGCCGAAGATTCCAGAGTATTCAAACCTGCGATCCCACGTGACTTGGCTTCAAAAATAGCTGGAATCATTTTATAGACAGATCCGTTGCCAATCCCAGAAAGCAGGAAGAGCAGGATAAAACCAAGTACAAACGCTGCCATTATAGTTCCGCTTGGCG
>JBOFCS010000220.1:0-2880 GCA_051646185.1 Mycobacteriaceae bacterium | reverse complement strand
GTGTTTGCTTGATTTGGGCGTTACGCGTTCAACGTGTTCTGAAGAGTGCCGACGCTCTTTGATTGGGATGGTGCACAGGGCCGACCCGGATAAGCTTGACGCTCTGGCTTCAGATATTCGACATCAAGTTATGGTTCTTGGGCGATCTAAACGAGAAGTAGGTATCGAATATGGCCTTTCTGACGTTGGTGTTCGCAAATACTTGAGTCGATAACTGACTGATGAGAGCTCGCCGATCAGTAGAAGGTCTCGCGGCTTGATTGGTAGTCAGGGGAAACCCTTGATATGCTAAGTAGCATAATAAGGAAAATGCTCTTAGCTGAAGGATATGGAAATATGGTGTACTCTCCGAATCAATTGAAGCGTTTCATGCAGTTCTGGCCACCGTATTTGGGTGCTGGAGTAAAGATTAAAGAGTTCACTAATGATGGTTCCCGCGCCCTCGTAACGCATCGTCCCAACGTATTCACGAAAAATGCTGTGGGAACTGCATTTGGCGGAACAATTCTGTCTATGACTGACCCCTTTTACATGCTGCTGTCCATGTCCAGGCTAGGGCGCGAGTATCAGGTCTGGGATGTAGAAGCTGAGGTCAAATTTATTAAGCCAGGTAAGGGGAAAATCACTGCAGATATGCGGATTGACGACCAAACCTACGATTTAATCATCAAGGAAACTAACAGTGGTGCAAAGTATTTACACTGGTTCACCGTAAACGTTACTGATGAAGAAGGTGACGTGGTTGCCACTGTGCGTAGGCGGGTTTACTACCGAAAGAAAACGGCACCATGAGCTAATTATGGTGCCGTTTTCGCTCCATAGCTAAAGGCGAATGATCATCTTCCCAGTATTAGCTCCACGAAGCAGGGCGAGAAAACCTGCTACTGCATGGTCCACGCCACCATCGATATGGGTTTCCTGAAAAGCTATATCACCGGACTGGATGTATCCGCCAACTTCGGTGTAAAACTGTCGAGCTAAATGCCCAAAGTCGGTAACAAGCAAACCTTGGAGTCGAATCCTCTTGCCAATGACTGTAACTAAGTTATGGGGTGCAGCTGGAGGTTCCGTCGCATTATAGGCTGAAATTGCCCCACACAGGGCAAAGCGGGCATGGTCATTAGCCACTGAGATAGCGGCTTCCAAGTGCTCACCACCAACATTGTCGAAGTAGAGATCGATACCTTCGGGCGCGGCAGCAGCAAGTTGTTCGACAACTGGACCATCGTGGTAATCAAAGGCGGCATCAAACCCCAATGTGTCAACAAGATATTTCACTTTTTCAGGACTGCCAGCGGAACCGATAACTTTTGCAGCACCACGTAAACGGGCTAGTTGGCCGACCAGTGATCCGACAGCTCCGGCCGCGCCAGAGACAAAAACCACATCACCAGCTTGCATTCCTGCGGTTTCTACCAGACCGCCAAAAGCCGTGAGTCCGGGCATCCCCAAAATTCCTAAGTAATTGCTGGCAGCTACTTTTGAAGTATCGATAACGCGTAGCTGATCCGCAGGGACAATGCTGTAATCGCGCCAGCCAGCTTGATGCAGAACACTGGTCCCAAGGGGCAAAGAACTTTCCGAACCACCCGCAACGATAGTGCCAACGGCGCCACCGGTCATCGGTTGGTTAAGTTCATAGGGTTCTGCATAGGATTTAGCAGAACTCATGCGCCCACGCATATAAGGGTCAACACTTAGTGCCACATTTTTCACTAGAACCTCGTCGACACCGAGGGCTGGTAGTGGGGCATCAACAACAGCAAAATCTGAGGGTTTGGGTTCACCAATGGGGCGGGTAATAAGATGTACGGAACGAAAGGATTCGGGTGTTTGGGTAGATTGCGGGTGCGATGTTTTGGTCACTAGGTAGGTAACTCCTTGTGAGGTGTAGGTATTCCTTTACCAGGTTTCCTTGAGCTGACCTTCGGTGACTTGCCATTGTCGATTCGAGCGCACATTGCTTAACATGCGTCGGTCATGAGTGACAAGAAGAAGGGTTCCAGTGAAATTTTCGATGGCCTGCTCGAGTTGCTCAATTGCCGGCAGGTCAAGATGATTAGTAGGTTCGTCAAGAACAAGGAGATTAACTCCGCGAGCCTGCAATAGAGCCAATGCAACTCGGGTCCGTTCCCCAGGAGAAAGTGAGAGTGCACTTCGGTTGACATGATCACCGCGTAATCCAAACTTTGCCAATAAGGTGCGAACCTCAGCTTGAGGCCAATCTGGTACCCACTGTTCAAAGGTCTCCACTAGTGGCAATTGTCCTACAAATTGTTTTCTAGCTTGGTCTACTTCACCGATTTTTATCGAAGAACCAAGGTGTGCGGTTCCGCTAGTTGGTGGCAGATGCCCAAGAATTAAAGAAAGTAATGTGGATTTGCCAGACCCATTTTTTCCGGTGATGACTATTCGGTCTCCAGAGTTTATCTGAATGTTTACTGGGCCAAAATGAAAATCTCCTCTGACTAAAGTGGCCTCGTTCAAAGTGGCAACAACATTGCCACTTCGGGGTGCAGTGGCAATTTCTAGGCGCAGCTCCCATTCTTTACGAGGCTCTACCACTTCCTCTAACCGTTCGATTCTCCGCTGAGTTTGCCTAGCTTTGGCTGCCTGTTTTTCGGTGGATTCCACCCGCATTGCGCGACCAATTTTATCGTTATCTGTAGATTTCCTACGGGCATTACGTACCCCGCTTTCCATCCAATTACGTTGCATCTGAGCGCGATCAGTGAGTTCCTTTTTCGTGTCGGCGTAGTGTTCATAGGCTTCTCTAGCATGTTGTCTTTTTACTTGCCGCTCAGCTAGGTAGGCATCATATCCGCCGTTATAGGTATCAACTTGCTGTTGGGCTAGGTCTAGCTCGATAATTCCGGTGAC
>JBOFCS010000211.1:0-3891 GCA_051646185.1 Mycobacteriaceae bacterium | reverse complement strand
CCCCCCAGTACATTGGCCGATATTACGCACCACTGATTGGTATCTACCGCCGCCCCAGGGCCAATCAGGCCGTCCCACCAGCCGGGAGTGGGGTGGCCAACCCCGGCTGGGCCAGTGACATGAGAATCGCCGGTAAGGGCATGTAAAGCAATAACCACATTGTCTTGTTGTGCAGATAGCTCACCCCAGCGCTGAATGGCAAGAGTGACATCGGGGATGACCGCTCCACTTTCGAGCCTAAGCGCCCCAATGTTAATAGCGCCCACAGACCCATCTGGCGGTGGAAGCTGCGCCAGAGGGGTCTGTGGATCAGAGCTTAAGGTCAAGATGCGCTCACTCCGGCAAACCCGATTTCAAGATCAGCAAGAATATCGGCAATACCTTCAATGCCCACCGCCAAACGAACTAACCCAGGAGTTACCCCAGAAGCTAACTGTTCCTGTGGGGTCAACTGTGAGTGTGTGGTGGAGGCAGGGTGAATAACCAGAGAGCGCACATCACCAATGTTAGCGACATGGCTGTGCAGGGTTAAAGCGTTCACAAACTTCTTGCCTGCTTCCACTCCACCGGCAAGCTCAAAAGCAACAATTGCACCCACACCTTTAGGTGCAATGTCTTGGCCACGCCGGTACCAAGGGGAGGACTTCAGCCCGGCGTAGCTCACACTCACGACTTCTGGTCGACCTTCAAGGAACTCAGCCACTGCTTGTGCATTGGCAACATGGCGTTCGATGCGCAGACTTAAGGTTTCCAGGCCCTGGCTGATCAGGAAAGCGTTAAATGGTGAGATGGCCGCACCAAGATCACGAAGCAGCTGCACCCGAGCTTTGAGGGCATAGGCGGGAGCACCAAGGTCGGCGAAGACAACACCATGGTAACTCGGATCCGGGGTGGTAAACCCGGGGAAACGGGCTTGTCCGTTGCTGTCGGTGACAGTCCAGTCGAAAGTGCCACCATCAACGATGACACCAGCAACTGCGGTGCCATGCCCACCCAAGTACTTAGTTGCTGAGTGCACGACAATGTCGGCCCCAAGGGCAAGCGGCGCAATGAGATACGGGGTAGCAACGGTGTTGTCAACAATTAGTGGCAGACCATTATCATGGGCAACCGAAGCGATGCCAACAATATCGAGGATCTCATTATTGGGATTCGAAATGGTTTCCCCGTAAAAGGCCTTGGTATTTGGGCGAATTGCGGCCCGCCACGACTCCACGTCTTCGGGATCTTCGACAAAGGACACCTCAACGCCAAGTTTAGGCAGAGTGTAGTGGAAAAGGTTGTACGTTCCGCCATAAAGCCGAGGGCTCGAAACAATATGCGAGCCTGCTTCAGCGATGTTGAGGATGGCAAAAGTCTCTGCTGCTTGACCGGAAGCTAAAAGGAGCGCAGCGACCCCGCCTTCCAGGGCGGCAATGCGCTGCTCAACGGCATCCTGGGTGGGGTTCATGATGCGGGTGTAAATATTGCCGGGCTCAGCAAGCCCAAAGAGGGCGGCAGCATGATCGGTGTTGTTGAAGGTGTACGACGTTGTTTGGTAAATCGGCAGCGCGCGAGCGTTGGTGCTGCCATCGGGCTGCTGTCCGGCATGAACTTGTTTGGTTTCAAAACTCCATTGTGCAGTGTCAGTCATGATCTAGTACTCCAAAGTGAGGGTGCGCCGCTACTCGGCTGTCCTATGAACATAGGTAGTCTGCGAGTTGGGCATGGTTGAGGGATAACAGGTGTTGGGGTCTATCTAGTAACAACAACACATAGTGAACCTCCGTATCGGGCTTGCCCAGTCTCTGATCTATCTCGTGGGGCCCGTCATACGGACCCGCGCTTGCCGTGTGGCATTACTGCCACTCAACCTGGTCATCACCCGGGGCACCCCACCGCGGTTGGAGGGTTGCCGGTCAGCGAGCCGGGGCTTTGTCCTAGCTTCAAGCCTTCTAAATGCTGTTTTATTCTTTTCACCGAAACTAGGGCTGCTGACACTCATAACCGCTGACAATCTTATCGCACGGGTGCCGTGCAGCGGTATTCTGCACTAAGCAGTACGCTTGTCTTGTAGAACTACTCGGCTAGCCGGGGGGCGACTCGCGTCCAAGGGTCGTCCGTATTAGTTTGGACGTTGAACTGCTCGTCTGTTCACACTCATAAGGTGTGGCTGGTCCGAGTTGTTCATGGAGCTTCCCACCAGGTGCGGCACTTGTCTCAAGGAGGACTTGAACCCCATATGTCCAAGATCAAGGTAGAAGGCACCGTCGTTGAACTCGACGGAGATGAGATGACCCGCATCATCTGGCAGTTCATTAAAGATAAATTGATCCACCCATACTTGGATATCAACCTTGAGTACTACGATTTAGGGATTGAATACCGCGATAAAACTGATGACCAAGTCACTATTGATTCTGCTAACGCGATTTTGAAGCATGGGGTTGGCGTTAAGTGCGCCACCATCACTCCAGACGAGGCGCGGGTGGAAGAGTTTGGTCTCAAAAAGATGTGGCGTTCGCCCAATGGGACTATCCGCAATATTCTTGGTGGCACAATTTTCCGGGCCCCGATTATCATCTCTAATGTTCCCCGATTAGTGCCGGGTTGGACTAAGCCGATCATCATCGGTCGCCATGCTTTTGGCGATCAGTACCGGGCTACTGACTTTAAAGTTCCCGGTGCTGGCAAAGTCATGATCACCTACACCCCAGAAGATGGCAGTGCTCCGATAGAGCATGAGCTGGTTAATTTTCCTGAGCATGGCGGAGTTGTTCAGGGGCAGTACAACTTTAAAGATTCGATTGTTGATTTTGCTCGGGCCTCATTTAATTACGGTTTGCAGCAGAATTACCCGGTGTATCTCTCCACCAAAAACACCATTCTCAAAGCCTATGACGGCATGTTTAAAGATGAGTTCCAACGTATTTTTGACGAGGAGTTCAAAGCCGAGTTTGATGCTGCCGGGCTTACCTATGAACACCGCCTCATTGACGACATGGTGGCGTCAGCCATGAAGTGGGAAGGCGGCTATGTCTGGGCTTGTAAAAACTATGATGGTGATGTTCAGTCAGACACTGTTGCTCAGGGCTTCGGTTCGCTTGGGCTGATGACTTCGGTGCTGCTCACCCCAGATGGCAAGACCTGTGAAGCTGAAGCTGCTCACGGCACCGTGACTCGCCATTACCGGCAGCATCAGGCTGGAAAACCAACGTCAACAAATCCGATTGCGTCGATCTTTGCCTGGACTCGTGGTCTTGAGCACCGAGGGAAGTTGGATAACACTCCTGAGGTTATTGGGTTTGCACATCAGCTCGAAGATGTGGTGATTAAGACCGTTGAAGCAGGGCAAATGACAAAAGATCTCAGCCTGTTATGCGGTGGGGATCAAGGGTATTTGAGCACCGAAGAATTTCTTGGTGCCTTAGATGACAATCTCAGCGCCTCATACAAGTAAACGCACGGTGACAACTATTAAGACAGCTCCTACTTACGTCAGGTTACGGTGACTCACCGCCGGTTGGCAACTATTGCACTAGGCTGCGGATCTTTTGGAATAGGAACCACAGAGTTTGTCTCTATGGGTCTGCTTCCTGAGATTTCCCATAGCTTAGAAGTGAGTGAACCCACTGCCGGGCATATCATTTCGGCTTATGCCCTAGGTGTTGTTATCGGCGCGCCAGTGATTGCTGCGTTAGCTGCGCGAGTGCCACGACGGGCTCTGCTCATTGCTCTGATGGTTGCCTTCACCGTGGGCAATGGTGCCAGTATTTTTGCCACAGGTTACTGGCAGCTGGTGGTAGCCAGGTTTATCTCAGGACTTCCACATGGGGCGTATTTTGGTGTTGCGTGTCTGGTGGCGGCGACCTTGGCCGGGCCAGATAAGCGGGCAAAAGCAGTCGCCCAGGT
>JBOFCS010000207.1:0-7670 GCA_051646185.1 Mycobacteriaceae bacterium | reverse complement strand
TAGTTGCCCAGCACAAGAGCGAGGACGGCAGGTGAGTGAACTATGATTCAAGCCAGGGGTACTGCCCAGGGGCATCTCATCAGCCCTGATGCATTGGCTGAAGCGTTGGGGCAATTTTCTCCCACTCAGGAGCAGTCTGCTGTTATTGCAGCACCTTTGGGTCCACTTCTTGTAGTTGCTGGTGCTGGTGCCGGAAAAACCGAAACAATGGCCTCGCGGGTGGTTTGGTTGGTAGCAAATGGATTTTCCGAACCAGGTGAAGTTCTGGGTCTTACGTTTACGCGTAAAGCTGCTCAGCAATTGAATTTAAGGGTCCGTAGCAGACTTTCTCGTCTTGCCGGTTCTGAGGTTTTGCGATCGATAGATTCCAGTGGAAGATTGCGGCAGTTATTACAGGTGCAAGAACCTGCAATAAGCACCTACCATGCCTATGCGGGTAAATTGCTTACCGAGCATGGGATGCTACTGCCGGTAGAGCCTTCTTCGGTTTTGTTAAGCGAAACAGAGTTATGGCAGGTTGCTTTTCGAGTAGTCAGTAGTTGGGAGGGCGGTTTAGATATTGAACGTTCACCCGCCTCCGTAACTCAACTAGTACTTTCTTTAGCCGCTGAATTAGCGGAGCACTTAGTGGATTACGAAGATGTCTATACGTCACATACCGAGTTGAATCGGTTGATCCATACTCTTCCTGCGGGGCCTAAGCAGCGAGGTGGGCCATCGCAAAGTTTACTAAAAATTCTTGCTGTGCAGGAAGAGAGATTGCTACTTTTGCCTTTGGTGAAGAAGCTTAATGATACTTTGCGTGCAGAAGGTGCATTGGATTTTAGCTCGCAGATGTCTCTAGCGGCTAGGCTTGCTTATGCTCATCCACAGGTGGGAATGGCAGAGCGTGCTAAGCACCGTGTGGTGCTCCTGGATGAATACCAAGATACCGGACACTCCCAAAGAGTAATGCTATCTTCGTTATTTGGTGGTGGAGTTGATCCGACCTTAGCCCTTACTGCGGTTGGTGATCCTATTCAATCAATATATGGTTGGCGGGGAGCTTCTGCAGCAAATCTGCCTCGGTTTGTCACCGACTTCCCAGCTGGTCCTGGTAAACCTGCTCCCACACTAGAACTGCTTACCAGCTGGCGTAATCCGCCTGAAGCTTTGGATTTAGCCAATGGGATTTCGTCTGTATTGCGAGAACGTGGCACTAAACAGGGTTTGACGGTAAGTGTTTTGAAAGCAAAGCCGGAGGCGCATCCCGGTCAGGTTCGGATGGCTTTACTGAACAATATTGAAAATGAACGTCATTGGGTTGCAGATCATCTGAAAAAAGTTTTTGATGAAGCCAGTGAGAACAACTGTGCACCACCGACTGCCGCTGTTTTAGTTCGCCGAAATGCGGATGCACTTGACATGGCCGAGGTGGTGAGGGCAAAGGGGCTTGAGGTTGAAGTTGTAGGGATGGGAGGTCTGCTACATACGCCAGAAGTTGCTGATGTTATAGCGATGCTTCGGCTCGTTGCTGATCCTCTGGCAGGCAGTTCTGTGATGCGGATTCTTACCGGAGCCAGATGGAATCTCGGAGCAGCGGATATTGCAGCATTGTGGCAGCGAGCTCAGGAATTGTCTGGCAGGAAAAAAGTGGGTACTTCTGCTTCAGTGCGAGATGTCAATGAGCTCGAACAAGCGCTTATTTTTTCCGTTCCAGGGGAACAAGTTGATGAAGCAGGAATTGCGGATGCGCTTGCGGATCCGGGCCGCGCCGATCAGTATTCGGAATCGGGCTTTCGTCGCATAGAACTTCTGGCCAGGGAATTATCAGGATTACGCTCGAGAATTGGCCAGCCGCTTTCTGAATTAGTTTTTGACGTGGAGCGTGTCACTGGGGTTGCAGTGGAGGCGGCTGCCAGGGTGGATTCTTCTGGGTGGGGGCAAACAGGCAGAGAGCATCTGGATGCATTTGCTGAAGTGGTAGCGAGTTATGCGAGTAGACGTTCTGCCACTCTTAGTGGGCTTCTAGCCTATTTGTCCACTGCAGAATCTATTGAAAATGCTTTAACACCAGGAGAAATTGAAGTTTCGCACGATCGAATACAGATTTTAACTGTGCATTCGGCCAAAGGATTAGAATGGGAGTTTGTGGCAGTCCCACATCTGAGCAAGGGAATATTCCCTTCGGGCGTTGCTGCATCAAGTTGGTTGGGTGATTGCGCCCAGCTACCACCTATGCTTCGTGGAGATCGAGCAGAAGAAGGTGGTGAAGGAGTTCCCACACTGTCCTTGTCTGAAGTGGCAAACCGTAAAGACCTTGAAGATGTCATTGAGCAACATAAACAACAACTTTCGACTCGACGATTGGAAGAAGAGCGCAGGTTGTTATATGTTGCGCTTACTCGAACTGAAAAAACCCTTTTAATATCGGGTTATCATTGGGGACAAGGAACTTCACCGCGTGGTGCATCCCCATTTTTATCTGAATTGCACGACTTAGTTGAGGCGAGTTCTGTGCATGATGGCTCAGTAGTTATTGAGGTTTGGGAACCCGCCCCAGCTGAGGATGCGACAAACCCACTGACTGAGACATCCAAGGTGGCGCGCTGGCCATCAGACTCATTGGGTAGTCGTCGAAAGTGGGTACAAGCTGGCGCAGAATTGGTACGGGCAAGGCTAGCTGAACTGTCAAGTGGGCAGCGTAGTGCAGACAGTGAGCAGGGGGAAACAAGAACTCATGAGGACCCTGAGGGTTGGGGGAGAGATGTTGATCTTTTATTAGAAGAAGGGCGCATAAATTCTTTTTTAAATTCTGAAGTTAAAATTCCGCAACAACTTTCGGTTAGTCAGCTGGTAGAGTTGAGTGCTGATCCGGCAGGGCTAGCTCAGCGTCTTCGTCGCCCCGTGCCCTATAAGCCCAATCCGTTAGCTAGAAGGGGGACTGCTTTTCATGCATGGATAGAACGACGCTTTGGCGCAACAAGATTGTTGGACTTAGATGAGCTCCCCGGTGCTGCTGATGTGGGAGCAGGTCCGGATGAAGATTTGGAACAATTAAAGGAAGCTTTTTTGAGATCAACATGGGCGCAGCGAAGTCCTTTGGAAGTTGAAGTGCCATTTGAGACTTGTATTGGCTCGACGGTGCTCAGGGGTCGAATTGATGCTGTTTTTGCTGATTCCGATGGGGGATGGACCGTTGTGGACTGGAAAACTGGGGCAGAGCCCTCCGAATCCGAGGTAGAGTCAGTAACGATGCAGCTGGCCGCTTATCGGATTGCCTGGGCTGAGTTGATGGCCCGTAGCAGTGGCAAGATGAGCATGTCCTCAGATTCTCTCGAAAAGGTGCGTGCTGCTTTCCATTATGTTCGATCAGGACGAACCATTGCACCGAATGATCTGCCCGATCATGAACAACTGCAAAATCTTATTGAATCTGCGGGTGATTTAGACAATAAATAATTGCTTTCTGGGTAGTGATACTTTCCGCCGATGCGGACGTGCACGCTCTTGAAAGTTGGTATGTTCATTTGGTTCGATTAAAGAAAGACAGGTCCGAGCACCTTCACAAACCATGTGGGGTGCCCGGACCTGCTAATAGATAACGGGCTAGTGGCTCTCTGGATTTTAAACCTTGAGCGATTTAGCCCGTTTACACCTGTAGATTAGCACAATGGGAATCGTTGAGGAACCATCTTTCGCGGGAATTATTGACAGGATGATGGAAATCACATCTACGGTCACGCCTTGGCATCGTCGGCTATGGCATAGCGGTACGATGCAGCTTGCTCGCGAATTGCTAGATGAGAGCATAAAGCCAGGTGCTAAAGTCGCGGCGGTCGATCGTCAGCGCAATTATCTGATGAAATCATTAGAGAGTGACCCTGGAATTAAAGACAGGGGACAGTGTGTTCGAGGGACAATTAAGTTAATAAAAGCAGGAACAAGTGATTTAAGCCATACATGGATCAATGTCAACGAACATGTCCTCAGAATGCAGGCTTCATACCTAAAGAATTGGGCAGAGATATTCGATAGTAGAGCGACAGTTAGTGTCGAAGGTGCTGCCAGAAGAATTACTGCTCATCTTCTTGATCTAGGAATGCACAAAAATAGTCTTTACTCATTGTTACGGGCCACGAAGAATTCTCAAGATTCAGTTAGCCTTGGCGATTTTTTCCGTATTGTGGATAGCCAAGCTAAGAGAGCAGAGCGTACCTACATTTTCTGTGTTCCAGTTGAAACTAAACCCAAATTCCCAATCGGTTCTGGGAGTACTCAGGGTTGGATGAGTGCGAGTGAGACTGCTCAATGGAAGTCGTCTCATGCCCCTGACGCCTCAAATGTGCGGCAACAGGGATCCTTCTTACTTGAAGTGAAAGCTCGTGATGTTAACTCTGCTGCGGATAAAGCGCGTTCTGTGATTTCAAATCTCGTGACTAAATTTCAATTAGGCACTAGTAAGCGGATTGTTGTTTGTTCAAAAATGTGGTCGTTGGAGAAAAATGCAGATTTTCCGACTCAAGCTACAAATAGGATTGTGAAAATACTGTCTTTTGAGAGGCTAGAGCGGGTGCAAGAACTCGTTATGGATGACTACATTGCTAACACGTTAAGTCTGGTTCAGCCATTACAGACTGGGGCTCCGCATATTGCGGTAATAAGCGGATGGTCAGCAATTGAATCGTTGCTAGTTGAGCAGTCTGATGAGGACAGTTCAATTGCTGCGGAACGTTTTTCGCTGATCGTTGCGGCGAGTATGGTGCGTGCAGAACTGACTTCTTTGTCGCGTCGGTATATGGAGACGTATAAGGATTCATTTGCTCGTAGAATGCAGAATTGCAGTGAAAATATTGATCGAGCCCGATTGTTTCAGATCCGTGCTATGTCGGATGAACGAATTGACTTGCATAGTCAAGTTGAGAATATGGCTTTAACGCGGATTCAGCCGGTCTTGAAGAATCCAGGAGCAGAGGTAAGGAAGATCGCGGATATCCTCACTCCGGAGTTTGCTCGCCTGTACCGTAAAAGAAATATGGTCATTCATGGTGGACAGATTCAAGGTAATAACTTGCATGCTATTTCAGAAACTTTGGCACCATTGATTGGTGCAGGTATCGATAGAATTGTTCACGTAGGTTTGAAGTATCAGGTCGGAGCGGTGCATCTTTCTGCGGTGGCTCAATCTCGACTTAATTATCTCACTCCTGCTAGCTCTTCGGATCATGGTAATCTTCTTGACTTGCTTGAGTTTTAGCGATCGAAGCTGTAAATTTTTTGCCCATAATTAGTCGATTGCTTCCAGCGTCTACTTGTTTCACACGAATATACGAGCTATCGAGTATGCTGAAAAGCTATGCTATTTCACGTGAAAGCGTGCGCTTCGATAAACTTTTCTGGCTTCAGTGACCAGGGGAATCTGTAGTGGGACTCGAGCTATTGCAAGCGCTTTGTAGGCTAAAGGCTTTTTCCACCAGAGCCGGACCATATGAAGATTGCCTGGTAGCACTGCAATAAATAGCCAAGCGGCAAGTAGCCCGCCGAGGCTGCGGGTGCGGGGGAGCAGTAGCAAGCTGCCCACGGCTAGTTCTACCGCGCCTGAACCGTAGGTCCATGGGCGAGGTTTTCCAGGTAGCTCGGGTGGAATCAGCTTATCGAAAAATTCTGGCCGGATAAAGTGCAGAACTCCGGCAGTCAGAGTAAGTGCAGCAAGCCGAAGGGCTGGGGGATGCAAAAATTTGATAGAGCTGTTTTTGGGCGCTTGTGTGGTCATCTGTTCAGACTGTCACCAAGTATTCAGTTCTTCAACTGCTGAAATTGCGACTGGAGACTCAATGATGGGGGATGTACTTTGTTTGTTTGCTATTTGCCGCTACGCTCGCACACTGTGACAGTTCCTATACCTGGTGGGCAATGATGGCATCTGGGCTGCGTAACCGGCGTAGAGTCAATGAGTCGCTGACTGAACGTCCTGACCATGCACTTGTTGGTGTACTGAGGATTCCCGAGAGCCGTACAAGTCCAGCGAGGGCCATTTCAAAGCGGGTTTTGGGCGCATTTGCGGCCTTGTCGTTGGCGGTATTTATTGTCTATCTTGACCGAGACGGCTACCGGGACGTTAATGGTGATGGACTTTCCTTCCTCGATTGTTTCTACTATGCAACGGTATCTCTCTCGACGACCGGATACGGTGACATCACTCCGTATGCATCACAAGCGCGGCTGGTGAATGTCCTTGTTATTACCCCGCTTCGGATTATGTTTCTCATCGTCCTGGTCGGTACTACTTTGGAAGTGCTCACTGAGCGTTCTCGTCAGGCTTTAAAAATCCAGCGTTGGAGGTACCGCGTGCGTAATCACACTGTTGTTGTTGGATACGGAACTAAAGGGCGAACCGCTGTTGCGGCGATGCTTGGTGATGGGGTGAACCCTGCGGATGTGGTTGTTGTGGATACAGATCAAGCTGTGCTTGATAGCGCATCATCGTTGGGGCTGGTAACCGTGCTGGGTAGTGCTACAAAATCGGATGTGCTGCGTTTGGCGGGAGCTCAGCATGCTGCATCAATTATTGTTGCTACCAATCGTGATGATACTGCCGTGCTGGTGACCTTGACGGCACGGGAAATCTCACCGACGGCAAAGATTGTTGCGTCTATTCGGGAAGCAGAGAATGTGCATCTTTTACGCCAGTCGGGTGCAAATTCGGTGGTGGTGTCTTCGGAAACTGCGGGTCGGCTTCTTGGTATCGCTACTACTACCCCAACTGTGGTGGATATGATCGAAGATTTATTAACTCCTGACGCGGGTTTTGCCATTGCTGAGCGTGAAGTTGAGCGTGATGAAATTGGTGGTTCTCCCCGGCACTTATCCGATATTGTTCTTGGTGTGGTGCGTGGTGGTCGGTTGCTTCGGGTTGATGCCCCGGAAGTTGATTCCATTGAAGCTGCGGATCGGTTGCTGTACATTCGGAATACAGGTAAGTGATTGTGCCCCGGGCGATAGGTTTTCAGTTAGTTGATACTCCATTATTGGCTCGTACCGCGATAGATCGTGCTGAAGAACTCAGGGACGATAACAAAGCGTTAGTTGCTGGGTGGTCTGCGGCACAGTTACTTCGGGTAAATGCGCGCGGACAAGTTGCATTGGACAATGGCCGCTTGGTTTTTGACGAGGCAGTTTCGTTGGGGACTGGCCCAGTTGAGGATGCGGTTTTTCTTGGTCGGGGCGCTGACGGTGTGCATGTGTGGGCGGTTCGCGATAATTCCATTGATGTTTCGGTGGCTGATTTACGGTTGGCAGGGGACCTTTTGGATGATGTCGGTGCTGGTTTACTTGCTAGTGCTGTGGCGCTTCTTAATTGGCATGATCAGGCTAGGTTCAGCCCGGTGGATGGTTCACTAACAAAGTCAGCTAAGGGTGGCTGGGTTCGGGTGAATACGGTGACTGGGCATGAAGAGTTTCCGCGGACTGATCCTGCGGTGATTTGTCTTGTGCACGATGGTGCCGATCGAGTATTGCTGGCTAGGGCTCCGATGTGGCCGCCACGTAGGTTTTCGTTGCTCGCTGGATTTGTTGAGGCCGGGGAGTCTTTAGAGGCTTGTGTGGCGCGTGAAATTGCTGAGGAAGTTGGCTTAGTGGTGCAGGATATCCAATATTTGGGTAGCCAACCGTGGCCGTTTCCACGATCAATT
>JBOFCS010000189.1:0-33264 GCA_051646185.1 Mycobacteriaceae bacterium | reverse complement strand
ATACCGAGGCCACAACTATGCGTAGAAACTTTTGGTGGATGCAATATCGGCAATCGATGTGCTCGTCTAGAATATCTGATATTGACTAGAGAGCAACATCCCAACACCAAAGAAGAATGGAATTTTCGTATGAGCCATTACAAAAGCAACCTACGCGACCTAGAGTTTAACCTCTTTGAGGTACTAAATCTTGATCCGATATTAGAGTCCGGCGCCTTTGGTGATCTCGACGGAGAAACTGCTAGGGACATGTTGCGTGAAGTTAAACGCCTTGCTGAAGGTCCTGTCGCCGAAGGCTGGGCCGATGCGGATCGTAACCCGACAACCTTCGACCCTGAAACTCATACCGTCACTGTTCCTGAATCTATCAAAAAAGCTGTAGCAGCTATGACTGAAGCTGACTGGCACCGCCTAGGCCTTGATGAAGGTGTTGGGGGTATTCCAGCACCCAAGGCTCTCGGTTGGGCGGTTCAGGAAATGCTCCTTGCCGCAAACCCTTCTGCAAATTTCTTTCTGATCGGCCCTGCCTTTGCCAGTATTCTGTATGAAATAGGCAATGAAGAACAAAAGCATTGGGCAACAGTCGGTTACGAGCGTGGTTGGGGTGCCACTATGGTTCTCACTGAGCCAGATGCAGGTTCGGATGTAGGGGCAGGACGCACCAAAGCTATCCAACAAGCAGATGGCAGCTGGCATATCGAAGGAGTCAAACGCTTCATCACCTCAGCAGACTCCGATGACTTATTTGAAAATATCTTCCACCTAGTCCTAGCCCGCCCCGAAGGCGCCGGACCAGGAACCAAAGGACTCTCCCTGTTCTATGTCCCTAAGTTCCACTTCGATTCTCAAACTCTGAAGCTTGGCGAGCGTAACGGCGCTTTTGTCACCAATGTTGAACACAAGATGGGTCTCAAGTCTTCTGCTACCTGTGAAGTTACCTTTGGTGGACATGGGATCCCCGCTCAAGGCTGGCTGGTAGGGGATGTTCATGACGGCATCGCCCAAATGTTTAAAGTCATTGAGAATGCTCGAATGATGGTAGGCACCAAAGCAATTGGAACCCTGTCCACCGGGTACTTAAATGCTTTGGATTACGCAAAGCAACGCGTCCAAGGTGCCGACCTCACCCAGATGATGGACAAAGCCGCACCCCGAGTCACCATCACCCACCACCCCGACGTCCGCCGCAGCCTCATGACCCAAAAAGCCTACTCCGAAGGCCTACGCGCTACCTATCTCTACACAGCAGCCCACCAAGATGACGCTGTTGCCGCCCAGGTATCTGGTGCCGACAAAGAACTCGCCTTCCGCGTCAACGACCTCCTCCTACCGATCGTCAAAGGCGTTGGATCAGAACAAGCTTACGCCAAACTCACCGAATCCCTACAAACCTTCGGCGGCTCCGGTTTCCTCCAAGACTACCCCATCGAACAGTACATCCGAGACGCCAAAATTGACTCCCTGTACGAAGGCACCACCGCCATCCAAGCCCAAGACTTCTTCTTCCGTAAAATCGCCCGCGACCGCGGCGTAGCACTCGCCCACATCGCCGGAAAGATCAAAGAATTTGTGGACACTGGAAGTTCTTCCCTGGCAACAGAAAGAGCGCTTCTTGGTACCGCCCTTGAGGACGTTCAAGCGATGGCCGCCACCCTCACCGGACACCTCATGGGAGCTCAGGAACAACCAACCGAACTCTACAAAATCGGTCTCGGCTCCGTACGCTTCCTCATGTCCGTAGGCGAACTGATGATCGGTTGGCAGTTATTACGCCAGTCCGAAATCGCCATCAAAGCCCTCGATACCGGAGCATCCGAAGCTGACACACCATTCTACGAAGGCAAAATCGCGGTCGCTTCCTTCTTCGCCAAAAACATGCTCCCCGAACTCACCGCAACCCGAAACATCCTCTCCGACATCTCCGGCGACATCATGAAACTCGACGAAGCCGCCTTCTAAAAGCACAACCATTGGGTGGTTAGTGTCACTTCTACGCCAACCACCCAATGGTTCTTCTACTAAAGTTAATTCAGCCTAAAATCATTGACCAGGCTTGGGTGTATCAGTTGGCTTGGGTGTATCAGTTGGCTTGGGTGTTGGATCTTCACACTTAACAATTGGTGAAGGGTCATATTTGACAGTTCGAGTATGCCGTGATACTTCCGCGCCTGTCATCACATCTGTAATCACGCGGGTATTACTTACCGTAAATCCAGGAGAACCGCCTGAAGCTGAACAACCACTGCCGATCGGCAAAACAACTGTCGATGGATCAGTATATGCATACCTTTCACTCGTAATAGATTTCACATCAACAGTTTTGGTACCCCAAATCTTTACCGTTATATCCGAGCCGGTTCCGATAGTTTCGATCAGGATGCCAGTTGCTGCGTTATTGCGGAACTGCAAGTCAATTGCACCTTCAAAAACCGTAGCCTCCCGCCCCGCCGGATAACGCGAGATGTAGTAGCTGTGTTCGGTATGGGCGATATCTTCAAGACCTGCAAAATACGTTGCATTGTATAACGTTGTTGCAAGCTGGCTAATTCCACCACCCACAGCCTTATCTGCTCGCCCATGGTTAATGATCCCAGATTCTACATAACCCTGCGCTGAACCTCGAGGTCCGGTATAGCCATTCAAGGAAAAAATATCACCAGGCTTGACAATTGCACCATCAATAGCCTTGGCGGCTAATCTGATATTTACTCCTGATGCATACGAAAACCCGTTTGTAGTAAATTCTCCGATAACTTCTTTAATCCCAAGCTTTTCCGCCGACTCAGTACTTAAAGCAGCTGGTGCTGGCTCATACACAGCTCCCACAGTTCGGGGTAAACTCCCAGACAGTAACCCCGCTAGATTCTCTAGCGTTCTGGGCCAAGAAACACGTTCTCCATCAACCGCAGGAACAACTCTGGGTTTACTCTCAGAAATCTCAATTCGAGCATCTTTTGCTGCAATTTCAGTAGCTGTCAATTGTGGTGCCAACAAGGCCGTTGCCGCTTCTGCACTGTAGTTTGCGGTTAATCCACCCAGACCATCTGGTGTAAAAGAAAGTACCTTCCCCATCTGGTCTTTAGGGAGAATTGCCCGAGAATCCCCCTTACCTGTGACGACCATGTCACTGGTAACCGCAGGCTTGGCTACCGAATTTAGCGCTTTCTGCACCCCTTCTTCGGTTACCAAAACAGGGATATCAACGACAGGAAGCTGGATTCGGCTCTCCGCCACCCAGTGGTCAATCACAACAGTTTTAGCGCGCTCTAGATCTAACGATTGCCCCTTGTGCGGGGAAATTACTACAGGATTTGAGCCTTCAAAAGTGATATTTCCCTCAACAGCTGCTTGAGTCGACATCTCTTGAATAGATTTTATTGCAGCATCAAAAGACTTCATGTCAACTAAACTTTCGGCACCTCGCTCATGCTTGATAAAAAATGAAGCAACACGAGTGAGCGGATTAAGTGGCTGTTTTCTTACCCGCTCGACAGTTCCAGACCAGTCCACGCTAAGCCCAGAATCAGCTGGGGTAAAAGGTACTTGAATACCGCCCACCACCACTTCCAACTGTGCAGCAGAGCGATACCCTAATTCCTCCCGAAGCTTATTTTCTGCCGCGCCGGGACTCATCCCGCCAATACTAACTCCAGCAACCGTCACCCCGCGAGGAACCTGATCAGCAGAGGATAAAAAATCTGCTGCATAAAGCACCCCGCACACCACGGCAATTCCAGCAAGACCTACCCCGATCCGTTTTCTCGCTTTAGGCCCAGATGGCACAACGACTTCGGACCGATCCTCCAGTTCGGCAACACTAGGTGAAGGTGCTGGTTCGTCACACACAGGGAATTGCTCAGTTGGCTCATCGCTACCAGGAACGGAACCACTGTGATCGGGGTTCTCACTACTCATAAATTGGCACACCAGTTTCGTCAGTACCTACAGCGGTCATTGGCACAGTTTGCACCCAAATTTACTGACCATAGGCACAAGCATAAAGCCAGTGGTTTATTGCCGCTCGGCAACTAAACGTTACTACTTCGACAATATCCAAGGTAGGGCTCTCGTTGATACAACGAGAGCCCTACCTTATAGATTTGACCTAACCAGTGGTTCTTAGTACCTCTCGATGATGGCTGTGACTCCTTGTCCGCCCGCAGCGCAGATCGAAATCAGACCCCGGCCCTTACCTTTCTCTGCCAACATCTTCGCCAAAGCTGGAACAATACGGCCGCCTGTGGCAGCAAAAGGATGTCCGGCTGCCAACGAAGACCCGTTCACGTTAAGTTTACTTCGATCGATGGAACCGAGCGCTTTGTCTAATCCTAAACGCTCTTTGCAGTATTCATCTGACTCCCAGGCTTGCAAGGTTGCCAGCACCACTGAGGCAAATGCTTCGTGAATCTCGTAGTAATCAAAGTCCTGAAGTGTCAACCCATTTCGCTTCAATAAACGTGGTACTGCATAGGTTGGCGCCATCAGAAGACCATCTTTGCCATTCACAAAATCAACAGCCGAAGTTTCTGAATCGCGAAGATAGGCAAGTACTGGGAGATTACGCTCTGCGGCCCACTCATCGGTGGCCAACAGCACTGTGGAAGCCCCATCGGTAAATGGCGTGGAGTTACCCGCAGTCATCGTCGCATCACCCAGGCGAGTTCCGAAGACTGGCTTAAGTGTTGCCAGCTTTTCTACCGTGGAACCTGGACGCAAATTGTCATCGCGGGTAAGACCAAGGAACGGTGTCACCAGGTCATCATGGAACCCACGGTCAAAAGAGGCGGCTAGATTTTTATGGCTCGCAGCCGCTAACGCATCCTGATCTTCACGTTTAATACCAAATTCCTTAGCTGTGATTGCCGCACTGTCGCCCATGGTCAGGCCGGTACGTGGCTCACCGGAACGTGGCTGGCGAATACCAAGGAAGCTCGGGCGTAGCTTGGCAAGCAGCTTAAGGTAATCGGCATTGCTCTTAGCTTGGTTGGCAACAAGGAGGAACTTACGTAAATCCTCCGAAACCCCAATCGGCGCATCTGAGGTGGTATCGCTGCCCCCACCGATAGCAGAATCAACTCGACCTGCGGCAATAGCATCAGCTACCGCAATAATTGACTGCATACCGGTGCCACAAGCCTGCTGCACATCAAAAGCTGGAGTGTACGGGGACAAACTGCTGCCAAGGACACATTCGCGGATCAAGTTGAAATCGTCGCTGTGCTTCAAAACTGCACCACCAGCGACCATACCGATCTGCTCGCCTTGCAAGTTAAAGCGGCTGACCAGCCCTTCAAGTGCTGCGGTAAACATATCTTGGTTGCTTGCTTGTGCATAAGCTTTGTTGGAACGAGCGAACGGAATGCGATTGCCGCCAATGATTGCGACAGGACGCTGCTGCTTAACTGCAGGAGCAGATGCAGCCGCAGGGGTTTTGCCGGATGAATTTGCACTGGTTGCCACTGGGTCTCCAAGTTCTCGGGGATTGCTACTACCAAGTATTCTTACTCGGGAGTAAGTTAGTTGTCGACACCGAGTGGCAAAAGCCTCACAATTGAGGCAATGCCACAGCAGGTGAACAGGCAAGTAACAAATTTAAGACGCAAGATTCATTAACTCACGAGAAGGTGACACGTGTCAGGTAAAAAAGGAACTACTGACCTCTACTCGCAGTTCGTCACGTCCGGGCCGGGCGCATTTATCGCCGGCAAGGTCGGTCTTCCTGCACCCGAACCACTACGCCGGTACAAAGCTGGCGAACCAGCACTAGCAGGACCCGTCCTGATCGGCGGAGCAGGCCGGTTGGTCGAGCCACTACGCGAACTGCTCTGCGACTACGACCAAGTTGTGAATAACGCCGGTGGCGCCAGTGCCGACAAGTTTGGTGGCCTGGTATTCGACGCAACTGGAATCACCAAGGTCGAAGAACTTGAGCAACTGTACAAATTCTTCAAGCCGACTATGCGCAATATTGCTCGTAGCGGTCGTATTGTGGTTATTGGAACCACTCCGGCTGAAGCTTCCACCGTTGACGAGCAGATCGCGCAACGAGCATTAGAAGGTTTCACACGATCAGTAGGGAAAGAGCTACTTAAAGGCGCCACAGCTCAACTTGTGTACCTTTCTCCCAAAGCAAAAGCTGGCGCCACCGGATTAGCCTCCACACTACGTTTCTTACTTTCCGGCAAATCTGCTTACGTCGACGGCCAGGTTATTTACGTGGGCGCAGCCGATTCCACTGCACCAGCCGATTGGGATAAGCCACTAGCAGGCAAGGTAGCCGTAGTTACCGGTGCTGCGCGCGGAATCGGTGCCACTATTGCTGAAGTTTTCGCCCGCGATGGAGCCACCGTCATTGTTGCTGATATCCCAGCAGCAGGGGAAGCATTATCTGAAACTGCCAACAAAGTTGGCGGAACCGCTTTAGCTCTCGATGTCACAGCAGCCGATGCTGGCGAAACATTATCGGCACATTTACTGGAGCGGCATGGCGGTGCCGACATCATCGTTCATAACGCCGGTATCACCAGGGATAAACTTCTCGCCAATATGGACGATGGGCGTTGGCATTCGGTTATTGGCGTTAATTTGCTTGCACCTCAAAGAATTACCGAAAAACTTGTCGAAACAGGCGCCCTTAAAGAGGGTGGGCGTGTCATTGATGTTTCATCAATTGCCGGCATCGCAGGTAACCGAGGACAAACCAACTACGGAACATCAAAAGCAGGCGTAATCGGCCTGGTAACCGCAGAAGCTCCGGTGCTGGCCAAGAAAAACATCACCATCAATGCAGTAGCGCCTGGCTTTATCGAAACTGCAATGACTGCCGCGATTCCTTTTGCTACTCGTGAAGCTGGCCGCCGGATGAATTCACTTCTTCAAGGTGGACAAACAATCGATGTGGCAGAAACCGTGGCCTACTTCGCTAGCCCCGCATCAAATGCTGTTACCAGCAATGTTGTTCGGGTATGCGGCCAAAGCTTGATTGGCGCATAGGCAATGGGTAAAGGAGCAGTTGTGCAACTGACTGAGCAGCCGAAATCAAGTGCAACATATCTGAAAGCCATTATGGGCATGCTCCCTACGGCACAGGCTAAGCGTAGAAAAGACGTCTCAGACAAGACTCTCACTTTGAATAACTTCAAAGTGGATCTGGACAACCTCGCAAGCTACACCGCGGTGACTGGGCTACGGTTAAGTGACACTTTGCCACTTACCTACCCTTTTATTCTAGGCTTCCCAACGGTCATGTCACTCATTACCGATACTGATTTCCCTATCCCAGCAATGGGTTCGGTGCATGTACAGAATGTCATAACTCGGTATCGGCCTATCTCGGTCTCCGAACCTCTAGATATTAAGGTAAGGGCCGAGAACCTACGTGAGCATCGTTCCGGCCTAATGGTAGATGCCATAAGCGAGCTTTACGTAGGCCGAGAACTCGTCTCACATCAGGTTTCCACTTTCTTAAATAAGCAACGGACTAGCCTATCGGATGAACCAAAACCCGAAACAAAAAAAGAAGAAAAATTGGGGGTCCCCAATAGCCTTCTTCGGGTCTCTAAGGGGCAGATTCGTAAATACGCGGCGATCTCCGGAGATCGTAACCCGATTCATATGGCAACTCTGGGCGCCAAAGCATTTGGGTTCCCTACCGTGATTGCTCATGGAATGTGGAGTGCTGCAGCAGTTCTCAATTCTATTGAAGGAAAGATTCCTAATGCAGTCTGTTACACGGTGCGCTTTGGGAAACCAATTCTTTTGCCTGCAACAATTTCGGTTTACACTGAGCAAAATGGCCAGGATTGGAACCTATCATTACGGAACCGCACAAAAGGTTATCCTCATCTGACCGGAAGCATTGTGGGACTGTAGCAATCTAACCGTTAGTCCCGAGAAAGTTAAGGGGTCACAGTCCATGCACTGTGACCCCTTAACTTTAAGACATCAGGCAACTGGTTCTTTACGACGTCCAGCCAGACCACGCCAACCAAGATTTACTAGCATTTCAGTAGCAACTGGTATGTCAACATCACCATCAGAAATACGGTCAAGAATGGCTTCTCCAGCGCCCACCAGCGCTACCGCCATAAGTTCAAAGTCTTGTCCAGGCTCAGGATCTCTCGTACTGGACCGCAATAAGTGTGCGGTTAGTTCAATTAACCTGGCTCGACTAGCACTCACCTGCTTGGCAAATGCGGCTTGTCCGGCAGCCTGCCGGTACAGCACTCGCCAGGAATCTCGATTGCGATCCACAAACTGCAAAAATGCCAAGATGCTAACTCGAAGCTGCTCTTTGGGGCTTAATGACGGCTCACCGGCAACGCTTAATGCGTCAATAAAACGAGCACTTTCTCTATTTATGCATGCACTAAATAACTCGTCTTTGGAGCCATAGTAAAGATAAAGCATTGGCTTAGATATATTCGCTGCGGCGGCAATAGCATCCATAGATGTGTCATGAAAACCATTGGCCGAAAACACCTCCAAGGCAGCATCGAGCATTTGTTGCTCACGCACCGCGCGGGGTAGGCGTTTTGTTCCACCAGCCATCTGCGGACCTAATCCTCCTAGTTGGGCCGATCCGAGTGGAAACCCAAATCGGACTCTACTAACTTACTCCACGGTAAGATATTAGGCGAATGCAACTCGCAAATGCACTAGATTCTTATTGGAATCACAGCCCTAGCCACAATTGAGTACCCCTTTAGACTTCAGCACAGTAACAACTGATGAATCCATACGCTCTGCGGACAACGCACCTGACTGGACGGCTCGTTCCAGTGTATCGAGCACCATTGGTACTTCTTGAGTTGTTAGCCATAGCGCCACATCGGTACCGGCCTGAAGAGTTTTTACAACAGCCTCATCAATCCGGTAAGCATCAGTAACGGCACGCATGCCGCTAAGGTCATCGGTGTAAATTGGCCCAGAAAAAGCCGGAGCTCCGTATCCGCTGCCTTCTCTTAAAAATCTGACAGCAGCAGAACTAAGGCTAGCTGGTTCACCATCTTTGGTTAGTCCCGGAACATTCAAATGCCCAAGCATTACCCCCAAACGTGAGCTAACAAGTTCCCGATAAGGAAGAAGATCCTGCAATTGCAATTGAGACAACGGCGGAGTTGTCACCTCGCCTTTATGGGAATCCCCCGAGGCGCTGCCATGTCCCGGGAAATGTTTCAGGACCGGAAACACGCCAGCATCTTGCATTCCTCGCGCATAAGCACCCGCATAAGCAACAACAACTTCGGGGTCAGCGCTAAAGGAACGATCACCAATGACTTGATCACTATCTTCATCTGTAACATCAACTACCGGAGCAAAATTGAGCGTAATTCCTAATTCTTTAATCTTCAAACCGCGTTGATAAGCAAAAGAATACGCTTGTTCAACGGTCATCGTTTCCGCAATTTTACGGGCAGAGGGAGCAGTACCTACAATATCTTTGATACGAGAAACCCTCCCCCCTTCCTCATCAATGGCAACGGTCAGAGCAATCGGGGACTGCGCAGCAATCGCTGGCACCTGGTTATCAGTCAGAACGGATTCCTGTGTCCAGCTTCCGATGAAAATACCCCCAATCTGTTCACTAGTCACAATCTGACGAGCATCCTGAGCATCTTTAACACCTACCACTAAAAGCTGCGCCAATTTTTGCCTAATGCTCAGCGTCGCCAAAAAATCATTTGCACTACACATGTTTTCATCTTTTGATGTAGAAGTTTCAGCTGCTTCCGGCTTAGCCGAAATTGGGGGGATAGTTTCCACCTGGTGCTGATCAGAGGCACAAGACACAAGCAGAAAAACCGCTGTTACCAGCAGAACTTTTCGAAAGATACTGCACCACATTCTCATATCACTTATGCACCCTTAAATTCGATCTCACTAACCGATACCACTGAGTCAAAAGAATCCTGTGAAACACCTTGATTATTAATAACTTTCTCTCCTTGAACTGTCTCAAGAATCGTCATCGTTACACTATCGGTTATCACATTGACAGGTTGTACTGCCATCGCCCGTGACGGGGAAATACTTTGCTCAACTGTCGTCTTATCAGAAAACTCCCAGAGTACCCGGATTATTTTTCGGTTCTGCATAAACCGATCCGATCCATCAGGATCTGTCTTTGCAAATCCAGGTACCAGAGCTACCGAACTAAGTGTGACTTTCCGGCCAAGGGCAAAAGTTATCTTCTGACTGTCTGCCGACCGGACACAGCGCCAAGCAGTGGTCAGATCACCATCAAAAGCTTTCTCCGGCTCATAAGTAAAAGTAGCACCGCCACTATCCTTACCGGGACTGGCGATAACACAATCTGCAGTGTGAGAAGTTGGAACTATGGCGCCACCAAGGAGCGGTTTTGTATCAGCGGAAACACCTGACTTTAGGGGAAAATTTAGTGTGGGTTTTGCTTGTTCGGAAGTATTTGGCGATTCATCTATCCCACCAGATTTAACCGCATAAATACCCATTCCAACCAAAGTTGCAACCACAACTGCACCAACTGACACTAAAAGAATCTTTAAGGTCCTTCCCGAACCTTCCCGAACTGGGCTAGACCACGGATCCGCAAAACCAGTGCCAACTATTAAATGCCGCGGACAAGCTGGGTTAAGAGCGATTATGGACCTGAGGTCCGCACGCCCATTCCATATTTGCTCCAAGGTTTGAGCGGGTGTAGTCGCACGCTCAGCAAGTATCCGATCCCAATCTTGGGCTGGGCCAGAATTGCCAAAGGGTGGGTACTGCTGGGTCATGATCGGTGATTCTCCCAGCAGCACGCTCAAGAAACCACCCCGACCCAGGGCTATATATCAAAACTGATCAAAGCCGGACGTAATTGCACTTAAACTTCACTGGGTTCTCCACACCAGTCGATGACACCTAGTTG
Source organism: Mycobacteriaceae bacterium (assembly GCA_051646185.1). Lineage (GTDB taxonomy): Bacteria > Actinomycetota > Actinomycetes > Mycobacteriales > Mycobacteriaceae > JBOFCS01. Next base: position 22,373 of record JBOFCS010000189.1, on the reverse strand, counting down.
TACGCTGCTGAACTGTATGCTGCTGGCTAATCGTCGCTACCCACTAAGGACACAAACCCCGATGAGCTTCACCAGATCACTTTCTGCACTTATCTGCGCTACTACGCTTTCGGTCTTAGGTTTGAGCCTAAGCACTGCTAACGCTGCAGCAACCCCAATTCCCCTAGATGGTTACACCCCTTACTGGGTTACTTTATCGACATCACAAACTTCGTGGATCGCACACAATAGCATCGGTTCCTTGCTAGCTACCTTGCCAACAATCCCCCGACTGATCTACACCCAAGAACTGGGAATTGGCCTCCAACAAGCCGCTACTCGGGCATCTGCCTCTGGCGGTTGTCTTGAGCTTGGGCTTTATACAGCTAACGATGGCGCTGCCGCAATCAATTTCCTGGGTGAACTACCAGCTCCGCAGTGCACCCTCTAGACATAAATAACGAGAGTGCCCAACACCCTCTCGACCGACCTGGTGGTTTTGCTCTCACCCGAGCTGACCATCATGTGCTAGCCTCTGGGCTTCGGCGCCCCTTCACCTCAGTCGCCGAAGCCTCCGAAGCCTTGCATAACCAGCAATCCGATGTTGTGGTTGGAATGTTAGCTTTTGATCCTGCGCAAGCACCTGCCCTCTACCAACCCCAACAGTTTACGATCAAAACCGGACGCTGGTCACCCTCGATCCCCACTCCCCTTCCTCCTATTCGCCTCATTTCGGAAGATCCTTTACCTGAAGAACATAAACACCGAGTACAAAACTTCATTGATCGAATAACCTCAAGCGACCTGGAAAAAATTGTTGCAGCTAGGTCTATCACTTTTGAGACCATCGGAGAACAGATAATTCTCCCTTCAGTTCTGCTATCTACCCTGGTACATCGTGATAGCCAGGGAAATGGATTTAGCTCAGACCTCAGTGTTGCCGGAGCGCGATTCTCCGGTCGTTATCTGGTCGGCTCCAGCCCTGAACTTCTAGTGCAGAAAACTGGAAACAAAGTAACGTGTTGGCCCTTCGCTGGAAGCGCGCCTCGTAATGACAATCCACGCTTGGACCAGGCCTCAGCCCAAGCGTTGATGTCCTCTGACAAAGACCTCGCCGAACATGCCTTTGTCACCCGGTGGCTTAGTACGCAGCTATCGAACCTTTGCACTGACATCCGTGTACCCCCAGCACCCAGTTTGGCGAGTACACCACAGGTCTGGCACCTCGCAACAAAAATTCAAGCAACCACAAGTTCCGCCATATCCGCACTCGATCTTGCCGCAGTACTTCACCCCACCCCGGCAGTCGCCGGGACCCCCACATCTCAAGCTATTTCCACCATCAATCAGATAGAGGGTAACCGTGGATTTTATGGAGGGGCTGTCGGTTGGACACAGGCTAACGGTGATGGGGAATGGATGGTGGCAATCCGTTGTGCAGAACTGGAAAAAACTGGTGCTAGGGGTAAGGCCTATGCAGGCGGGGGTATTGTTGCAACTTCAGATCCTCAGACCGAATTAGATGAGACAAGTACCAAACTGAAAACCTTATTAAGCGCGTTCTCCACCATCTTGTAAAAGAAAATTTGCCCCACCGAACAAATTTTTGGGTCAGAAACCACGGAGATGCAACCCATAGTTATCAACAGTGGTACTTTTGCACCAACGATCATTCATATGTGACGTAGTCTTATGTGACACAGCACAGCGCATTGCAACGAGGAGAACCGAAAATGAAGTTTCTTGTACCTGGGATTGCCAGTGTTGTCGGTGGTCTGGTTATAGGTGCAGCCACAGTTTTCGGTATCACAGCACTGGCCCAGGACAACACTCGTCCAGAAATTTCTCAGGGCGACCCTTCCAATTCAGTGCTTAACTCTGTTGAGTACGGCTCACGCGACTAGCACCTACCGGCATTATCACTCCAGTAACTTCGGAGATCTCCGTAGCTGCGCTTTCCCGGAGATGGTTTTGGGCTACCGCATTGGTGGCCTGCATCCTCACTTTCCTACAGTCACCAGGTCTTATTGCAGCTGACACCAAGCTAGACCTGACCGCCAATCCGCTGGGTTTTCTGCAACGTGCTTCGAATCAGTGGAGTAGTGAATTTACCTTCGGCCAGGTTCAGAACCAGGCTTACGGTTATTTTTTCCCACACGGAACGTTTTTCCTGCTTGGCGATCAGCTTGGGCTACCTGCCTGGGTAATTCAACGCCTCTGGTGGGCAGCGCTTCTGGTGGCTGGATTCTGGGGAATCATTCGACTTGCCGAAGCCATCGGGATTGGAAGCCATAGCTCCAGAATTATCGCTGCACTTATTTTTACTTTAAGCCCTCGGGTACTGACTACTCTTGGGTCAATTTCCTCAGAAACAGCACCGATGATGCTGTCCCCTTGGGTGCTTATTCCTGTTGTACTTGCATTACAACAACCGGCAATTACCGGCCCGCGTGCAGCTCTTTCGCCTCGAACCTTGGCGGCACAATCGGCCATTGCCGTTGCCTTAATGGGTGCAGTAAACGCGGTAGCCACAGCCGCCGCATGCCTCGTTGCAGTCTTATGGTGGATCAGTCACCGACCGAATAAACGATGGTGGGCATTCACCCTCTGGTGGATACCTTCGGTGTTATGTGCCACCTGTTGGTGGTTAGTAGCACTACTCATGCTCGGAAAAGTCAGCCCACCGTTTCTTGACTACATAGAATCTTCAGCGATCACCACTCAATGGACATCCTTAGCTGAGGTGCTTCGGGGCACCGATAGTTGGACACCTTTTGTCTCCCCCGAACGCATTGCCGGAGCCGTCTTGGTGACCCAGCCCGCCGCGGTTATTGCTACCGGCATCATCGCTGCGGCAGGACTTGCCGGACTAACCATGCGATCCATGCCCGCTAAAGGGCGACTAATTTTTATTCTTCTGGTAGGTATCGCCGGACTAACGATTGGATACTCAGGCGAACTTGGCTCCCCTCTTTCCGAACCCATACGCCTATTTTTAGATTCTGAGGGTGCGCCACTACGCAATGTACATAAATTGGAGCCGTTAGTTCGGCTCCCCCTAGCTTTGGGTGTAGCTCATTTACTAGCGCAAGCCCCACTACCGGGATCAGTCCCAAAAGCTTTGTGGAAAAAAGCTTTAACAAACCCAGAGCGATATCGAATCATGGGGGTGGCCTGGATAGTTATCGTTGCAGTATTTTTGGCTACTTCGCTTGCTTGGATGGGTAAAGTTGCCCCTCGAGGAGTATACGAAAAAATACCGGATTATTGGACTCAAGCCGCGCAATGGTTATCCGATAATGGCTCTCAAGATTCTGCTAATGGCGTCCACTCTGGTCGGGCACTTCTAGTCCCTGGCGCCCCTTTTGCTAGCCAAACCTGGGGCCTAACCAGAGATGAGCCGCTACAAGCACTCGCGGATACTCCTTGGGCAGTACGCGACGCAGTTCCGCTAACCCCACCCGGCGCCATTCGCGCCCTTGATTCGGTACAGCGTCTTATTTCCTCGGGACACCCTTCCTCAGGTCTAGCTCCGACCCTTAAAGAACAGGGGATCAGTTACCTTGTTGTTCGTAACGACCTTGATCCAGATACCTCTAGATCTGCTCGTCCTTTACTTGTTCACCAAAGCGTAAGTAAATCACCTGGTCTCATTAAGGTAGCCCAATTCGGTGAACTTATCGGACCTAAGAAAATTGATGGGCTGGTATCCGATACCGATCTGCGTCCTTCGTATCCCGCGATTGAAATTTATGCCGTCCGATCTCCACTAAACGGTCCTTATATCGCTGAGCTAAACTCACTCCCAATCATCCAAGGTGGTCCGGAATCGCTTCTGCGACTACAAGAACGTCGGTCTGCCCAGAACCTCCCAGAACTTGGGCCCGTACTCTTGGCTTCAGACGCAAGTCGCGCGGAGCTATCTATAGATTCAGTCGAGGTCACCGATACCCCCGGTGATCGTGAGACCGATTTTGGCAGGGTTGACGATAATACCTCTGCACTCCGCAGTGCGGAGGACCCTAGACGTACTCTGAATAAAGTTCCCGATTACCCGGTTTATGGTGCCCCACTGGTTCAAGCAAAGTGGCAGGGTGCGCGCATTTCTGTGTCAAGTTCCGCCGCTGATGCCACTCAATTGGGCGCAGTTTCCCCCTCAAGCGGGCCTGCCGCCGTTATCGACAATGATAATTCCACAGCGTGGATGAGTAATGGATTAGAAAGTGCTGTTGGTCAATGGCTTCAGCTTAATTTTGATGTACCAATAACCAATGGCGTACTCAATATTGCGACCAGCGCCTCAGCAATTGGATCGTCGGTCAGTCAGTTAGAAATTTCAACCTCGACTGGGACACGTCAGGTTGCTATCGACAAACCAGGCGAAATGGTCAGTGTTGCATTGCCAGTAGGTGCAACCTCCTCCGTACGGATCACTTCAGTGCGTACAAAAGATGGAACATCGGGGGCGCAGTTCGGAATTAGTGAAATTCAAGTATCAGAATTTAATGATGCAGGACTTAGTATTCCAGTCGATATTCGCCATACTGTTCAACTTCCTCCCACCCCACATGACTCTAGCGTTCGAGGATGGGATCTTGGTCAAACCCTAAGCGGAAGAACAAACTGTGCACTTGGCCCTGACCATCTTTATTGTGCAAAAGGATTGGGACAGCAACCTGAAGAACCTACGTATTTCACTCGAACACTCAAGGTGCCCAATGAAACTGTCGTAAATCCCCAATTATGGCTGCGCGCTCGCCCCAGTGCTGCCCTCAATGAACTTGTGGCACAACCAGAACGGGCCCAAGCCTTCGGCTCAGGCGATATTAGCGATCTACGCGGTTCAGCTCGAGCATTAACCGATGGAAATCGGGAAACATCCTGGACGGCTTCAGAGGAAGTTGTACGAAATAAAAATTCCACAGCTACCGTTACCCTGCGACTACCCCAACCGGCAACAGTGAGTGGGCTTGATATCGTGCCTAGCCTAGGATCACTACCTGCTCGCCCTACTGAGCTTGCGGTTAATCTTGGCTCTGGACCACAAGTACGCCCTGTGACCTACACCGAAGGTCAACCCGGGAAAGTTCACCTCAAAGCAACCTACACCGACACGATCACCATAACCTTGACTAAATGGGAAACACAATTAGACAACACCGCATTAGGATTTGTCCTCGCCCAACCGCCAGGAATTGCCGAAGTTATCGCTCACAACGATCAGGGACCAGTACCTGGAACTGGAGTTACAGTCAACACAGATGAGTTTCGCACAGTTTCTTTAAGTTGCGACAGCGGTCCTGTCATTGCCGTATCTGGACGTCTTATTCGCACTTCAGTAACTGCAACAGTTAGTCAACTACTTAAGGCTGAACCGGTGCCTGCTACTACTTGCGATTCTGCCGAAGTGATACTCCCAGCAGGGGAGCAAGAAATTTCTGTGCATCCAAACAAGTTGTTTACCGTTGATGGACTTAGCCTTAACTCAGCTATTCAGGCCACTAACCCGGCTGATCGATACAGCGTTGAGGTATCTCATTGGTCTGCAGATAATCGGACACTTCAGGTGTTACCTGGTTCCACTGATCGTGTAGTAGTGATCCCTGAAAGTTATAACCTTGGCTGGCTTGCACATTCAGAAGAAGGTACCCAATTACAGCCATTGGTTGTCAATGGTTGGCAACAGGGGTGGATCGTACCTGCCGGAGTTTCTGGAATAATTACCCTGACTTTTCCCAGCAACAAAGCATATCGGATGGGTATCTTTGGTGGACTATCGTTATTTATTCCATTGATCATCTCCGCAATTTTTCGCCGCCGTTGCGATCCCCAGAATTTTGGTAACTCTACGCGCACTTGGCAACCCAAAAAACTGGCAGTACTCGGAATCTTTAGCTTAGCTTTTATCGTAGCTGGAATAGTAGGACTGGCGACTGCAGGAATATTAACTTCAATTGTTAGTATCATGCATTGGCGCATCAGCTCCGATAGCAGAAAAATTCAACCCATGCAGATCCTCGTAGTCATTTCCGGTGCGATGATGGTACTCGCCACAGCGATTCTGTCCAAAGGACCCTGGCGATCACCCACTGGTTATTTGGGGGATTCATTCTGGGTTCAGTTACCAGCATTGATCGCAGTACTTGCAGTTGCTATTTCGACGGTACCGCGTTTTAAACTGGACCGCTTCGCTTCCCAAGATTGAAGTGCACGTTGTGCGGGGATTTCCACTAAGGCAAAACTGGCCGCACCTAATGGAATTGCCATTAGCAAAGTAAGTAGCACCACCAAAAACATGTGACCGCTAAAAGGCCTGATACTAAATACCGGAAACACTATGGCGAGAACAGCTAAATGCCATAGGAAAATTCCATAGGACCAACGACCCAAAACCACAAGAAATTTATGTGCAAGAATTTTATTGCTCGATACCCCCGTAGACAATGCCAGAGGGGCAATTACTGCCCCCCCGAGCACCGCCCCACTCAATACTTTGATGGCAAACTGCCAGGGCTCTGGGTCCACTAAACCCGCTGGACCCCCCCAGGGGCTGGCAGCAAGGCAAAAAGCTACAATGCCAACACTCAACATAGCGCTTCGCGAGGTAACCAACCGATGAATAGCGCCACGTTGAATCCCTGTCATTTCAGCAATAATCATGCCAACAAGAAACCATGGCAGGTACCCGGGGAGCCAATTAAGTGGGTTCCCCAAAGCACCAGGGCCAATGGGAACAAATGCCCAACAACAACTTGACACCAAAATAACCAACAAGACCGGTATCCGTAACCGAGCCTTTGATCCTGTTAAACCTGATGCCGCCCAAGCAAAAACTGGGAGCAACAAATAAAAGGCAAGTTCCACCGATAAACTCCACATCTGCGTCAAACCAGAGGTAAGGCTAAGCGGCACAAAAACTTGAGTAAGCGTTAAATTTGCCAACCACACAGTAAGTCCTGCGCCAAAGCGATCTCCAAAACCATTCGCGGGCGAGACATCAGGAAGAAACAGCAACACTGAGCACACCACGAGTAAATAGGCGGGCAAAATTCGAACAAACCTGGCGCGTAAATAACGTCCAAAACCCTGTTCTGAGGCATCCACCTTAGTTACCGAAGTTGCTACTCCATGTGCAGCACTGGCATGTGGACGCCATAACAGAAAACCTGTTAAGGTAAAGAATACTGCTACGGCTAAGTCAAATCGTCCGAATACTCGACCAACTATTGACCCATTTGCCTGCCCAGTTTGGAAGGCAACATGAGTAATAACAACAGCTATGGCGGCAAGGGCACGTACACCTTCTAAAGCTGGGATATACTCTCCAGCTCTACCAGGGTGTTGTCTTGATCGTGCTCTTGAGGCTGTTAACGATGGTGGAATGGTTGTATCCATAACTGATTAGTGTGCCGTTTCATTTGCTCTGTGGATTACCCAACCAGATTTAGCCTATAATTCTTCATTCTTAATTGGGTAAGCATAACCATTTTATGTTGATTGACTGTTAAGGTTTAGAGCATCTGGCTAACTGAGAATTCTACCTTTGCCTAGCAAGGCAGGATTCTATAGAACCAGCCACCGTGAATGGCTTGATAACACACAAGGAGTAATCTGCATGGCGAACCGCTCCAGCAGTAAGAACCTGGTCCTCGCTTGCCTATCGGCTGGCCTTGGCGCTTTCTTATTAATCGCGGCTGTACTTATACCTACTTACACCGTTGATAAACTGAAAAAAACCCCGCTTGATCTGGAAATCACCTCAGTAACCGAGGGTCGCGGCGATGTCCTTAATGCAGCGTCCTTGAGCAGCAGTCGGGTCAAAGTTGATACCGGAGTACCCATTGTCGCGCAGCGGTACGTCACAGTGCAAGAACCTTCAGATTCTGAAATCATTACTGTACAAGCTGGTCAGTCGATTCGTCGCACCGATAAACAAGGAGATACTGGGCTTGTCGATGCAAACGTCGACACCGTCACGTTGGATCGGGTGAGTTCAATGCCTGTAGGTGCCGAGACTGACTCTTACCAAATGCAAAAAGGTGTAGCAGCTGAACCAGTAGTTCATACCGGTTTGCAGTACAAGTTCCCCTTTGACACCAAAAAAGAATCCTACCCTTACTTTGATATCACTTCCCGCCAACAATCTCCGGCAGATTACGTTGGTGAGGAAGAAATCAACGGTCTGAAGGTTTACCACTTTGTGCAGCGCCTTGGTCTTGATGAAAATGGAAATATAAAAGACCCCGTTGACCTTTCGAAAGCCGTCCCGAAGTCTACTTCCTACAAAGTAACTTTACCTGCTTCCCAGTGGGGTGTTGATAATAACGACAGCACTCCGGTCACTATGACTCGCTTCTATACCATCAAGCGTGACTTATACGTCGAACCCGAAACAGGGGTTGTCATTAAAGGTTCAGCAGACACCTACCAGTATTTTGCTCGAAATGGCCTTAAGCCAGAAGTCACAACACTGAAATACACTGCAACTTTTAATGAAAAAACTGTGGAATACCAAGTGGATAAGGCTAAAGAAGGAAAGGACAAACTTTCTCTTTACGGACGCATCCTCCCCATTGGCGCGGGTATTGCTGGCCTGCTGCTTCTAGTTGTTGGCTTAGTATTGGGCTTACGCTTAGGAAGACAGCCAGCTGGTAACTCGGGAAATCTTGGTGATGCACCTACCGAAACCATTCCCACTCAGCGTGGTTGGAATGAGCCTCCTACACAGTCATAACCTTCGCTGATCCACACTGTGCCCTGCCAATAAGATTGGCAGGGCACAGTTTTATGTATTTTTGACTTTTGTTAGTACCAAACTTGAGACCAGAGTCGTTGTCACAACGGCGCAGATCACAGATATAACTAACACTTGAACTATGGAACGAGCGCAAAATGCTAAAACAGATGCTTCGATAAGTAACCCAGCCCAAGCGAATCCAGCTAAATACGTGCGATTTTGTGCAATCGCAGATAACAAGGCACCTTGTAGGACCGACAATACCGCTCCGTGGAAAGCGAAGAGACCAAAGAGCCAAGTGACCGATTGATACTCCGGCCCAACTACCCAAGGAATTACTGGGCTCAGAGCTGTTGCTAAGGCCGCAGTCACAATTCCTAGCACCGTGAGAACAAGTAATGTTCGGCGAACTGCATTCGCCGACTGATCAGGTGTTGCCATTTTCGGGTAAAACACCACGCCCACCGCTGCTGGTAACCAAAAGGCAGCTTTAGTTGCTATGGCACCAAAGGAATACAAACCGGAATCGTTATTTCCTAAAATATTACGGGCTAAAAGCAAATCTATTGATGTCATTACCACGAGAACGAACTGCACCTGTGAAGCTCGAAGTACCGCGACCCACCCTAAACCTAAAGTAGCTGCTGACGGGATACCTAAGTCACGTTCATAGCGTACCCTTAGTGCCACAAGACTAATACCCACTGCACTCGACAACAACGCTCCGGTTGCCCCCCCTCCTAAAAACATAACAATCACTGCTGGGATTACTTTGGCAAATCCAGTAACCGCAAGAACTGCAGCTAACCGTCCAAATTTCCCATCACCTTGTAAACGGCCTAATTCTGCTGACAGTAAAACGAGAAAAGGTGCAGTCAGTACCGCGGCAGCCGTCGGTAGTAAACCGGTATTCCATTGGGCTACCGCAAGTGGGGTGGCAAAAACCCCTACAATCATCACCGCCAGCGCACATCGACTCGCCACTGTCCGTAGTTGCCTCGTCCCCGCTCCATGGACACGTTCACGCGCGACCACCGCCTGTAGCCCAATGGCTGGCACTGCAAGCACCAGCTGAAAGTTCAGAAGTACGGCAAATTCGGAGTATCCGCTGGGAAGTAACCACCGCCCAGCTACCAGATGCAAACCATATGAGGCAATATTGGCAAACATGGAACCGGCCGTAACTGCTGTCATACCTGCAATGAGGCTAGGGGATCGCACAGGGCCATGATCGCACCTCTGCACTTGTTCCGCGTAAAGTGGCAACCCATGGCCCTATGGCGCGTCCGGCACATGGCAGTGCCGGTGTACTCCTTAGCCCTTTCCTTACTTATCCTTGGACCACTATTTCAGCCAGGTTATCTCCTGCTTAGGGATGCGGTAAGCACTCCCCGTTCCTATCTCACCGATGATGCGTTAGGGCTCTCGGAGGTTCCGGCAAGAGCAGTGCCACAGGACGCCCTACTCGCAGTACTATCCAGGTTCTGCGATGGTGGAATCCTTGTGAAAGGACTGCTTTTACTTGCCTTGCTGCTCGCAGGATGTGGTGCCGCGCGAATGGTGCTAGTGCTACTACCCCAGGTAGGACTACCCGGACAATTTGTTGCTATTACCTTATCGTTATGGAATCCCTATGTTGCTCAAAGGCTTTTACAGGGACACTGGAGTCTACTTTTAGGTTATGCAGCACTTTTTTGGATTGTGATTACTGCCCTAAAGATTCGGGACAGCACCAACCGAATACTGTGGCTTCAACTCGGCTTCTGGTTTGCTTTTGCTGGAATAACTCCCAGCGGTGCTATTTTGGCAACCATAGTAGGTTTATTGATTTTAGCTCCTCGTCCTTCCCGACTACTTTCCGGAGCTTGCTTATCACTAGTGGCGGGCGCTCCTTGGCTAGTCGTCAGCTTTGTCCATAACAGTGGTCTTTCACATTCAGATCCGGCAGGGGTAATTGCTTTTGCGGCCCGTGCTGAACCTGGTCTCGGCACTTTGGGAAGTCTCGCTGGACTTGGTGGAATATGGAATGCAGAAGCTGAACCCTATAGTCGGACAACGCTATTTGCTTTATTTTCCACTGGCATTCTCCTGTTCATAGTGGCACTCGGGGCTCCGATTGTATGCAAAAAAGCACGTCACCCTATCAGTGCTCTTTTGTGTGCGCTAGCTGCTGTAGCCATTCTTGGACCCGCGGTATTTGCTACTAACTTTGGGTTGGAGGTAGGACAATGGGTGGTCCAACATATCCCAGGAACTGGTTTATTTCGTGATTCACAAAAATGGGTGGCGTTGGCTTTACCCTTTTACGTCCTCGCCGGATCTGCAGCTACCCTGACGCTAAAGCGCTATCTACCCTCCTCAGTCAATGCCTGCCTGCTCTGCCTGGCTCTCTTTGTCTCTTTGCCTGATCTTTTTTGGGGAGTCAATGGAATGCTTAAACCTATTGACTACCCCCAAGGTTGGGGAACAGTTAGGCAAAAGATCAGCGCTGAACCGGGCGATGTTGCGGTGTTGCCTACTGGAATGTTTCGACGGTACGCGTGGAATCACTACAAAACTGCTCTTGACCCTACCTCAAGGCTAGTTCCAGCTGATGTGTTAAACACTGGCGAATTAACTGTCTCCGGGGTAACAGTAAACGGTGAAAGTTCCCGGGCCCTACAGGTAGAAAAAATCTTACTGGAAGGTGGTCCGGTAACCGGATTGCAGCAACTTGGCCTTAAATGGATACTCGTTCAATTCAATACTTCTGGTATACATGGTAATTCACCTAAAACTTTAAACACATTACCACTTATCTATAGCGATAACGACCTTGCACTTTACTACGTTGGTGGAAGCAATCAACTCACTGAAAAATATTCTCGGTCGAAAGTGCTATCCGTCATTGCCCATATACTTTGGGCTTCAATACTGACTTCTGGAGTCGCCGTCGGAATTACTAGGATTGCGCTACAGCTACGACGGAGGCGATCCCTGCAAACCTGAGGTGTGTAAACCTACGCTAGTCCCATTCAAGACTTCAGCTACTCCTGCTGCACATTGTTCCCAAGAAAAATCTGCGGCCCGAATGCGTGCCTTTTCTCCAAGTTGCATCCGTACTTCACTATTGCACAATAGTTTTTCAGATGAAGAAATAAGCTCATCAGAATTTTCTACTAGGAGCCCAGTTACTCCGTCAATAATTGAATCGGTCAATCCACGTGAGGAACTGTATCCAATTGTTGGCACTCCATGCTGCGCCGCTTCGATAACAGCTAAACCCCAACCCTCTTTTTGTGAGGGCATCAGATGTACCCACGACTGCGAAAGCACCTGATGTTTTACCAGTTCCGCTACATGCCCATGGAAAGTCACCTGATCTGAAATATTTAATTCAGCCGTACGCTCCCGCAACTTCTTAGACCACCAACCATCACCAATAATTTCCAAATGTAGACCAGGAATACGCTCTTTAAGGCAAGCAACCACATATAAAGCGTCTTCAATCTGCTTATGCGGAACCAATCGAGAAAGTACTACTAGGGTTGGGTTTTCACTCCGGGTTGCTTCTCCCCCTGGGGTAACTTCCCGAGGAATAGCATCCGCACCGGCGCGAACAACCGCAATGTGATCTGGATTAACACCTAAGGCAACAATTTCTTCTGCTGAAGGCAAGGAGACCGTGAGATACTGATTTTTTTGATGCACCCACGGAGACAGCTTTGACTCAATCCACCAGCCAATCCGCCCCGCCCATTTACCAGCAACCGGCCACTGCTCCCGGTGACAGTGATGTAATAAAATAGTCACTGGCGCAGAAGCTACCCACTTAGCAAAAAATGGTATCCCATTTTGGGTGTCAATAATTGCCTCTGGCTTGATTCCCTTCAGTGGGCCGAATCCACATCGCGCTGCCGCAATTGCCAACAAAGCCCTGGGATAAACCGTAAAGCGACCACCACCACGGCTGACGTGAATGCCATTTACCACCTCGTGACGTGGTGCACGATCGTATCGCGCCGTGCGTAGAGTTACTTTAATACCGCGTCCAGCCAGCACGGCACCAACCTGCTCTAAATATTTTTCGCTTCCCCCTCCCTGCGGATGTCCAGTGTCGCGCCAGCACAAGAGCAAAACTTCCTGCACGTGGGTGACTTCCGATCTATCCGAGGTAAAGGGACAGAACCACAATAGCCGCTGATTGGCACCAGGCGTTCACGCACCATCGGCGATTCCGTAGTGTGCATCTGGTGCGTACAGGCAATACCCAGGTAACGGCTCGCTTTGCCCGGCGCGCCACCTTCCGGCGATCGCTAACCCTGCTGGGTAAATTTCGCTTTGAACAAAGCGATCCTGATCTTTTTTATCGCTGCCTGGCCGAGGATACCGTCCATCTGATCGGCGATTTATACGCTGGAATGACCAATAATGATTTGAACTCCAAAGTTGTTCTTGATGTTGGCGGCGGTCCAGGTTATTTTTCCGAGGCATTCGCCTCCAAAGGTGCTCGGTATATTCCTGTGGAACCCGATCCCGGCGAAATGCATGCAGCTGGAATTTGGCAGCAAGCCGCAGTACGCGGATCGGGGATGGCGTTGCCCTTCGCGGATAATTGTGTGGACATCTGCTTTTCTTCTAACGTCGCCGAGCACGTCCCACACCCCTGGTTGATGGCCGAGAATATGCTTCGGGTCACCAAACCTGGTGGACTAGTAGTACTTTCATATACTGTATGGCTGGGACCGTTCGGTGGACATGAAATGGGACTCACTCATTACCTAGGTGGCGCCAGGGCTGCTCGTCGATACACCCGGAAAAACGGGCATCCGCCCAAAAATCTTTATGGCACTTCGCTTTTTGCGGTCAGTGCCGCCGCGGGTTTGCGGTGGGCAAAGAAAGCCGATGCCGAGCTACTTGCCGCCTTCCCTCGTTACCATCCACGTTGGGCCTGGTGGGTGCTTAACGTGCCGATCTTGCGGGAATTTTTAGTGAGCAATCTAGTGCTGGTCTTGCGGGCCAGGTAATCATCATAGTCATGAACAGCACCGGGGTGCACTTAGCTCTAGACATCGGTGGCAGTAAAATTGCTGCCGCCATTGTCAATTCCACTGGCACACTTAGTGACATACGACAATGCCCAACTCCGACTCACAGAGTATGGGCAGCATGTTCAGAGCTCCTCAGTAATTTTCCCCAATTTAGCAAGATAGGAATCAGTTCTGCTGGCCCGCTTAATACCATTACTGGGGTGGTGTACCCAGTGAATATTCCCGAATGGAGCAATGGCTTCCCACTGCTAGCGCACATGGAGCAGCTATCCCCGCAGGCCCAGGTTCACCTTGCCGGCGATGGGAGCTGCGCCGCCTTAGCTGAGCAGCGACTAGGGGCAGCACACGATACCCAGAATATGCTCGCCATAGTCCTTTCCACGGGAGTCGGTGCAGGGATAATACTTCATGGACAACCTGTCCTTGGTAGCACTGGCAATGCCGGGCATATTGGGCATATTCGTATCTCAGGAGGCAGTGAAATATGTGCTTGTGGTGCTCGTGGATGTCTAGAAACCGTCGCTAGCGGTCCTGCAGCGGTCCGCTGGGCACGTCAGAACGGATGGGGCGGCAGCAGCGCAGAAGAGCTTTCTATGGACTACGGTTCCCTGGCAACACAAGCGCTCACTCGAGCTGGAACCGCGGTGGGGCAAGCCCTTGTTGGCGCTGCCGCGTTACTAGATATCGATGTAGTGGTGATTGGGGGTGGATTTTCCCAAGCTGGCCCCCGGCTCTGGGAAGCCATCAGTAATGCCACTAATGCTCATGCTCAACTTTATTTTCTACGAAACCTCTCCGTCCGTCCGGCAAAGTTCATGGGACTGTCTTCGTTAATCGGGGCCGGGCAGCTCTAACTGTTATTCCTTCTTGGGAATAACCTCCCAATTCCAACGTTATACTTGAAGCTTCAAGTTAATACTGGCTACGAAGGGACTCCCCATGGCAATCCAGCGCCTTAACCACGCTGTACTCTACGTCCGAAATGTTCAAGAAAGTGTCAATTTCTACACCACCCTCCTAGGATTTCGAGTCACCAAGACCATCGGTAGCCAAGCCGCATTTTTGCAGGCACAGGCTTCTTCTAATGATCATGACCTTGGTCTTTTTCAGATCGGAAGCAAGGCCAGTGCCTCCCCGGCTGGACGCACTAGTGTAGGGATGTACCACCTAGCCTGGGAAGTGCAGACCCTTACCGATCTAGTAGAGCTCCAAGAAAAACTGCAAGCCGCTGGTGCCTTAATCGGGGGCTCCGATCATGGAACAACAAAAAGTCTCTACGGCCAGGACCCTGATGGATTGGAGTTTGAGATTGTTTGGCTGATTCCCGCTGAACTTTTGACCGAAAAAATTCGTAATGCGCAGGCGACCATTCTGCCATTAAACCTGGCCAAAGAAATTGATCAATATGGGGGTGAAACCCTCAGCGGGATAGGCATTTCCAGTCATTAGATGAGTTCAGGGCCCACACCATAACGGCGTGGGCCCTGAACTAGCGAACAGAAACTATCCCAATCGCTGTTTTAATGCCTCAAATTCATCCCTTATACCGGTGGGTAGCTTCTCCCCAACAAAGTCAAACCACTCTTCGATTAGCGGGATCTCTGCCTTCCACTCATCAAGATTCACAGCCAAAGACTCGGCTACATCAGCCGCATCAACGTCTAGCCCATTCAGGTCCAACGCGCTAGCCGTAGCTACTGTTCCAATAGGTGTACTCTGCCCCTGGGCCTTACCTTCGATTCGCTCAACCACCCACTTGAGAACCCGAGAGTTTTCGCCAAATCCAGGCCAGAGAAAACGCTGGTCAGCTCCACGTCGGAACCAGTTGACATAAAATACCTTGGGCAATTTTGACTCATCAGCACCCTTGCCCAAGTCAATCCAATGCTGGAAGTAATCACCAACGTTGTATCCAAGGAACGGCAGCATTGCCATGGGATCGCGGCGAATCGCGCCAACCTGGCCTTCAGCCGCAGCTGTCTGCTCTGAGCCAACAGTTGCCCCCATGAAGACTCCGTGCTGCCAATCCCGAGCCTCAGTGACCAACGGCACTGTGGTCTTACGCCGACCACCAAAAAGGATCGCCGAAATTGGTACCCCCTGAGGGTCATCCCATTCAGGAGCCATAATCGGGCACTGTTCCATCGGGGTGCAGTATCGTGAATTTGGATGCGCGGCAGGTGTTTGTGAGCCTGGCGTCCAGTCTTTGCCGGTCCAATCAATCAGATGTTGGGGCTCACCTTCAAGCCCTTCCCACCACACATCCCCATCGTCGGTGAGTCCAACGTTGGTGAAAACAGTGTTACCTTGCTCAATGGTCTTCATTGCATTGGGGTTTGATGACCAGTTTGTACCTGGGGCTACCCCAAAGAAGCCAAACTCTGGGTTAACCGCATATAGGCGGCCGTCATCACCAAAACGCATCCAGGCAATATCATCCCCCAAAGTTTCGGCGCGCCATCCGGGAATCGTCGGCTGAATCATAGCGAGGTTGGTCTTACCACAAGCAGAAGGGAACGCCGCAGCAATGTAGTACGCCTTGTTTTCCGGAGAAATCAATTTGAGGATAAGCATGTGCTCGGCCAACCAGCCCTCGTCATGGGCCATCGCTGAAGCAATTCGAAGTGAATAACACTTCTTGCCAAGCAAAGCGTTTCCGCCATATCCCGAACCAAAGCTCCAGATCTCACGGTCCTCAGGGAAGTGCGAGATGTACTTTGTGTCATTGCATGGCCAGGCAACGTCTTGCTGACCTGCCGCTAGCGGTGCTCCCAAAGAGTGCAAAGCCTTAACAAAAAAACCATCTGTACCAAGCTTATCGAGAACCCGAGCCCCCATCCGGGTCATCACCCGCATAGATACCACCACATACTCCGAATCGGTGATTTCCACACCCAACTTTGGATCTTCGGCATCTAGTGGGCCCATGCAAAAGGGCACTACGTACATGGTGCGGCCCCGCATACTTCCACGGTAGAGCTCGCTCATCAACGAACGCATCTTGGCTGGTTCCATCCAGTTATTGGTTGGCCCAGCGTCAATTTCTTCCCGAGAACAGATATAGGTACGGGACTCCACGCGGGCCACATCTGAAGGGTCTGAGTTACCGAGGAAGGAGTTCGGCTTCTTATCCGCATTCAGACGGGTAAAAGTTCCAGCGTCAACCAATTTGTTGGTGAGTAGTTCCCACTCTGCATCTGATCCATCGGCAAACACGACGCGGTCGGGCTGGGTAAGTTCGGCAATTTCCTGAACCCAAGCTAGTAGTGCCTTATGCGTAGTGGGTGTATTGCCTGCATCCAGACCGGGAATAGTGGCTGCGGTCATCAAGATCTCCTGGTGTGGGCAACCACATCTAAGCGCTTAGGTGGCATCGAGGTTTAGCCACAAAAACACACAGACCCAGTTGTACCCAATCGATGGGCGGAGGTTCGCTACTCCATGTACCGGAGGTCACAAACGCCGAGTTTCCTTGCCTCCGAGATTAGCGCTGGTTGCTCCACTTGTGGAATTGGGGGTATGTCCGATAAATCACAGAAACGATTCAGTACCCGTACCAAGCAGGAATAACCGAGGTTAGAAAGTGTTACTTCCTACCAAGATGTCCACGATCAGTTACTGACCAGCTGCCCCGCTTTGTGACAGAATCGTTGTACTCCCAGGACTCATAACCACCATTTTTATTGAATTTGGTCACGTGATCAACAATGCCGTCGTTATCAATATCAGCTACCACAGCGATACCCCGCTCTGTATTGACCGTCAAAGTGTCAGCATCCCCATCACCATCGGTGTCAATTGTTGGTGCACCAAGCTCGATCCAATCATCCCCCGAATCGAGGTAGACATGATCAGGATCATGTGGATCAGGTATATCAGCATGCACTCCATTCACATCTGGTGTGGTGAAATCATGGTGGTTAATCACGAACCTAGCCTCTCACAGGGGTGTGTCACAACCAAGCGAACTCGGGGGGCGCTAATTGCCCATTGTGACCTATAAAACCCGGTCTTGTCTTCTTAATCCTTGTCTCAACCGATTTTCTAGGGCCAACCTAACCTGCCGATTCTGCATTCAACCGTGCAAGTTCAGCGTCAATCCGTGATCTGCCTTGGCTTAGCTGGGTACGCTCACGCTCTTGGATGCGAAGTTTCTGTACTTTTTCACCGGAAACAACACGCAACTGAGCATCAATCTCGGCGATCTCTTGTGCAACGTAGCGGCCACGTTGTTCACTAATGTGAATCAATGAGTTACCGAGCGCTGCTTCGGCCTCAAGAAGGCGGGCTAAAACATCCTGCTCCACATGCGCTCGAATATCGGCATAAGTATCGGCAGCCCAGCGTGCGAGCCTCGTGCGTTGAGCAATCAGGCGGCGGGCTCGAATCATCCAAATTGCCACCCCTGCGCCAAGCACCAACGAAGCCGGTAAGGTTGCGATCTCTAAGCCAGGGACCGCAGAAAATGGCGTGCTTAGCACTTTGCCTAAACCAATTCCACCTGAAGCCCCCAGGACTACTACTAGGGTATCTTCAATATTTCGTTTTCCTGCTTCTGGCTCAGGCACTTCTGGGACCGTAGAAACACGGGCGCTTTTACCAGATTCCCCTGCTTGACCCAGTACTTTTCCTCCAATTTCAACTACTCTACGTGTCACTTCACTATCAATTTCTTGAATAAGGGCAAAGCTATTCGCACGAACCGCGACGGTAAATCCACGCAAATCTTTGCGTTGTGCCTGTGAGATATCTTCACGGGCTTCACCAGAAACTGAGCGTATCCGATTCCGGGCATAATGCACAAGCTCCACCCGAGCTAATTGAATCTCATTACGCAACAAGGAGCTTTGCTCATTACCTTTACCGCTGCGTCGGCGTAATAGGAAGTTCTTGCGGGCCGTGAGATCAGCAATTTGGGACTCATTTACTGCATTGGCGGTAGCTGTTTTTAATACTTCAATTGCCGAGTCTACCTGAGTACGCAGCTGGTGATATTGATAACTGCGGTAGGCGATCTCATCATCAATGACAACACCTTCTAAGGCCGTTACTAGCTCAGACATGCCGGAGGCCTGCGCCACCACAGCGGACTTACCACTCGTCTCCGATATAGCAATCTGTGCCAACTTGCTTGATACCGCAAACCAGCGCACATGGCTAAAACCTGGCGCGTGACTGGCTAGTAACTGCTTATTTCTTTCCAGGATTGTCCGCCAGTTTTGGTGAATATCAATCTTTGTCAGAACACAGAAAACCGCCGAAACTGACCCAGCTGCTCGCTCTAAAATTTCAAGATCTGCTCTACCTAGCGGGGAGGCAGAATCAACAACAAAAACGACGGAAGTTGGTATTTGCCCCTCGCTAAGGGCGCTCTCTTCAATTATTTCAAGATTACCAATATTTTTCACAAGAAACTGGGCTAAAGAACTCACTCCTGATAGCCTATTTCCGGCAATAACAGCAGCTTTTCGTACCGTCGGTTGACCGTAGTTAATGGTTCTTGATGTTCCGATAACCCGCCGAACCGCGATGGCGAGCTCGCTTTGCCAACTGCCCGGCTCCCAACCAATCATATTTGCGCCCTACCGCTTAAAGCAGCCCAGCGCCGCAATGAAGTTTGGACAAGGTCCTCAGCCATCTTTTGATGAATATCAAGGACAGGGCCAGATCCATAGGCGGCCCAATAACGTGAACTGTCTAGGGCTTGATCTGCATCTGCTACTCCTCTCACAGATAGCCCATAGGAAAGCGCCATTGCCTCTGCTGCTTGCATTTTTATTGCCGATAGCACCTCGCTAGCGATAAACCGTTCAATAAAATTACGTGCAATATTTTGGGCAGCAAGAATATTCAATTGATCAATAGCTTCTCTGATACGAACATAGTTCGATCTGATAACACCACTTCGCAACTGCTCAACTACGGTGGAGATCCCACTTATCGATCGAAAAATCTCTTGTATATCAAGATGACTGGTACTCTCATTGCGCTTTACCGCCCCCATTGCACAGCGGATTCCATAAAGATCAAATTTTTCCACTAAGCCTTTCCTGGATTCTATCGGAACTTCATGCTCATCGTGGATAAACAAATCAGGGGAATGCAGCAGTGGTGGTGCCCCCGAATGACATCGTTTTATGATTTCCATATCGTGAATGCTTACTACTGCTCTTGCCAATGGTGAGATCAGCGGAAATACCGGTATCCCAGATAATTTGGCGCAAAGATTACTTCGATCTAGCGCCGCAGACCACGGCCCTTGATAGCCTTCATACCCCATCAAATCAGCTTTGTTCAATATCCCAAAAGCGACTACGGCACTGCTCAGCGAAATAGCATCCAGATCAATCTCACGTGGAAGTTCGTGCAGTACAAATACATCAATATCGGCTGGATTCTGTGAGCTACGACCTTCAATGACTACCGTATGCTTAAGCTGTCCGTTAAGAACTCTCGCCACACTTGACACACCCACACCGGGACGACCTAAAACACTAATACTTATTGGCTGAGTGAGACGATCCCGAACCTGCGAAATCTGTGCCAATACTTCTCGGGGAACTCCAGATGCGTGAATAGTAGAAAGTAATGCATCAATTTCTAAAGCTAATTCAGGTGCCTGCCCCATAAACGCCCCTCCTTAACTCCTTAGTTCAAAACTTCTCAGTAGCAAAGTTAATGTAGCTCACCAAGATATTGGCCTTAAAATAGCGCTCATTAATGCTGACGAAGAATGGCATGTCACTTTATAAAATCTATATCCACGCACTCCAGTAGGCATTCACAGTGGCACTACTGACCTTGCCCTGGGTAGGGGATATCTCGGTAACAACAGTAAGGATTTGTCTTGATAAGTTGTATTCCATATTGGCATTTTCAAAACGATACGAGTTATCTATCGCAACCTGGTTTGGTAAATCTAATGGATACGCCCCAATTTCTGGACCAGCAGCAAGTGCATAGAAATGGCCATCTGCTGCTTTGCATATTGCAATGTAATTGTCAGCAGCTCGTGCAATTAACGCTGCTGCGTCCTCAGATCGGCAACACGCTACGCTACCGACCATCCCTCTAGTTAGCTTTATAGCCCACGGGTATTTCAGATAAGAACTATAAGTTGATTCTAGAGCTGAATGTGCGTAATTGCGTGCGATGCCGCTTCATGGTTGGGTTGGGGTGGGGGTTGTTTCGGTGAAGCCTCTCTCGCGGTAGGAAGTGGGGGAAGGGTCGGTGCTGATGCGGGTTTTATCGGCTTGCGGCAAAAAACACCCAGTACCTATCGCGATGGAGGCATTGAGGTAGGTGCCGAAGCTGAAGTAGTTACCGAGGTCATCTTGGTAACGGGCATCATGGCGACCGGGTTTATCCACATAAAACCCTGGTTCAGCAAAACCGTAGCTGCGGGCAATGCGAGTAACAATATCCAAAGCTTGTGGCCAATCCGCATCGGAAATACCACCCTCAATTGACCATCCTGTCAAGGTACGGCTGTGACCATCGGAGATGGTGAGTGGCTGATCGCACCCAGCTCCGCCGGGTTCACGGTAAGGCTTCCATGCAATGGTGGGGATAGCGGTGCTGAGTGCAGTTATGATGTCTTCTTGCATCTGGGTGAGCCGAGCCACGGTGTCTTCCAAGGTGGGGCGGTCCATTAGCTGCTGATTAGCCTCATTGCGTTCCCGTTGTTTTTGCTCCCAGTAATCCACTTTTGTGCACGCCCCTAACCCTAGAAGGAAAAGAAAACTAAGAAATACCACCACTATTCGAGAAAAAACTGTTCCTGTGCAGTGTCGGGTGCTCATTGCACAATCAATTCAGGAAGACCTGCGAGGATAACGGCCATATTGTACTGTCCCATCGATTGATCAGTTAAATACCCACTGTGCTCAGCAGAGCGGCTCCGATAGTCCCCCGGCGAACCATCGAGAGTGCTAGTCATACCCGCATCGGTGGAAATCCGGTCAATACCCGCCAGCCCATCCGGGTTAGGACCAAAGTTACCGGTGTGAGCGGCAAAAGAACCCACACCGGTATCATCATAATTTTTTTCTAAAAATATATGCCCGGCAGGAACATGAAGATCACGCGTCGGGGTGAAGCTATTCGCATCAGAACTATGGGCTTCTAGCCCTGGGGAACCAAAAAACACCACATCGTCCACACCGGTACCACGTTGCAAAGCTTCGCTAGTGGTTAACGAACCATAGGAATGCCCCAAAGCGGTCAAATGTGGGTCATCTGTGCGGGAAGCATCAATACCGTTGAGGAAAGAACTCAACGGACCCGACCCGGCAATAGCCTGGTCGGGCAAGGCCACATCCCCCCAATTTTGCGGAGATTCATAGCCCAACCAGGTCACCGTCGCCACCGTCTCATTACCACGATGAGCATCATTTAGTTGTTTAAGACTTTCATCACGCAGCTTACTAATGCTCTTGTCGTACTCGTAGATGCCATCTTGCACGTTAGAGTCTTTACCCGGGGTGAAGACCGCCACATGGTTAGCGGTGTCCACATTGCCTTTGGCGATAGCGGCTTTCATTTCTTCCCCAGACTGGGTATCAAAAACCAGTAACTGCCGATCCCCCTCTCCTAGGGTACGTTCAATTTCGCCGATAGCATCAATT
>JBOFCS010000187.1:0-8403 GCA_051646185.1 Mycobacteriaceae bacterium | reverse complement strand
GTCACCTCAACCGACAGCAGTCCCAAATCTACTTTGCTTGGGCTAGCGTCCTCGATGTTGGACCCTCGAAGTGGTTTTGTCTCTATTGGTCGCGGTGAGCGCAAGATTGATACCCGTAAGGCCCGGGCATTAATTGGATGGATGCCTCAGCGTATCAACGCAATCACCGGGATGCGGTGCCGCGAACAGGTTGCATACCACGGTTGGTTGATGGGTTTGAGTCGATCAACTGCGTGGGATGAGGCCCTAGGTTCATTGGATAGGGTAGGTCTCAGTGGAAAAGCTAGTACTGCAACAACTTCCCTCTCCGGGGGGCAATTGCGGCGGCTCGGTTTAGCCCAAGCATTGGTTTTCAACCCCTCGGTATTACTGCTTGATGAGCCAACGGCAGGCCTCGACCCTTCGCAGAAAGCACGTTTCAGGAAGATCATTGATCAGATTGAATCGGCAGAAATACTCATTTCGACTCATGAAGTGAGTGACCTATCTGAAGTTTACGACAGTGTTGCGGTACTAAACAATGGGCAATTAGTTTTTGACGGAACCACGGAGAGCTTTCTACGATTGTCTCCGGCTGGTTCTCATCGACCAGCGGAAGATGCATACAGCAGGCTCGTTGGTGATGAAATATGATCCGCTTTAGAGAACTAGTCCGAACTCAACCTATATTCTGGGTCTTTTTCCTGTTGTTTTTTATAGCCTTACAACAATATTCAACACAGATCAGTAGCCCAACCAGATATGCATTGAGAGATTGGGCGCAGGGAACGGAACCCATTTTCCTTATAGCTCCTGCCTGTGCGGCCTTGTGTGCATATGAGGTGGGACGGTTACGTTCAGGTGGGGTACTTGTGCATCCCATAGTTCGCAATAAACTCCGAGTCACCGTCGCGGCATGCTTACCTACCGTAATTCTTAGCCTTGTCATACTAATGGTTATTGGAATGATTAGTGCTGGGGTCTCATTCCCTCCTGTGTCGATTGCGTGGATGACTGTTTTAGTGGTGTGTGCTCAGGCTAGTGTCGGTGCAGCTTTAGGTGCCCGTGTAAATCGGGTAATAGCTGTTCCTGCAACGCTAATCGGTGGATATATATGGTTGGCATTCCCGCCGTCAATTGAACCTTTTTGGATCCGCCACGTAACCGGATCATGGGGTGTAGGGTGCTGCTCTCTTGACACCGTAATCTCAAGTAAAGTTGTTTTATCTTTATCAATTTTCAACATAGGCGTTATTGCAGCGGCAGTATTGCTGTCATCTTCGCGGCACCTACTGCTTCGTTCAGTTCTCACCCTTGTCGTTGCTCTTTGTGCTACTTCCGTAGCTAGTGCGATTAGTAAAGATGTTGGGCCCGAACCAGTTCAGCCTCGCAGCGGGTCTTTAGTATGCGATGAAGGAGCGATCCGCATTTGTGTTTGGCCGGAAAATAAACCAATACTTAGGAAAGCATCAGCGTCAGCATCTACTGCTGCGAGTTTGTGGGGCGCTGCTGGAGTAGCGCTGCCAACTCAGCTTAGCGAGAAGGCAGATGGGGCAACTGGCCTTGCGCCCTTCGGGGTATCAACAGAGATGGACAGCGACGAAATTGTTGATTCTTTGGCGTATGCGTTGCTTCCAGCAGGGGCAGATTGCACTGCTCAAGGATACGGTGCTTCGGGTGTGCAGCCTTATCTGCATTTTTGGCTTGTTCGGACGGCTGGGGTGCAACCACCTCCTGGAAATGTCATGCCAAACGTGGAGGACATAGTAGAACTGGTGCTTGCTGTTTCGAAAGAGCGGCAGCTGGCTTGGTATCTGCGCCTCACCGAGTCGCTAAAATCTTGTAATATTCCTTCGACAGAAATTCTGCAAGTATGATCTGGTGGTATAAAGCCAGAGCTGCAGGGCGGTCAGTAGTAGCGTGTGTGATTGCTGGAGTCTTCTCGATCCTCTTCGGAGAATTGAGCGCTCCCGTGCCAGTTCTTACCGGAGCTGGTGGTTCGTCACCACTCATCGCATTGTTTATCCCTCTCCTGGTGTGCGTCGTTGTCAGCTATTCTTTTAGTCGATGTGATCTGAGAACTGAGCGGCGTGCGGTGCGCAAGATTCAATACTACGACGTAGTTTTATGCTTAATCATGATGTTGACTTTTATTCTCATTGTGCTTATCTTTTCAGGTAATTCAATTCCATCATCGATCCGTAATACCATTGGCCTTGTTGGCTGTACACTTGCGTTTCGGTCACTAGTTCCGGCTGATTTAGCGGCAGTTCCGGCTATTTTATGGACAATCGTTTCGGCGGTTTTGGGGAAATCTGGAGGGGAAGTGGCAATCTGGGCGTGGCCGATGGCAGAAAACCATGTGGCAACTAGCTGGTTTTCCGCATTCGCTTTGGGCATCTTAGGGTTTACTGTTCTTATCTTCGGTGTCCCCGCGCCCAGTTGCGGAGGTGAATGCAATAGCTTGAAGTGGTTGTTGGTTGAGTATTCCAGGTGCTGGGTCACAAATTAGCTGCTTAATTTTACAAAAGTATTGTGCTACTGAATATTTAATGAATAGTGGAAGTGCATCCTCCATCAACATCGCGAGGAGGCGGGGTTGATCTGGGGACTTGGGGTATAGGGTTTTATGCGAATTGGTTTGGCGCGCAGCTTTTTCCTAATAATCTTGCAGGAGATTCTTACTGAAACTTGTGTGGTTGAAGGTTTGAAAATAGAGGCTGAAGTGCTTTGGCAGTGGTATAAATGGTGTGATAGCCCTTACTCTTATGGATGAGCGATTACAGGCTGAAGCTAAACAATATTGCTTAAGTTTTTTGATGACACAAATCTAGGGTTTTGACCGCTTTGGAAAGTGCGCAGACCAGTTCAGCATTTTCCTTGACTGCGTGTACTGCCAATTCTTGTAGGTATTTTGAGCGACGCATTTTGCCCGCATGGGCTTATAGTTTATTCATGTCTGAGAAGGAAATGGAACCGTCTCGCTACAAATCGTCCGATGAAACTAATACCGTTTTAGTTGACACCCTTCTTTTTGGTGAGGCGATAATCACTTATCGGGAAGGTTGGGTGAGTGCACGCTTTGGTTCCGAATCTGAAAGTGTTGTCACCATAAAGAGAATTGGGCAAGCTAGCCGCAAAGGTGTTCCCATTGGGACACGAGAGGCCCATCATGTGGTTGCGGATTTATCTGGACATCCTTTAACTTTGGATGTGGGGAAAGCGCGGTTTTTTAAAAAAACTTACCAGGTGAGCATCGAATATGGAGAACATATTATTACCTTGGCTGCGCGCGATATGGAGTCGAGTATTGTGCTGTTGGGCAAAACAGATCAAGGTGATAACTGTTGCGCCACAGTGACACGATTAGTCGGTGGGCGAATCGATATTTTGTGGTCAGCCCCGTTTAAGTTCGGGGGAAAAATAATTGAACCACCCTTACCCAGTAAAGATAATGTACTTATTATCCTCGCTATTGCAGCAGCTTTCGGCACCGGAGGTCTATCGTTTACTTCAATAG
This sequence comes from Mycobacteriaceae bacterium, assembly GCA_051646185.1. Classification (GTDB taxonomy): domain Bacteria; phylum Actinomycetota; class Actinomycetes; order Mycobacteriales; family Mycobacteriaceae; genus JBOFCS01. The sequence goes on along the minus strand of JBOFCS010000187.1, from coordinate 4,904 downwards.
TTATGGGAATTATTGGCTCAACTTTTCCATGAATCATTCAATAAGCGTTTACAGCGGCAGTATTTCTTCACTGTTTTCGTGTGGCCATGGTTATGTGCCAAACCAGAGATGGATGTAGTGGTTGGTGTTATCGCGTTGGTCGATCGGGACTGCTGCAGGTTTTGGGTCAGCGGAGATGAAGAGTAATGAAGGGGAGGAATCCATATTTGGTTCGGCGAAGGGGAGCCCCATTGTTATGGGGTTACTGTCTGAGATGGGTGGTGTGGTGATGTGGGAGTTGGTGAGGAAGGTGGTGACGTCTTGGGGGCTCATGCGGAGGGCAATGCGATAGGCAGTATCGATGCCGTGTTCGTAGTGGGCCAGGAGTACTTCGGTGTTTGGGGGTAGTACCAGGCCGCCTTCGGTGAGGATTTCTTGGATGAGTTCGGGTCGGGTGGAAGTTTCACTGTTAGCACCAAAAACACGTGAAGCGAACTCATCATCGCTACATGAACCAAGGAAAAGTATTGTAATAAAGGTGATTATCGCAAAAATGAAACGGTGATTGGTGTTTCTTGTGGCCATGATTATGTGGCAAAGCTGATGTGGATGTAGTGGTTGGTGTCGTCGCGTTGGTCGATCCACACTGTTCTGTAAATGTAGGGCTTGTCGGGCCGCGAATCTCTTATCTTCAGCAGTGAAGGGGAGGAATCGATGTTGGGTCCGGCGATTTGTCCTGCTATTTCTGAGTATTCGTTAGATGTTGTTTTTTGGATGGGTGGTGTGGTGATGTGGGAGTTGGTGAGGAAGGTGGTGACGTCCTGGGGGCTCATGCGGAGGGCAATGCGATAGGCAGTATCGATGCCGTGTTCGTAGTGGGCCAGGAGTACTTCGGCGTTTAGGGGTAGGACGAGCCCGCCTTCGGTGAGGATTTCTTGGATGAGTTCGGGCCGGGTGGAAGTTTCACTGCCACCATCGATAACGCGCGAGATGACTTCATCTTCACTACATGAACCAAGGAAAAGTATTGCAACAATGCCCATTAGCGCCACCGTCAGCGGGTGGATAACGTTTTTTTGGAATGAGATCATCAGTACTTACCTGCCTGGGTCTGTTCTAGTGCCTGAGCGGTTATCGGGTGCGGATGGTAAATCTATGACCGTGCCCCCAGTAGGTGCTGGCCCTTCATAGTGATACGTGCTTGAAGTGCCACGCAGATTGTATTCCTGGGCTAACCCAGCAGTGTGCAGCTCACCCATCTCTTTATCGGTAATGGTGACACCCCAAATCTCGGTTTTTTTTGCTGCCATCCCAGTTATACCGATCAAAAACATGGGTTTGGTAGTCCACTGACACAGTGGGTTGCGCGCCTGGGGTATTCGGCGGCTGCACAGTTACTACTCCACTAACAGCTTGGTGGCCCGAACCGGTGGCCAAAAACCAATCCGGGTATTGATCCTGATCGATAATATAATCTTCCCATCCTGTTTGAAAAGCTATGGGCTGGTTGTAGTTTCCGTGCGCGATAGCTTCTTGGGTAATACGATTGACCTCGGCAGCCGTGAGATCGTTTGTTGTTTTCTGTACGATCGGTACGTCGCGGAGCATCTCATCGACTTCCAACGTCAAATCCTCACCACTGTTATCTAAGTAGTGTTGTAGGTTTTTTGCCGCGTGAGTCAACCCCTTTGCTTCGGCCGCCTGAATTGCCTTTTGTACTACTTGTTCGTACGCAAGGTCATCCAAGCGGCTGTACCAGGGTTGTGAACCATGCCCAGCTGAGCCGGCATCTGTGCCTGGGTCTGGTGGTGGGCCAGGGATCGTGACACCAGAAGTTGAGGCATCCGTGCGGGCAGGCTCCGGTAAACCGCGAAGAATGTCCAGGGTTTTTTCTGTGCCCTGCTGGTCGGCCCGAACAATATCGGCAACAACCTCAGCAATACGCTGCTGATAGGAAAGCCGCAGCGGTTCTTTGGCTAGAAGCTCTTCGCTGGAATAATTGCCAGGGGCTATGCCCACCACCCATTGGTCACTGACTGTAAAACCTTGTTCCTGAGCCTCCAGCGCCAGATTCAGCACGTGCTCACGGGGGTAGGCAATATCGTTTGCGGTGTGTGAGAAGACCTGAGCAAGGTCTTCCAGAGCAAAAGCTATTTTTTGGGCAAAACTTTTAGCTTCTTCTGCTTGAGCATAAGCAGTTTTTTGCGCCTCGCCTCGCCACTGCCCGGTGATATCCATCGTATCTATTGAGGACACAGTATTATTCATTAATTCACTGACCACAGTTGCGGCTTCGGTCAGTGGTCCCGCTAGGTCAGCTAGGGTCCACGGCCGCCACTGCTGAAGTTCGGTTCGGCTCAGGCTCACCAGCGTAACCCCGTATGAACAATGTTTCGGCTATTCGTATGATCAGTGTCGGTCAGGGACATCGCCGTACTCAGCGTATTGGCCGAAAAAGCTAATAACCGCCCTGAAAGCTCATGAAGTAACACATCTAGTCGTACCCCCGCTGCAGTAGAAGCCACACCGATCTGGGCTTGTGGTAAAGCTTCGGTTGCTTCACCGGTCAGGGTGGGCAACTTAAGGCCAGAAATTTTTTCTGAGCAATCCCGTAAGTTTTCGGCAAGCTCAAGAAGAGCTTCCTTGTCAATCGTGACTTCCGGTGCCATGTAAACCCCCTATAGTGTGAACAAACTACTAACAGGTTTGTTTATACCAGGTCGACAAAGAGCTGGCAAACACACAGTGAACATAAAAGTAGCTAAAGTAACAGCTACCATATTTCTATGAAACTCATGGCGGGAAAAAAAGATGCCTTGGAGATATTCTTTGAATTTCAGCTGCAGTATATTGCTGTATTTATAGGGTTAATCCATCTTTCCCAGACTCATGCTATTTCTGATCAAAAGTTTTTGGTGGGCATGGCCTTCATTGTATGGGCCATGCCTTCGACCTTCTGGAAAATACGTAAACTACGGTCTAAGAAAACTTTTCAACCCTCTCTCGCAAGAGAGGTGCCTGATGAGCAAAGTCTCGCTGACTATAAAAATATCGAGAATACTCAGGGAAAAGTTGACGCTATTAAGGCTTTACGGCGTGCCTACCCGCAGCTGTCACTAATTGGCGCAAATGCGATACTGCAAGGCGAAGCTTTAACCGATGAAAGTGCCTTCGCAGGAGCCCCGGAAAGTAAAAAATCCTTGCTAGTGGATTGGATTTTTGGGGTAATCTTTTATGCGATTCTGATTTTTCATTTCACCATAGACCAGGGGTGGTTAGAACGGGTTGGCCTAATTATCCTTCTAGTTTTTCTGCCCCTACCTTTTATTCGTCTCTACTATATTCTCAAAAAAGAGTAAGACATACTTTAGCGGGTTAACCCTGCGCTGGGGCAGCATCAGCTACATCATCTGTTATGTCACTTGGTTTTTTGGTACCCAAGGGTGAGATAATAATAAACATTATTATAGCAAAAAACGCCCAACTAATGGTGTACCACCAGATCTGCACCTTATTAGTGCTCACCAATTGTGTTGAGCCATCAGGGCGATGGCAGATGAGTTCATGGTTAGTAACCCAGTGTGCGTCTCTGTTGTAGCGGCTCGTACTCATGTCGCTTTTGCTCACATTGGTTGCCATATCCCCATAGGTATAAGGGTGGTTACATAAAACTGGACTAAGCATGGTGATCGCTTGGGAGGAAACATTGGGCAGTACCGCAGTAGGAATAAGTACTGGGAAAATAGCAATAAACATGGAGACCAGGGCCATCGTCAGTAGCTTAGTCCGCCGAGCCACCATAATGGCGATGGCAGTGCAGACTCCTACCCCCAGAAGTAACAGCAAAGTACTGCGGTTGCCGCTAAATGCCTCACCGGTAAAAATTGTGGCAATGCCTTTTACCATCCAGTTTCCGAGGGCAAAGAGTGCAAAAAAACGGTGACCAGCATTGCTATACTGCTAATTTTTGAACGTTTTATAGTTACCCCCTAGAACATAACTTGTCAGTTTGCCTGATTACTGTAAACCTCAGGCATAATATTAGATGTCATTAGGCTCCTCTTGGAGCACACTATCTACGGAGTAATCATGGCTGACAGCACTTTCCTCGTTGAACGTTCAATAAGCATCAACGCCAGTACCGGTACTGTGCATGAGTTGATCAACAATTTCCACCATTGGTTGCAATGGTCCCCGTGGGAAGGTATCGACCCAGATTTGCAGCGTACGTACAAAGGTCCAGACGCTGGTGTTGGCACTTACTATGGCTGGCAGGGCAACCGTAAAGTGGGCTCAGGGGAGATGACAATTACCGCATCTACTCCCGATAGCATTGTTCTTGACTTGAATTTTCTTAAGCCTTTTAAAGCAAATAATGTCACCACCTTTCTTGTGCAAGAAGAAGAAAAAGGGACCAAGCTGGTGTGGCAGATGACGGGCAAGAAAAATCTTTTCTTCAAACTCTTTGGATTCGTACTGAGCATGGACAAGATGGTGGGCAAAGACTTTGAGAAAGGATTGCAGCAACTGAAGGCGGCTGCCGAGAAAAGCTAGTGTTACCCCGTGTTTCTGTTTCTCGAATGAGTGCTGTTGATGCCCAAACTTATTGGATGTCAGCAAAGATTCCAAGTGATCAATTTTTGCTCTATGCCTTTGTTGATCCCACTGATTCGGTGCAGCAGATACGCGATGCTCTGGTGCTGCGCAGCCGAATGATCGCTGATCTTCGGCTGCGCATCCGTGCGGTACCACTACACCTGGATTATCCACAGTGGGTTCGGATGCTGCCTTCGGCAGCGCAGATCAGTATTCACCAGTTGGAAAACCCGATCTGGTTGTCTTGCTGTGAAGCTGTTGCTGCCCTCGGTGATACCCAACTTGAAGCCCAGAAATCTCCCTGGCATATTCATCTTTTTCCGAAAATT
>JBOFCS010000173.1:0-11995 GCA_051646185.1 Mycobacteriaceae bacterium | reverse complement strand
TGCAAAGCTAGCCCGTGAACTCCACGTCTTTTGTCCATTCAGCAGCCAGCCACCAGTAACTCTTTGGGCTGTTGATTTTATTCCAGCCAAATCGCTACCTGCTCCGGGCTCAGACCAAGCCTGCGCCCAAATCTCTTGTCCAGTTGCCATTTTAGGTAATATTCGACTGCGCTGTTCGATTGTTCCATGACTGAACAGAGTCGGTGCAAGAAGAAATATTCCATTCTGGCTTACCCGGGTCGGAGCTCCGGCAGCATAGTATTCCTCCTCGAAAATTACCCATTCCAAAATGGAACAACCACGCCCACCTAGCTCTGTTGGCCAAGAAACGACGGAAAGTTGATCCTGGGCCAACTTTTTTTCCCACTGTCGGTGTGCTGCAAAACCTTCGGTGGTATCCAAAGAGGGGAGTGGTGTAGGGGGGACATGTTTGGCGAGCCATGATCGAACTTCTTGCTGAAATGTGAGTGTTCGTTCATCCAAATCAAGGTTCATTTATTTCGCTCCCGAGCTGAGGATTTCATAGATTTGGCATCCATGCCTCCGAGCGAATCCGCGCCAGCTTCAGCGTTATGCGAGTGGGCGAAGTGGTGTAGACCAAATACCGAGTCCATCCCGGACCTTAGTCCCATAGTATCCTCGCATTGGTTGACGGCCTTTTTGGCTAATGCCAGTCCAAAAGATGGCATCTCAGAGATTTTCTCAGCAAGTTCCACTGCAGTAGATTCCAAGTCCTCTTGGGATACAACACTATTAATCATTCCCCAGTCGTATGCCTGCGCAGCGGTAAATCTTTGTCCAGTGAACAGTATTTCTTTGGCTCTACGAGGGCCTAGTACCCAGGGATGGGCAAAATATTCTACGCCAGGTATTCCCATCCGAACAACGGGATCAGAAAAGAATGCTGTGTCGGCGGCGACAATCATATCGCAAACCCAGGCCAGCATTAACCCACCAGCGATACATGCACCTTGAACCATTGCTATGGTCGGCTTAGGGATTTCTCGCCATCGTCGACACATACCGAGGTAAACCTCTAGCTCGCGGGCAAAGCGTTGATCACCACCGGTTTTATGGATATGATCCCACCACAGTGCTGCTTTATTTTCGTAGTGTATGTCGACATCACGCCCTGGGGTCCCGATGTCATGTCCGGCGGAAAAGTGCTTACCATTTCCGGCTAGAATAATGACCTTTACGTTGTCATCGTCAACCGCCTTACTGAAAGCGGCATCTAAAGCATAAGTCATGCGGGAATTTTGGGCATTTCGATAGTCAGGTCGATTCATGGTGACAAAGGCAACGGTCTCCCGAACCTGGTAGTGCACAACCTCATCTTCAGTATTCATTGCTAGTTCTCCTTACGCAGAACATATTTAAGAACTTTTCCGCCAGGGTTTCTGGGAAGTTCGTCGACAAAAACTATGGAGTGGGGGACTTTATAGTTAGCTAATTTGTTTTTGCAATGGTTAAGTACCGTGGTTTCGGTGAGGTTGTTACCAGGATTTTTTACGATAAATGCTCGACCAACTTCGCCGAGTCGCTCCTGCGGTACTCCAATGACTGCCGCCTCAGCGATCTCCGGGATTTGTGCAAGTACCTGTTCAACTTCGGCTGGGTAGACATTAAATCCGCCACAGATGTACATATCTTTAAGTCGGTCGGTAATCTGCAGATACCCCTGGCTGGTTAATCTTCCGATATCTCCAGTATGTAACCAACCTTCAGAATCTATTGCATTAAAAGTAGATTCGATATCGTCTAGGTAACCTAGCATGACATTCGGTCCACGCAGTAGTACCTCACCACTATCGGAAATGCGTAATTCAAAGTCGGCAATTGGACGTCCGCAGGTGGTAGCGACGGTTTTGGCGTCATCCTGAGGTTGGCACATTGTTCCAAATCCGCCGGATTCAGTTAAGCCATAGGCTGTTAGCACAATATCGAAATCTAACTCCGTTTGCATGCGTTCAATAAGTGTTATTGGGACGATCGTTGCGCCAGTAACAGCGAATCTTAAGCTCGTGAGGTTAAATTGGGATCGCTGAGGGCTATCGAGGATTGTCTGGTAGATCGTGGGTGGGCCCGGCAGGACGGTGATCTGGTGATCCTGCACCATGCGCATAGCGCCCTCCGCTGAAAAAGTCAGCATGGGAATGATAGTTGCTCCAGTTTGTAGACAAGCCAGGATTCCAGCTTTATATCCAAAGCTATGAAAAAAAGGATTGATAATCAGGTAACGGTCAGTAGTGCTGAGGAGACCGCAGCGGGCCCAGTCGGCCGAGGTGGCAAGAGATTGCTTATGGGTGTACAGCACACCCTTGCTGCGCCCTGTGGTTCCTGAGGTGAAAAGTATGTCGCTGATGTCGGTGGCCGCCACAGCCGCTGCCCGTTCTTCAACTTGTGTTGGACTGATCGGTTGGGCTAGTGAGTGCAGTTGAGACCACTGATGAACCGCAATGTCAGCAAAGCTGTAGGTTTCTTGTGTGGTGGCAAGGGGCGATTCGATAGGAATCTGGATAACAGTCCTCAGTGCCGGTAAGTCCGCTGGGTCGAGCAGGGCTAACCGGTCAGTGTTCAAAAAATTTTCAACAATTACCAGTGCCCTGGTTTGGGTTCGGTGCAGAATGTCGGTAGCTTCTGCACCGGTATAACGGGTGTTGATGGGAATTACCGTAGCGCCGATGTAGTGGGTGGCGAGGGCGGTGATAACCCAATGCCAGGTGTTAGGTGACCAGATAGCGACCCGATCACCGTGTTCGAGATCAAGTGCGATGAGGGCCCCGGCCATGGTGCGCACCTGGTCATGAAGTTCGGCAAAGCTTAAGCGCAGTTCACCATCGCATAACGCTTCGGCGTTGGGGAACTCGCGACTGGCCTGTGCCAGTGCCGCGGGGATGGTGTCTGCAGTACTTTTCATCAAACTCCTATACAAAGCAAGTGCTTGGTAGGTTAGCGTATAGGCATGGTACAAAACCAGGTATTAGCCACAGAACTTTCCAATGAAGAATTTGGCGCTGCGGTGCGGCGGTGGTTAGAAGAAAATCTTGTTGGCGATTTTGCTTCCTTGCGTGGGCTAGGGGGGCCGGGGCGGGAACATGAAGCTTTTGTTGAGCGATTGGCCTGGGATCGTCATCTTGCCGCGGCCGGCTGGACCTGTTTGGGATGGCCGGTGGAATATGGGGGCAGTGATGCCTCTCTTATGCAGCAAGTGATCTTTCACGAAGAGTACGCCCGAGCTAATGCCCCGGCTCGGGTTAGTCATATTGGTGAGGAACTCCTTGGTCCAACGCTTATTGCTTTTGGATCAGCAGAGCAAAAGCATAGGTTTTTGCCTGGCATTAAGACGGTCACCGAGCTGTGGTGTCAGGGATATTCAGAACCAGGTGCAGGTTCTGATCTCGCCGCGGTGGCTACGTCGGCAAAATTATGTGAAGGGGTCTGGGAGATTACTGGGCAAAAGGTCTGGACTTCGTTAGCGCACTTAGCTCAGTGGTGTTTTGTTCTTGCTCGAACTGACCCACAGTCGACTCGACATCAAGGGCTATCGTATTTACTCGTTCCGATGGATCAGCCGGAAATTGAGGTGCGCCCGATCCGTCAGTTGACCGGTACCTCTGAGTTTAATGAAGTGTTTTTTACAGGAGCGGTAACGGATGCAGATCTTGTGGTTGGTGAACCTGGTTCTGGTTGGCGCGTTGCTATGGGAACCTTGTCTTTTGAAAGAGGAGTATCCACATTGGGACAGCAGGTTGGTTTCGCTCGTGAACTAACCGAACTGATTGCTGTCGCTAAAGCTAATGGTACCGTGGATGACCCGATTATTCGGGATAAGTTGACCCGAGCATGGGTTGGGCTTAAAGCGATGAGAGCTTATGCAGTAAGTACTTTGCGATCTGCTAGTAACGATGCCAGTGGTGCCGGAGGCCAAGCCAATATCTCAAAGCTGTTATGGGCAAATTGGCACCGAAGTTTGGGTGACTTAGCAATGGAAGTTATTGGTGCACCAGCGATGTTTGCCGATAAGGGTGAGCTTGATCAGTGGCAGCGGCTGTATCTGTTTACTCGAGCGGACACAATTTATGGTGGTTCGAATGAGGTTCAGAGAAATATTATTGCCGAGCGGGTGCTCGGACTTCCCAGAGAGGTAAGGCTATGAAAAGTCAACTTTCTATTGCCCCACAAGAAATCCCAGGGCACGGATTGTTACAGGGGCGGGTTGTTGTGATTACCGCAGCCGCTGGTACGGGTATCGGTTCAGCAACTGCACGTCGCGTTTTGGCGGAAGGTGCTGATGTGATGATCTCTGATTGGCATGAGCGTCGATTGGAGCAAACTCGGTTGGAACTGAGCGAAAGCGGCTTAGGTAGGGTGGAGACTGGGGTGTGTGATGTTACTAGCTCTGAACAGATAGAATCCCTGATTTCCTTGTCCGAGAAGAAGTTCGGTCGCATTGATGTGTTGGTCAATAATGCCGGACTAGGTGGTGAAACCCCAGTGGTTGATATGACTGATGATCAGTGGGACAGAGTGCTCGATGTTACCCTCAACGGTACTTTTCGATGCACTAGGTCTGCTCTCAACTATTTTCGCAGGGCTGGGCACGGGGGAGTGATTATCAATAATGCCAGTGTACTTGGTTGGCGCGCTCAGTATGGTCAAGCCCATTATGCGGCAGCTAAAGCTGGGGTTATGGCGTTGACTCGATGCAGCGCAGTGGAAGCGACTGAATTTGGAGTGCGAATAAATGCGGTGGCGCCGAGCATTGCCAAACACGAGTTTCTCGCCAAGGTGACTTCTGGGGAGTTGCTTGATCAGCTATCTTCCGAGGAGGCATTTGGTCGAGCTGCTGAGCCTTGGGAAATTGCATCAACGATTGCCTTTTTGGCCAGTGATTATTCGAGCTACCTTACTGGGGAAGTAATCTCAGTCTCAAGTCAACATGCTTGAGGTGAGCGGCCGACTAGATGCTGAACCCACCGTCAACATTAAGTTTTTGGCCAGTGATGTAGTTAGCTGCATCACTGGCCAAAAAACATGCAGCTTCAGCGATATCCTGTGCCGAGCCGAAACGACGTAACGCAATATTGCCCCTGGCCTGAGTGAGCGCCGCCGAATCAAGTTGCCCACTGGTAATTAAGGTTTCAGCCATGCCTGCGGTGAGCATCCCGGGTCCAACGGCATTAAACCGGACCCCAAATCGTCCTTCCTCAGCAGCGAAGGCGCGAATCAATTGGTCCACTGCCCCTTTAGTTCCAGTTGAGAGTCCATCCCGGACTGGATAACGATCGGTGGCGGCCGTGCTAATGGCTACGACATTACCGCCACTAGTGCGGAGTGCGGGTAGAGCGGCGGAAACGACTGCAAAAAAGCCTGTCGCTTCGATCTGGAGATGTTGGGCATAGGTTTCCGGCGCAATGCTTGAGAGATGAGACATGGGAATCAGGGGTCCAGCTGCATAAATTAGGCAGTCGAGGCCATCAAGGTTTTTGGTGACTGCGGCTATGACGCTGCGTACTTGATCAAAGTTGGTTACATCTAATTGCCAAGTGTGTTGGTTGCTTAGCGGTCTGCTTCGATATGTTGTTGCCACTGTTACTTTTCTTGCGGTAAGAGTGGTAGTTATTGCTGACCCAATGCCGCCAGAGGCTCCCACAACTAAAGCCTTGGTTAAGCAGACTGGACTGGTCCTTGAACGCATATGCAGTAGCCTAACAAGTGCTTGGTTGATAGGATGATGTTTTCTATGACGATTTTCAGGAGCGGATGCAGTGACAGCTAGTGATAAGCAGAGCACGGAGAATGCGGGCACTTCACGCAGGCGATCTGAGTTGCTGGGCATCGCCGCGGTGATGTTTGCCAAAAATGGTCTTCGAGCTACTACAGTGCGGGATATAGCTGATGCAGCAGGGATACTTTCGGGTAGTCTTTATCATCATTTTGACTCCAAAGAATCAATCGTAGATGAGTTATTACGCGATTTTCTTGATGATTTGTTCGACCAGTATCATTCTATCGTTAATGAAAAATTAAGCGCTCGAAAAACTTTGGAAAAACTCATAACAGCCTCTTTTGATGCTATCGATCAGCGGCATGCGCAGGTTGCGATTTATCAAGATGAAGCTAAAAGATTAGTGACACAACAAAGATTTTCCTATATTTCTGACAGAAATATTGAATTTCGTCAGCTATGGGTGCAAGCCTTACAGTCGGGTATTAACGATGGCAGTTTTAGGCCAGACCTCGACGTAGAGCTTGTGTATCGATTTATTCGTGACACGGTGTGGGTTGCTGTGCGTTGGTATCAGCCAGGTGGAGTGTTGACTTCGACGGCGGTGGCCCAACAGTACTTGAGCATCGTTCTTGACGGCATTACCACTCAATAATCCATTACCGAAATAAGAAGAGAGTTCGATATGTCTGAGGCATATATTATTGATGCAGTGCGCACAGCTGTAGGTCGTCGTGGCGGATCGTTAGCTGATGTCCATCCAGCTGATTTAGGTGCAACAGTAATAAAATCGGTTATCGAGCGTAACAGTATAGATGTCAATGAAATTGACGATGTTATTTTTGGGTGTGTTGATGCAATCGGGCCGCAAGCTGGAAATATTGCTCGTACTGCATGGCTTGCGGCCGGGTATCCAGAGAGCATTGCTGGGGTAACCGTTGACCGGCAGTGTGGTTCTAGTCAACAAGCAATTCATTTTGCCGCGCAGGCAGTGATGAGTGGAACTTCAGAGCTCATGATTGCTGGTGGGGTCCAAAATATGAGTATGATTCCGATTGGTTCAGCGATGGTAGTTGCTGAACAATTTGGATTTACCAACCCATTTTTAGGATCTGTTGGATGGCAGAAAAGGTATGGTAATCAAGAGGTTTCACAATTTTCAGGTGCAGATATGATCGCAGATCGTTGGAAGGTATCTCGGCTGGAAATGGAAGAGTTTGCCCTTGCTAGTCATCAACGTGCGCTTACGGCAATAGCCGAGGGTCGTTTTGATCGGGAGATAATTTCAGTAAATCAGTTTCGAGCCGATGAATGTCCTCGTGAGACTAGTTTAGAAAAAATGGCTGCATTAAAAACTCTTCGCGAAGAAGGCAGTCATACCGCAGCTCTGGCGAGTCAAATAGCTGACGGGGCAAGTGCCACGATTATTGCTTCGGAGGGCGCGGTTAAAATTCATAATTTAACACCGAGAGCCAGGATTCATCATATCAGCGCCAGAGGTAGTGATCCGATTCTTATGTTGAGCGCCCCAATTCCGGCTACCAAATATGCCTTAGAAAAGGCGGGTCTTACCATGAAAGATATTGATGTCATTGAGATCAATGAGGCTTTTGCCTCGGTAGTACTGGCCTGGTCTAAAGAGCTTAATGCTGATCTAGAAAAAGTTAATATCAACGGTGGTGCGATCGCATTAGGGCATCCTTTGGGAGCTTCAGGTGCAAAGCTGTTTTCCACCATGCTGTGCGAACTTGAACGAACTGGTGGGCGGTATGGCCTGCAGACCATGTGTGAAGGCGGCGGAACGGCCAATGTGACAATTATTGAACGCCTCTGATGAGCATCAACTTCTTTTGATTAATACCGGTTTGTATAACTTAAGCTGGTGTCATAGAATCCCGTGATTAATTGGTCAAAATAGGCGATGGTGAGGATACAATGTCTCGGTTTAAAAGCATTACTATCGCTGTAGCTTGTGCTATTGCAACAACGGTACTAGTGACTGGATCCGCTCAGGCTGAACAAGTTATCTACCCTGCTCCACTGCCTGATCGGTTTTATGTAGATGATGTTAGCTCTCCGAGTAGTAAGCCAGGTGAGGTTCTTAAGGCGCGCCAAGTACCTGCGCCGGCTTTTTTTCTTGATACGGATGCGATTCAGCTTCAATACCGCTCCACTAATTCTGCTGGGAAACCGATTGCCGCAGTCACAACAGTGCTTTCGCCTCGGTCGGCGCTTCCTGGACGCCCGTTGCTGAGTTATCAACACATCATTAATGGTCTAGGTCTAGAGTGCGCCCCTTCGCGTACGCTTTACACATCTGACCCTAATCTTGTTATTAGAGAGGCCCCAGCTCTTAACGCAGCTTTGCAAATGGGTTGGTCAATTGCTATCCCAGATCATCTGGGGCCACATAGTTCCTATGGTGCGGCTCGACTGGGCGGTCAGATCACCCTCGATGGGATTAGAGCTGCTAAAAACTTTACTGCCCTTGCCCTTGCTGATAGTCCAGTTGCAATGGTGGGTTATTCTGGGGGTGGTATGGCTACAGCTATGGCAGCCGGACTAGCTGCAAGTTATGCTCCTGAACTAACTTTGGTGGGAAGCGCTTATGGTGGTGCACCGCTAAGTATTGGTCTTATGGCAAAAGGATTAGGTGAAAATTCCCATCCCGCATTTGGATTGGCGATGGCTGCGGCCCTTGGGCTGGAACGCGAGTATCCAGATCGATTATCGATTAGTGCACAGCTAAATCAGTTTGGTAAGCAACTGCGAGATAAAATGGTTAACGCTTGCACTAATGAGATTCTTGCGGCGGGGGCAGGGTGGAAACTAGCTGACGTTACTGATATTACGGATGGCTATTCGGTATTAGAGAGTCCAAGTGTTAAAGCTGTTCTCGCGGAAAACAGCGTAGAAGACTATCCGGGGATTCCTAACGCTCCAATCTATGAATGGCACTCGGCAACGGATTCGCTTATTCCGGTTGATTCACTTACTGCGACTATGCGACGCTACTGCAATGCTGGTGTGGCAGTTCAGTCTGAAATTATTTGGAGTCCAGATCATTTAACTGCTGCGCTCGGGGGTCTTCCAGGTGTTCTGCAGTATCTCAAAGACCGTTTTAGTGGACTACCTGCTCCTTCAAATTGCTAATCGCATTACCGGACTAGAGTTGCAGAGGATTCGATTTGGCTTATCGCGTCAGCAATGATACTAGAGATTAACTCAGCACAGGTTGGTAAGTCATTGAGTAGGCCAACAACCTGACCGGAGGCCAGCACTCCAGCAGTAGTGTTACCGTCAACAAGACCGGCACGCAGTAAGATTGGGGTATTTGCTGCCATGAGTACCTGTGCCCAGGTTAATTCTTTTCCATGACGCATGGCCAAGCCGTCAGTGAGCATTGTTTTCCAGGTCATCCTGGATATCTTCTTAAACTTTTGGGCATTAAGTACGGCGGCAAAAAATCCTCTAGCTTTGGAGGAGCTTTCGAGTTGGTTAACAAGTTCGGTGCGGAGCACCCGGTGCGGCATTCCATCAACTCGAGTTGAGACGATAGTATCGCCAAGTCCTTTGGCTAAATAAGTCTGTTTAACCGCATCAGGAACCGTGCTTTCTTGGGTGAGTAGGAAACGAGTGCCCATAGCAACGCCTGCGGCTCCATAGGACAATGCTGCAGCTAGTCCGCGGCCATCAAAAAATCCACCCGCAGCAACGACGGGAATATCGACCGCATCAAGAACCGAAGGTAGCAGCAAAGTGGTCGCGACCGGACCGGTATGCCCACCTCCTTCTCCACCCTGGACAATAACTGCATCTGCACCCCAATTCGCGACTTTGCGAGCGTGTTTGGCTGCGCCAATTGAAGGAATGACAACTATCCCTGCAGCTTTAAGTTTTTCAATCAGCTCAGGTTTGGGTGCTAAGGCAAAGGATGCGACTTTTATTTTTTCTTGGATTAGTAGCTCGATTCGTTCCATAGCATCGGAAGCATCTGCTCTGATGTTCACTCCAAAAGGTCTGCTGGTTGCCTTCTTGGTTTTTTCGATAGCAGTTGCGAGCTCTCGATAAGTCATTGTTGCCGAAGCTAGAATGCCTAATCCACCAGCCTCAGCGGTGGCTGCGACTAATTGGGGTCCAGCAACCCAGCCCATTCCGGTTTGGACTACCGGATGAGTAACCCCAACCAACTCAGTAAATGCGGTTTTCAGTGTTTTCATACCGCTACTTCCTTGTCGCGAAAACATTGTGGATCAATGACATTGCGAATGAAATGCAATTCTTCGGCAGTGGGCTCCCTGGTAACGGTTGCTTGAGATAACCCGGCTAGTTCAAAAGAGGTATTGTGGGTTAGATCTTCGACGGTGACCCCAGGATGAAGTGAAATGACTCGCATTCGATGCCCTGGTCCGGTGAAGTCAAATACCCCAAGGTTGGAGACCACTCGATGGAGATGGTGGAATCTAAATGCGGGATTGGCAGGATCAATTTTATCGTAGCCAATACCGCAGACAACATCAACGGAACGGCTAAAAACCCGCTTTGTGTGATTGCCAACCCAATAGCTGGTGGCGTGGTTAATACTGTTACCGGGGGCTCCACGCACACCAAACATTTGCCGGGTTGGTTGCTGAAGTGGTCCAAATGCTGAGAGGTTTTGGTTGCCAAATTGATCAATTTGATTGGCCCCCATAACTACGTGACGTTTTCCTGAGGCAACTACATCAAAGACTCTATGAAAGGGTATCCAACCTTCGATGGCTGCTGCGCTGCCAATCGCGGTTATTTCAGAGAGAAATAGGGCTTCGCCATCAGAGAGGAGAAGATCCGGCTCAGTGGTAAGTTTGGCGAGTCGGGCACCAATGCTAGGTAGTGTTGCCATTGGACTCGCCATGATTTCTCCTGCACCGGAAAATATTTCAGCGCAGGCAACGGCGCAGTATTCAGCGCGAGTGATGTTTCCCATTAGTTTTTCTTTCCTGTTACCTGATCTGTTGACCCCGAATCTTTCTGTAAAGATTTTTCACTGAAAGCTATTACTGCATTCTGGTAGTCCTGCTCGCTCCCAGATAAAAAGGTGTTGACAAAAACTTGCCAGGACTCCGGGGATTTTGCTGATTCAGCATAATGGCGTTGAAATTTTTCATCACGACCGTAGCTTTCTCCGGCCAGTGTAAAATGCGCACCATTGGGGGCTTCAATGACTGAGTCCACCATCATGCGATTAATCAAAAGACATTGTAGTGGAACAGATCTAATAAGATCAGTGGTATCGACAATTCGCTCGGCGGTGAGATATCTTTTTTCTGCGGCTAAACAGAACAGATCATCGAAGTAGGGATCCACTCCAGTATAAGCCGCATTACCTTGTTTATCAGCAAGATTCATATGCACAAATGCGGCATCTAGCTTGAGGGCGGGCATTGCGATGAGAGTTTCTTGGTTTCCGTCTTGTAGGGGGTAGGGAGAGGTGACAGTGGTTAGTTCACCTTCCCAAAAATTGGTTACATCGGAACCTAATCCGGCTCGAATCGGCAAAAAAGGAAGCCGTGCTGCGGCAGCTTGGAGGCCACACTTGAGCATTCCCTCATCCATTTCTCGGACCGTCAGTTTTCCGGATAATCTGGCTTGGGCAAACCATGGATCGTAAAAAGGGGACGAGTCAAGGGAAACAAAGCCGTAATAGGCTTTGCTGACTTTTCCTGCTGAACAAAGTAATCCGATATCAGGGCCACCGTAGCTCACGATAGTCAGATCAGTGATAGGGGACCGCAGTAGCGCCCGGACTAGAGCCATGGGCTTACGCCTGGAACCCCATCCGCCGATTCCGATGGTCATCCCACTTTCCAGTTCGGACACAGCGGCATCCACAGTGCTGAGCTTATTTCGCATATGCTGTTCCTTAGGTCTTGTTGACAGTCTTCTCAGTGGAATTGCTACGCGGCTTACCGGTGGCAACAAATTCATCACGATGTTCATCGGCGATTCCCGCTAGATTAAGTTCAAAAGTAAAGCCCTGTTCAAGTCGGTAACTTGCGTGCACATCTTGGTTATCAATAAGATTGATGGCTTCTTTTGCCTTGCGGATAACGCGAGTATCTTTGGCGGCAATCTCTCTAGCAACCTTTAATGCGGCGTCATCTAGTTCGTCGCGGGGCACGACCTCATGTATTGACCCAAAATGCAGCAGGGTTTGGGCGTCAACATTGGTTGCCGTGTAGTACAAACGGCGCATCATATGCTGTGGGACGAGCCTTGCCAGAT
>JBOFCS010000137.1:0-15555 GCA_051646185.1 Mycobacteriaceae bacterium | reverse complement strand
CTGCTGGTCGACATCCTGAGGTGATGCTGCCGGCACACCACCAGAGTGCTTACCGGTTTCAAGCCGATCGACATAGTGCCCGATGGCAGGCACCGTTAAGGGTGGCGCTTAAGATTGGATTAGCTACGCGAAGTAAATTTGCAGTACGTGCCGCCATAAAAAAACGCGAACAGGGGAGTACCGATGACTAGTCCACTTGCAGCAAAAACTGATGCAGTAATCCTTGTTGGCGGTAAGGGAACCCGTCTTAGGCCGCTTACTCTTTCTGCGCCCAAACCCATGCTTCCCACAGCCGGGTTGCCGTTTCTTACCCATTTGCTTTCTCGGATTAAGAGTGCAGGTATTACCCACGTGGTTTTAGGTACCTCGTATAAGTCTGAAGTATTTGAGGATTATTTTGGTGACGGCTCGGCGTTTGGTCTTGAAGTGGAGTACGTGATTGAAGAGGAACCGCTAGGTACCGGCGGCGGAATTCGAAATGTTTTTAGTGCTCTCAGGCATGACACGGCTATGGTTTTTAATGGTGATGTGCTTAGCGGAGCAGATTTGGGTTTGGTGCTTGATTCCCATGCTAGCAATAATGCTGATGTCACTTTGCATTTGGTGCGGGTGGGAAATCCTCGGGCTTTTGGTTGTGTGCCAACCGAATCTGATGGTCGGGTCACTGCTTTCTTAGAGAAAACCCAAGACCCACCAACCGATCAAATTAATGCTGGGTGTTATGTTTTTAACCGGGAAATTATTGAAGCAATCCCACAGGACCGCGAGGTTTCTGTAGAGCGAGAAGTATTTCCAGGCCTATTGTCTAGTGGTGCAAGGGTTTTTGGCTATGTCGATAGTTCCTATTGGCGAGATATGGGAACGCCCGAGGATTTTGTACATGGCTCGGCAGATTTAGTTCGAGGAATCGCTTCTTCGCCGGCATTAGCCGGGCAACGCGGCGAATCGTTAGTTCACGATGGGGCTTCAGTTTCTCCGGGTGCCGTACTTATCGGTGGTACGGTACTGGGTCGTGGAGTTGAAATCGGGGCAGGGGCCCGGCTTGATGGTGCGGTAGTTTTTGACGGTGCCAAAGTTGAAGCGGGGGCAGTGATTGAGCGTTCTATCATTGGGTTTGGTGTTCGGGTGGGGCCGCGGGCCTTGATACGAGATGCCGTGATTGGTGACGGTGCCGATATTGGTGCTCGCTGTGAACTACTCCGTGGTGCTCGAGTATGGCCTGGAGTGACTTTACCCGACGGTGGTGTGAGGTTTTCTACAGATGTCTAGTTTCAGTCGATTTGTTGCACTAGGCGATTCGTTTACGGAGGGGGTCGGAGATAATGATCTCCAACGACCAAATGGATTACGAGGGTGGGCAGATCGCGTTGCGGAAGTGCTTTCCGAACGCAATCCTAACTTTCAGTATGCTAATTTGGCTGTCCGAGGCAGACTTCTTGGACAAGTGGTTGACGAGCAACTTATTCCAGCGCTGGAATTAAAACCAGATTTGGTGACGGTGTACGCCGGCGGTAATGATCTACTGCGACCAAAAGTTGACTTTGCTTCTCTGATGGATAGTTATTCTCAGCTGATTCAGAAGTTTACTACCACTGGATCCACCGTATTAATTTGGACTGCAAGCGATCCTGTCAATGCCCTGGTTTTTGGTAAATTGCGAGGGCGTTTTGCAATTTACAATGAACTAGTCCGTGAACTTGCTGACTTGCACGGTGCCAAAATTGTGGATTTTTGGCGTATGCGTGACTATCAAGACGCGCGGATGTGGGATTTTGATCGACTACATATGTCCGCTGCTGGACATATTCGGATGGCGGAGGAGGTCCTATCAGTTTTAGGAGTGGCTACAGATCTTAACTCTCGTGCCTTTGTCTCAGAAGGTGCTGAAAAGCCTGCTTCTTCGCGTAAAGAAGATCTCTTATGGGCAAAAGAGTTTTTGCTACCGTGGATTGGCCGCCGGGTTAGAGGGGTGTCTTCTGGAGATGAGATAGCACCGCGCTACCCCCAATTGATGTCCTTGACTTCGAATAAGTGATAGCTTCGCATTACTGATGCAGTCGTTGCTGTGCAAGTTTAACCAGTTCAATGAGAGTATCGGCTTCTGCATTTTCAGGTAGCTGGTCTATTGGCCACCACTGTAAATCTTCAGATTCATTGCTGCACAAAATTTTAGCGTCTTCCGGAGCGATGATGAGAAATCTCACATCAAGATGTCTAGTGGGCTTGCCCAGCGAACAGATAATGGGATGAGTGTGTAAAGCGAGAATGATGGGATCGATATATAAATCTGAAATCCCAGATTCCTCTTGAGCTTCACGCAAAGCCGCGTCAATTATGGAGGTATCGCTAGGTTCGCAGTGACCACCAAGCTGAATCCATCGTCCTACTCTTGGATGCAAGGTAAGCAACACCTGGTCGGCACGACTGTTGAGTACCAATGAAGAAGCTGTGATATGCCCAGCAACATTTTTGCGTAGACAGCCTTCGGGTGCAGAATCAAGGAAGGCCAGCATAGTATGTCGCAAAGCATCCTGATGTGGATTTGGTGGACACCATGCCTGCAAGTTTGCAACGGTGGAATGATGGAGTTGGCTCACAGCTCAAGTATCAATTCTTTTGACGCACCTGGATTTCGCGGTTCCAAAGGCTGAATGGGGTAGCCTAGGGCGATTGCGCCGAGTGGCTCCCAGCCTTGGGGCAAGTTAAGTTCTTTTCGAACTAATTCTGGGGTGAAAATTGTCGATCCAATCCAGCAACTACCTAATTCCCGTACAGCCAGGGCCACTAATAATCCTTGTACTGCCGCACCAGCCGCAACCGTAAACATGGTGTGTTCTGCAGTGGTTCTATCTTGGTCTGGATAGTGGTGTGCGCCATCTGGAACCATAAAGGGAATGACTACTTCTGGTGCATCAAATAATATTTGACCTTTGGCTACTTTGTGTTTAATTTGTTCCGTAGTTTTTCCATCAGCAGCTAATTCGGCCTTCCATTGGCTGCGCATTTTTTCAAGAAGTTCTTGGCGAATAGCGTTTGTTTTCAACCACACGAATCTCACCGGCCGAGTGTGATGAGGTGCTGGCGCGGTAAGGGCTTCGGTGAGTGCTGCGGATATTTTTTCCGGTTCCACTGGTATATCTGAAAATTCACGCACTGAGCGTCTCAAGAGCAGGGCCTGTCTGCGGCCCAATGCGATCGCTTCACTGGTGCCAAGCCAGAATAAATCATCTTCCCCCACCCGTATGAGATCTTGCGCAGTTGAAGAGTTCTCTTGGGGATCAAGGCCTCTGACTACAGCAATAGGGATCGACCCTAGCTTTCCTTTGACTAAATCAGCAGCGGCAGCGATTTCGTCTGCTACGGCAATCTCAGTTACCAGGAGATCATTTCCCTGAGCGTCAAGAGTTCCGGCATAGGGGTGTAAGACTGATAGTCCGGCGGCGCCGATTGCTGCATCAATTTGACCAACTCGCCAAGCTCTGCCCATCGTGTCAGTAATGACGACAGCGAGATTAATCCCCAGTAATGCGGCTAAGTCGGAGCGAAGTTGTGCCGCGCTGGCATCGGGATTGGTGGGCAGTAGAGCCAGTTCCTGCGGATCAACATTTGATCCATCAACTCCGGAAGCGGCTTGGACTATGCCCAACCTATTCTCGGTGATAAGAGTGCGGCCTTTCTGAGCCAAAACTCTTACCGACTCTTGGTTAACAAGCTTGCGGCGTAAAGTATCTCGTTGCTCACGATCGATAGGTGCGGAAACGATCCGTCCTTCAATCTTGGAGATTATCTTGCTGGTGACTACTAGGACATCACCATCGCTAAGCCAAGGGGCTGTTGCAGCTAAAGTTCGGGCGAGATCAACACCTGGACGAAACTCAGGGAGCCCAGTGATGGGAATAATTTCTATTGAAGCCGGGGCGGCGTGGTCTGGACGAGTGTTCATAGCCTAGTAATTCCCGCTAGTTCCAGTGCTGATCTAACCATCTCAGCAGTTGCTTCTGGGGTTGTCATCAACAGCGGTACGGCTTTTGTTGCTAGTCCAGATACTTGGGCATGATCGCCTGGAGAAATGAGCCAGCCATCAAGAATGCCAGTTTCTTGTCGGGAACCATAGTGCTGTGCTATTGCTTCGGCACTGGTTTCTACCCCAATGGCCTGTAGACATTCGTCGGCCATCCCGCGTAAATGTTTTCCGGCAATGACCGGGGAGATTCCGATTACTTGTGCTGGGGTGGTGCGTAAGGCGCCGCGTAATCCTGGGATTGACAGAATTGCTCCAATGCTAACTACCGGATTTGATGGTGCAATCAAAATCACATCAGCGGAATGGATTGCTTCAAGAACTCCGGGTCCTGGGGTTGCTTGTTCTGCTCCAACCTGAGCGAAACCGTGAGTGGGAACTTGAGCACGATGGCGTACCCACCACTCTTGAAAATGTATGGCCCGTTGTTCGTTATCGGCAGGGTCCGTAATGACTACATGGGTTTCGCATCTGTCGTCAGTCGCTGGTAACAGCGCAATTCCCGGTTGCCAGCGGTCGCAGAGTGCTTCGGTAACCGCAGAAAGTGGGTAACCGGCACGGAGCATTTGACTGCGGATGAGGTGGGTTGCCAAATCGCGATCACCAAGCCCAAACCAGTCGGGTGTTGCACCGTACTTAGCAAGTTCTTCTTTGGCGTTCCATGTTTCATTGGCGTGACCCCAGCCACGTGCACGATCAATGCCGCCGCCCAAGGTGTACATGCATGTATCAAGGTCTGGGCAGATCCGCAGGCCGTGCAGCCAGGCATCATCGCCAACATTAACTATCGCGGTGATGGCACTATCGGGGGTGTTGCTGCTTGGCTGTGGTTTGCCAGCAGTGATATTGAGGAGCTTTTGTACGCCCTGAAGGAACCGGGCGCCGCCTACCCCGCCTACTAAAACCGTGATTTTCACGATATAAGCCTAGTCGGAAATTTTTACGAGCGCCGATCGCCTCCCAGCCAGGCCTGCTAAGTCATTGTCCAGTGTGTGGCCAGGAATTAAAACACAATGTCAATGGTGCTTTTTAGCGGATTTTATGGTGATTCATGGCGTGCTGGACAAGCGAACGTAGGCCTGCCGAGGCGGCGGTCGTGGAAGAATTTTTTTGTTTCTTTTTGTCACATCTGTAACACGGAGTCGTGTCGCCGACCGGTTTTTTCTTAATCGGATGGTAAAGGATTTTGCCGTTCGGCTTGACCTGGGCTGTATTCGACGTGTCTAATCACAGGTATGTCATTTAGTGTTTGCCGGGAGTGAAAGTTATTGCACCAAATAGAGGTTCGATCATGTGTTCGAATATCTAAGCGAGCTGGCAGTAAATGACCATGACCATGAACACTGCGCAACTAACAGGTTAGGAGGCGGAACGATGCCCTTAGAACGGGATGAGATTGATGATGATTTCGACAACCTAGGCGACGAGCCGCACGCTGATTCGGCTTTGAGTGCAATGCTCAGCACTAACGGCGGTTCTAGCAAAGAAGAGTCGCGCACACTATTGAGGCTAGTGCCGCTCGGTTTTGATGAGATGTTCGAAGAAATTGAAGATCAATGGCAAGAACGTGCACTATGCGCGCAAACCGATCCGGAAGCCTTTTTCCCCGAAAAAGGCGGTTCAACTCGGGAAGCGAAGCGAATTTGCCTGGGTTGTGAAGTTAGAGACGAATGCCTTGAGTATGCCTTGGCCAATGACGAAAGGTTTGGCATTTGGGGAGGTCTATCGGAGCGTGAGCGTCGTCGGTTAAAGCGAGGCATTGTCTAGTGTAGGCCAGTCTTGGTAACTATCCCTCGGTAAGATCTGGATCAATCACTGACGGATCAAGCTCCAGGTAGCTTGCGATTTGTTGCACCAAAATTTCATGAAGCAACCCGGTGAGCTCGTCCTCCTTCTTTGCGCGAAGTTCAATAGGTTTGCGAAACAATACGATTCGAGCTCGTGTGGTGTTGCCATTTCTATCGACCCCAGCTGGTATTAATCGAGCAAGGGGGACAGGCCCATCCGCGGTAATTTCCCGTGGCCATTCAATTGATTCCGGGTTGTGCGCGTGCAGCCGTGGAACTTCATCGACTGCAATGTCAACTTTGGTGAGCTGGTCATGCCAGAGTGCGTCAATTGGGCTTAATGCTTCTAGTGCTAATGCGTCGAACCGTGCCGATCGGCTTTGCCAAGCAGGCACACTTGGTGGAAGTACAGTCGTGCGAATGCCGCGTCCTCGGCGTTCGGCGGCCCGTGAACTGATCACCCGCTTGCTGTGATTAGGGGTAGGTAAAGCTTCCGTCATAAACCGTCACTATAGGCTCTGGCCGGGTATGGGCGTGTCCATCCATGCTGTTGGCATGTTTCACGCTAGCCTCAGTAGTTGTGAAATCCGTCCGCCGTTGCTGCAGGCCTGGGTGTAAGAATCCGGCTATAGCCACGTTGACGTTTGTCTATAACGACTCCACTGCGGTGGTAGGTCCGCTTGCTTTGACGGCTGAGCCACATTCGTGGGATTTATGCGAGGAACACGCTAGTCGTATTACCGCCCCTAAAGGTTGGGAGCTCGTTCGGTACGAAGGCGAGTTTTCGACTTTGGTAACCGAGGATGATGACTTGACCGCCTTGGCGGAGGCTGTCCGCGAGGCGCAACGTAATGGTGCCAGGGAGCAGCCTGGTCCAGCGCTCGCTAGGGTAGAGGCAGTTTCTGAACACACTCAGAAGCTAGCCACGTTAACCCCGCGTGCAGGCCGACGTGGGCACTTGCGGGTACTGCCTGATCCAGTGGACTGACCTGCTTGTAGCTAAGTCAGCACCTATTGATGACTTTTCTGCACTAGGCTGGCATTGCACCGTCCAAGACATGTCAGGAGTTTGATCCGTGGTACGCCTCGCAGATACTGTTAATGCTGTTATTAAGGCTTATGACGTCCGTGGTGTTGTTGGCGATCAAATCGATTCAGATTTTGTTCGTGATGTTGGTGGGTCTTTTGCTCGTCTGGTTCGCGACGAACAACCTGCTGCAACAAAAATAGTTATCGGTCACGATATGCGGGCTTCCTCTCCAGAGCTGGCTGAGGCCTTTGCTCAGGGGGTTATCGAGCAGGGGGTGGGTGTGGTGCATATCGGTCTAGCTTCCACGGATCAGCTGTACTACGCCTCAGGGGTGTTGGACTGCCCGGGGGCTATGTTCACCGCCAGTCATAATCCAGCAAAATATAACGGCATCAAATTGTGTCGAGCCGGCGCAAAACCGGTAGGGCAGAGTACTGGTCTTGCTCGTATCGCTGATGAGGTGATTAACGGCGTTCCTGTTTTTAGTGGTCGCATGGGCTCCGTTAGCCGGGAAGAACTGCTTGATGACTACGGAACATTTTTGCGTGATTTGGTTGATCTACGGAAGATTAGAGAACTGGTAGTTGCAGTTGATGCTGGTAATGGTATGGGCGGGCATACGGTTCCTGCAGTGCTTGGTCCCCTACCCTTAACTATTAAGCCGTTGTTTTTTGAACTTGACGGCAGTTTTCCGCATCATGAAGCTAATCCCTTGGACCCTAAAAACTTGGTGGATTTGCAAGCTTATGTCCGTCAGACCGGTGCTGATATTGGGCTTGCCTTTGACGGAGATGCCGACCGGTGTTTTGTCGTTGATGAACGGGGGGAACCGGTTTCGCCTTCTGCGGTTACCGCCTTAGTCGCTAGTAGGGAGCTTTCGAAAGAGCCAGGGGCGGTTATTATACATAACCTCATTACTTCAAAAGCTGTGCCCGAGTTAGTTGTTGAATTGGGTGGGACTCCAGTGCGGACCAGGGTTGGTCATTCTTTTATAAAACAAGAAATGGCAGAAACGGGAGCGGTTTTTGGTGGGGAGCATTCTGCGCATTACTACTTCCGGTCATTTTGGGGAGCAGATTCGGGGATGCTTGCGGCCCTGCATGTTTTAGCCGCTTTGGGGGAACAAGAACGACCACTATCGGAGCTTATGGCTGCCTACGAGCGATACGCAGCTTCAGGTGAAATTAATTCGACTGTTGCTGACGCTGTTTCGGCGACAGATCTGGTACTCGCTGCTTTTTCTGATCGTTCAGAATCAGTGGATCGGCTCGATGGTGTGACTGTGAACTTGCCTGAGGGGGCTTGGTTTAATCTCCGTGCATCTAATACTGAACCACTACTCCGGCTTAATGTCGAGGCTCGAACCGAAGAAGAAGTAGAGCGTATTGTTGGTGAAATAATTGCACTCATCAGCAACCCCGAAGATTCGGATGCAAGCTCGTGACGGTGGTTACCACATTCGTCGATCTGGACGATGGGGAAGCTCTTTTAGCTGCTGATAGTGAGGCGCATTTGCGTGCCTGTGCTCTTGCTGGTGCCCAGGTAAGATCGATCGCTGCCGCGATTTCTGAAGGTGTGCTTGCAACTATTGCGCAGTTTAGACCTAGAAGTTTGATCATAGTGGCGGCAAAAGGAATGGCCACTCGAGCTGCCATTTTTGTTAGCGCAGCTGTAAGCTCTCGATGTAGCGTGCCGCTGGTGATTAGTTCTACGACACCGACCTGGGCTGGAGCACTTGATCTTATTATGGTTGTTGGGCACGATGCTGGTGACCCTGAGCTAGTCAATTCGGTGGCGCTGGGGGTTCGCAGAGGGGCGGAAGTTGTTGTGTCCGCTCCCTATGAGGGACCATTGAGGGAGGCTGGTGCTGGTCGAGTTATTGTCCTCGAGTCGCGAATTTCTGTTCCCGAGGCCTTTAGTTTTCTGGGTTATGCTACGGCAATTTTGGCTACGCTTGCCACGGTAGAGGAAGATCAAAATTTCATTGGACAGTTAGATTTTTCTCAGCTTGCCGATGCACTCGATCGTGAAGCGGTACGCAGTCATCCAAGTCGAGAAGTTTTTCGTAATCCAGCCAAGCTTTTGGCGGCAAGTATGCTCAAACACCGGGTGATTTTTTCAGGCGACACTTCAGGGACGGTTGCACTTTCAGTACAGTGCTCGGCCTTTCTGATGAGACAAGCGAGCATAGCGTCATCGACTCTCAGTCTTTCTGAAGTGTTGTCCGCATCGCCAACTATGCTGTCAACGGGTAGTCGCAAAGCAGGCTCCTGCGCACTTGACCCGCTCTTCCACGATGAACAATTTGATGGGCCACAACATCAATTACCGCTTCGGGTTTTTTTATTCAGCACTACTGAGCAACGTGATTTAGTGGAGCGGCGTAGCGCTTCAGTTGCCGCGAGTGTGGAGTTTGTGACAGTAGAAGAAGCCGCAGAACCAGAGCTAACTTCTGGTTACCTGGACTCCACTGCCCTTCTAGGGGTTGGTGCTCCTCGGGTAATAATGGAGACAACTGAACTAGAGCAATTGATGGTTTTGGAATTAAGAGCAGAGCTGGCAGCGGTATATCTACAGATAGTCGGTGGTGACGCATGAATATCTTGCAGGGGGCTATTCGCACCTATGCCTGGGGTTCGCGGACCGCAATTGCTCAATTAATGGGACGCAGTGTTCCTTCGCCTCATCCTGAAGCAGAATTATGGTTTGGGGCGCATCACGCAGATTCAGCGCAGCTCGTTACTGATGGGGTAAAGAAACCGCTTATAGAGTTACTTTCTGAATCCCCGATAACCCAGCTCGGGGATCGCTGTCATCGTAATTTTGGGGACCAATTACCTTTTCTGCTGAAGGTTTTAGCGGCTGAGGAACCGCTTTCTTTGCAGGCTCACCCGAGCGCACAACAAGCTCTTGAAGGGTTTGCGCGTGAGGAAGAGCTAAAGGTTCCTCTTGATTCGAATACTCGAAATTATCGAGATAACAACCATAAGCCGGAGCTTGTTGTTGCTCTCACTCAGTTTGAAGCGCTTGCGGGTTTCCGGCAGCCGTCGGAAACGATTGATTTATTGAGGGCATTGGCGATTCCTGAATTGGCACCTTATGTCGAACTTCTTGTTGGGCAGCCGGATTCTGATGGCCTGCGTGCATTATTTACGACTTGGATCACTTTACCGCGGCCAACTCTGGATGCTTTGTTACCCAAGGTGATTGCTGGTTGTATTGATTATCTTGCACAAGGACAGCGGAGATTTTCTGCTGAAGTGCAGACCACAGTGGAGCTTGGTGAGAGTTACCAGGGTGATGCCGGTGTGCTAGGTGCGCTCTTACTTAACCGAGTTACGTTGAATCCTGGTGATGGTCTTTATCTTCCGGCTGGAAATCTTCATGCATACCTCAGTGGTATGGCAGTGGAAATTATGGCAAACTCAGACAATGTACTGCGTGGAGGGCTTACTCCAAAGCATGTTGATGTTGCTGAGTTGTTGAGAGTTCTTGATTTTTCTCCGGTGAGTAGTGCGGAGTTGAAGCCGCAAACCTGTGGTTCTGCAGCTGAAGTGTTTTATCGAACTCCTGCTAAAGAATTTTTATTGTCTCGGATGGAAATAACCAATCCAGAGGAGGCAGATGCATGTGAGATCGTTCAAGACGGTCCACAGATTTTGCTCTGCACAAAGGGAGTGGTACGGGTGTATACCGAAGGGGCGGAACTTACCGTGAGTCAAGGCGTTGCTGTTTGGATACCGGCTTCAGAGTCCTCAGTATTTGTTGAAGGCTTAGCCCCGTATGCTCAGGTGTTCCGAGCCACGATTGGATAGCTCATGAATGCTCTATCTGATATTCCGATAAAGCATTGTGGTAACTGATTTTAACTGTTAAAAATTGAAAGGAAACTCGTGTCTGCTCAGGGTGGTAAAAAGGCAATTCTTGCGGCATTGACAGCTAATGCCGGAATTGCCGCTGCTAAATTTATCGGGTTTCTCATTACCGGTAGTTCTTCGATGCTTGCTGAATCGGTGCATTCTGTTGCTGATACGTCTAATCAAGGATTGTTGTTATTTGGTCAGCGGCAGGCGGAGCGTCAAGCTGATGAGTTACATCCCTTTGGTTATGGAAGAAGTCGCTACTTCTATTCGTTTGTGGTGGCCCTTGTCTTATTTACATTGGGTTCAGTATTTGCAATTTATGAAGGTGTGCACAAGATTGGACATCCCGAGGGGCTTAGTAGTCCAATAGTTGCGGTTGTTATTTTGCTAGTAGCTATAGCTTTGGAAAGCTATAGCTTTAGAACTGCGATAGTAGAATCGCGCCCCCTTAAAGGGGAGGCGAGTTGGTGGAGGTTTATTCGCAACTCTCGTAGTCCGGAGCTTCCGGTGGTACTACTTGAGGATGCCGGGGCTCTTGTGGGACTTATTTTAGCTTTAGGCGGCGTAGGGCTTACTATCCTCACTGGTGCGCCTGTGTGGGATGGCATTGGTACTTTGTGCATTGGAATCTTGCTTGGTGTCATTGCGCTCATTTTGATTGTTGAAATGCAGAGCCTTCTGATTGGGGAAGGCGCCACTGCAGAAGAGGAACAGCAGATTTTAAGTGCTCTAGTGCTTCCGGGTCAGATTGATCGAGTTATTCATTGTAAGACGCAATACCTTGGTCCCGAAGAGATGTTGGTTGCGGCTAAGGTTGCCATTGCTTCTGGCGCCAGTCTTGAACAGGTGGCTGCCGCTATTGATGCCGCTGAAGTACGAGTTCGTGCTGTTGTTCCTGCAGCCAAAAGTATCTACGTAGAACCTGATATTGATCGGTGTCTGTCAGGTTAAGTGATATTGCTTTCTCGGAGTGTCCTCAAAATTCTTTTGACAAATTTATAAATTTGTCTAGATTTATGACTTTGAATGATCTATCGTATAGTTCATGGTGATAGTCCTCACATGATCATGCAAGGTGAGGCTTGAGTTCTAGCGATAAAGGAGTAGATAGTGGCAACACATGTTAGTCCCCAGGGGCAGGGGCAAGTGGAGCAGTGGCGAGATAAAAAAAGGTACTTATGGTTGTTGGGTTTGATTCCACCAACCGCAATGTTCATTGCAACCGGCCTTATCTTTCTCCTGAATAAAGTGGAACTTCAAGCTATCTCCCCGGCACTGTTATGGCTGGGTCCATTTCTCGTATTTATTTTCTTGCCAATTTTGGATCGTTTTTTTGGCCCGGATGGGCAGAACCCTCCAGAGGAAGTCATGGAGGCGTTAGAAAACGATAAGTATTACCGGTATTGCATCTACGCCTTTATTCCCTTTCAGCTCGCTAGCTTGGTGTATGCCTGCTACCTCTGGACTGCTGATGACTTGAGCTGGTTAGGGTATGACGGCGGACTAAGTTTGATCTCTAAGATCGGATTGACCTTTAGCATTGCGATCATGGGTGGAATTGGGATTAATACCGCCCATGAAATGGGCCATAAAAAAGAGTCACTTGAACGATGGCTTTCTAAAGTTACTCTGGCGCAAACTGCTTATGGGCACTTCTATATTGAGCATAACCGGGGACATCATGTTCGGGTTGCCACCCCGGAAGACCCCGCTAGCTCACGCTTTGGTGAAAGCTTCTGGGTATTTTTCCCTCGAACAGTGTGGGGAAGTTTAGTATCCGGTTGGAATTTAGAAAAAGCGCGAATGCAACGCCTCGGCAAGAGCACCTGGAGCATCCAGAATGACATCATCAATGCATGGCTGATGACTGTAGTGCTTTTTGGTGCGCTTACTTTAGCTTTTGGAATTGAGGTACTGCCATTTCTGATACTCCAAGCTATCTATGGTTCGTCCTTATTGGAGAGCATCAACTATGTTGAGCACTACGGATTGCTCCGCCAGAAGACTGCCGGTGGACGCTATGAGCGTTGCGCTCCGGAACATAGCTGGAATTCAGATCACATTTGCACCAATATTTTTCTCTATCACCTGCAGCGGCACAGCGACCATCATGCAAACCCCACTCGTCGGTACCAGACACTGCGAAGCATGGATGGTGCGCCGAACCTGCCTAGTGGTTATGCCAGCATGCTCACCTTGGCCTATTTCCCACCGTTATGGCGTAAGGTAATGGACCACAGAGTTATTGAACATTATAAGGGTGATGCATCCTTGATGAATATTCAGCCGAGTAAGCGTGAGAAAGTTCTTGCGCAGTACGGAGAGCAGTGATGGCTTCTTTTAAATGCACCTGTTGTGGTTATGTCTATAGCGAAGCTGCCGGTGCTCCGCGGGAGGGCTTTCCGGCAGGAACAGCATGGTCGTTGATTCCTGATGATTGGTTCTGCCCCGACTGCGGAGTACGTGACAAGGTAGATTTTGAGCCAATGGACGCAAGCACATCAGTAGCGTCACCGACGGCAAAGGTAGATCAGTAGTGAGTTCTGACTTCAAACTATTCCGCTGCATGCAGTGCAGTTTTGAGTATGACGAAGCATTGGGTTGGCCGGAAGATGGCATTGCCCCGGGTACGCGTTGGGCTGACATTCCGGAAGACTGGAGTTGCCCAGATTGTGGGGCGGCAAAGTCTGACTTCGAGATGGTCGAGGTCTCTCGGGCGTGACAACAATGGCGATCGTCGGTACGGGTATAGCGGGCGTAACTGCGGCTGAAACACTCCGAGCTCAAGGGTTTGACGGTAATGTGGTCTTGGTTGGCGAGGAACAAGCACTCCCGTATCGACGTCCCACTTTGTCTAAGGATCTACTTTCCGGGACAATGGCCGAGGCTAAAGCATCGCTTAAGTCGGTTGAGTATTGGGCGGACAAACAGATTGACCTTCGTCTTGGAGTCAAAGTTCTGTCCTTGGATGCAGAAGGGAAAGTCCTTAAACTTTCTGATGGTAGTGAGATAGCTTATGATGCACTGCTTTTAGCTACTGGCGGAACTGCTAGAGGTATTGAGCACCAAGCCGGTGATCGAGTTTTCACCCTTCGACAGTTGAGTGATACTGCACCGCTTCGTGAGGCTTTGCTTAAAGCAGGTTCAGTGCTCATCATTGGTGCAGGTCTTATTGGTGCTGAAGTTGCGGCGACGGCGCGAGCTTTAGGTGTTGAGGTCACCCTTATTGAGGCGGCCGCAACTCCACTAAGCCGGATTATGCCGACAGAGGTCTCCGCCCTCTTTGAACAGATCCACCAGGAGAACGGCGTTTCCTTGCATACCAACGCGAGTTTATCGGAATTGATCAGTACCGATACCGGTGTGCGTGCCATTGCCGCAGATGGTCGTAGTTGGGAAGCCCCAATAGCTGTTATCGCTATTGGGATGGTTCCCGATACCGAGTTAGCGCAGCGGGCGGGATTGGCTATCGACCAGCAGTACGGAGGAATAGTTACTGATGAATTTCTTGAAACCTCAGTTTCGGGGATATTCGCTGCAGGAGATGTAGCAAGCTACCCAAATTCAATTCTCGGTGATCGCTATCGGGGGGAACACTGGAATTCAGCACAGGCGCAAGGAGCCAGTGCCGCTGCATCAATGCTAGGTAATAGATTGGCATTCACGGAAGTTCCATGGAGCTGGTCCTCACAGTACGGTCTGAATATTCAGGTTGCTGGCTGGCCCCGGTCAACCGATGACACCATCGTTCGTGGTGCTATTGCGGACCGCAATTTTACAGTTCTGTGCCGAAGGGAAGGGAGACTTGTTGCTGCAGTGACAATGGGTAGGCCAAAGGATACCCGGGCAGCACGTGAATTGATTAGTAATTATCCTGAAGCTCCGGTTGAATTATTGGCTGATTCAGGAACTGCACTAGCAGAGATTACTGTGCAGAGCTCGGTTACTTCTACCTCGTCGGAATAGCTGGTGGACGTTAATCCCGGTACGATTCCTGCCATGCCAGATGGGACAGAGTCAGAGTCAGCGGAGTATCCGCAGCCTAAGGTAGCTTTTCAGGAAGCTTCCCGGCTATTGCTGCGTAATTCAGTTCTTGATGCTATGCGGACCTTGCTGACAACAAAAGATTGGGCACAGGTCACCATGGCTGCCGTTGCTACCGAAGCTGGGGTTAGTCGGCAGACTGTCTATAACGAATTTAAGTCCCGGCAAGGTCTTGCTAATGCATACGCGCTTCGCCTTGTGGACATTTTGGTGGATGCAGTCGATGTGGCGGTTTATCGAAATATCGGTAATGCGTATACGGCGTTAGTGGAGGCTTTCCGAAGTTTTTTCTCGCAGATTGCTACCGATCCGTTGGTGTTATCTTTGTTATCGGGTGAGGCCAAACCGGATCTATTGCGGTTAAT
The DNA here is from genome assembly GCA_051646185.1 of Mycobacteriaceae bacterium. Taxonomy (GTDB): domain Bacteria; phylum Actinomycetota; class Actinomycetes; order Mycobacteriales; family Mycobacteriaceae; genus JBOFCS01. Next base: position 445 of record JBOFCS010000137.1, on the reverse strand, counting down.
TACTACAGATAGTGCTCCACTGATAGAGCGGGCGGGTAGCCGCTTGGAAGAAACTTTGTCGCGTGGGTGGATACAAGCATCAGCAGATGAATCGACAATTCTCAGCAGAGCCATTGTGCGGCAGGCGATTAGTTACATTTCCATGCCACCGGAATTTGGTCGAGACGTGGCCCAAGATCTTGCGCAGATCATTGCTCCTTTCATTGATCAGATTTTAGAAAAAAGGGCAGTTCGGGATATTTAAACCGGAGTCTTGTTATGGATTGGACAATGAACTGCCGTCGCTGCAGCTATTAACATGGTTTCCAGTAACCACGGTGGGCGTTGAACCTATATCAATCTCATGGGGAGTCTTACCGGAAATATATGACGGGGTTCCCGGTCAAAGCTGTAAGAGCCCTGCTAGTTTGGCTCAGGTGCTGGCTTAAGGATCATTCTTAGCAGG
>JBOFCS010000114.1:0-28114 GCA_051646185.1 Mycobacteriaceae bacterium | reverse complement strand
GGTCGTCCGCATTGGTCTTTGGGAACCTTGCAGCTTGAAGCTATTCGGGCCTGTAATGAACCTGCGGCGGTGCGGCAGTCCCAAGAGCAAGCTAAGGATCTTAGTATTCATCGGGAAATAATGATTTCAGATTTACAGTCTTGTGGTGTCACCGTAGTTGGTCCAGCGACAGCATCGTTCATCCTCATCCAAGTTCCTTGTGGAGAAAAACTGCGAAATTATTTATATAATAAGGGCTTTTTGGTTCGGCGCTGTGACACTTTTATGGGATTAGGGCCCGATTATTTGCGCATTGCTGTCCGCTCAGCCCAGCAGTGGAAGCCACTGCTGGCTGCGATAAAGGAGTTTATATCTTGACTGTGACTGTGCAGCAGGTTATGGATGTTCTCGATCTTGCTTACCCGCCATCGCTAGCCCAGAACTGGGATTCCGTGGGGCTGGTATGTGGAGATCCGGGGGACGCTGTATCGAAGATCATGGTTGCCGTTGATGTGACCGAGGATGTGGTTAGCGAGGCCATTGAATGGGGTGCGCAGTTACTGATTGCACATCATCCGCTTTTGCTTCGTGGAGTGGATTCAGTTGCTGCTAATACCGTCAAAGGTGCAGTAGTGCACCGACTTATTACATCAGGGTGCGCATTATTTACCGCACATACTAATGCTGATGCAGCGAACCCAGGTGTATCGGATGCATTGGCTCAAGCGTTGTCGCTTAAGATAATTCGCCCAATTCAACCCATTGCTTCGGAAGGTTGGGATAAGTGGGTGGTGTTTGTCCCTATAGTCGCCACTGCAGTGGTACGAGAGGCGTTGTTTAATGCTGGGGCAGGGCGGCATGGGGAGTATGAACAGTGTTCCTGGAGCACTAAAGGGACTGGGCAGTTTCTACCAAGGGGTGCCGCAACTCCTTCAATTGGTTCGGTGGGCCAGTTAGAGCAGCTTGCTGAAGATCGGATCGAGGTGATTGCGCCGCGAAAAAAACGCATGACAGTACTGGCAGCTTTACAATCAGTTCACCCCTACCAGGAGCCAGCTTTTGATGTTATCGAACTCGCGCAGTTATCAACACAGTTAGGTCTAGGGAGAATTGGTGTTTTAGAAGAACCGGAGACACTCCGGAATTTTACTGCCAGAGTCGCCCGAGCATTACCGCAAACTTGTGGTGGGGTTCGTGCTGCCGGTGATCAGGATGCTCTAGTGAGTACGATTGCGGTTTGTGGAGGAGCTGGAGATTCGTTACTTACACAGGTAAAAACATTGGGGGTCGATGCTTATGTGACCGCTGACTTACGTCATCATCCGGTTGATGAGTCTGCTCGCGGTGGTGGACCGGCTGTTATTGATGTGTCTCATTGGGCAAGCGAATTCCCTTGGTGTGCTCAGGTTAAAGATCTAGTTGAAGATCATTTTTCTGGAGGTAGTATGCAGTGCACTGTTTCTATTGCACGGACAAGAACTGATCCGTGGAATATTCGTGGGTGATGAGCGACTACATTTCACAGTTAGCAACATCAAATTTTCCGTACAAATCTAGGAGGAACCCCCAGTGAAGGCCGAACCTGAAGTGCAGCGCGCACTGCTTGATCTTGCTGCAGTCGACGCAGAGTTACTGCGCATTGGGCATCGGCGTACTACTCTTCCGGAACAACAGGCGTTGTCTGATCTTGAGCAGCAACGACAGTCTCGTAAGGATTCAGCTGTTGCCGCCCAGATTGCTTTAGATGATCTTGATCGTGATATCACGAAGCTAGAAGGAGAAGTATCAGCAGTTCGGCAGCGGGAAGATCGTGACCGGCATTTACTGGAAAGCGGAAATGCTCCAGCAAAACAGCTCTCTGAGCTGCAACATGAACTTGCTACCTTGGAGCGGCGGCAGATAATTCTAGAAGACGATCTCCTTGAGGTGATGGAGAGGCGCGAGGCAACTGCGGCGGATTATGAGCATGCTGGTGCTCAGCTCAGCCAGGTTGACGAAGAAATAATTGATGCTACAAGGCTCCGGGATGATGCACTTGCGGATTTAGTTACTGCAGAAGAACGCTGTGTGAGTGATCGAAAATTACTTATTGAACGATTCCCTGCGGATTTATTAGCGACCTATGAGCGTCAACGTGCCGCAACTGGAATTGGTGCTGGACTATTGCAAGCACGTCGTTGTGGTGCCTGTCGGATGGAGTTAGATCGGGGAGTACTTACTCGCATTGCTGCTGCCGATCCCAGTGAGGTCCTCCGCTGTGAAGAATGTGGGGCAATTCTAGTACGTACCAAGGAATCTGGTTTATGAGAGTTGTTCTTCAAGCTGATGGTGGATCTCGGGGAAACCCGGGACCTGCTGGATATGGCGCCGTTGTTTTCTCTGCGGATCAAGTTGAAGTTTTGATTGAATGCAAGGAAAGCATTGGCTATGCAACAAATAATGTTGCTGAATATCGAGGCCTGATTGCCGGTTTAACCGCTGCACGCGATATTGGCGCAACTGAAGTGATAGTAGCTATGGATTCAAAGCTTGTGGTAGAACAGATGTCTGGTCGATGGAAGGTGAAACATCCAGATTTGATTCCACTTTTTACTCAAGCGATGACGCTTGTTCGGGCTTTCGCTAAGGTGGAATTTGGATGGATTCCGCGGGCCCAAAATTTCCACGCCGATAAATTGGCGAATGAAGCTATGGACCAGGGCTGTGCACAAATCCGAACGCTTTCTACTGTTCCATCGCAGGAGCATCCCGACATGGCTTCGAAAGTGGCGAAAGCAACTCCGGGTTGGACTGGTGCTCAAGGAAAACCGGCAAGATTGCTGTTACTGCGACATGGTCAAACGGCATTGTCAGTGGACCGTAGATATTCGGGTATTGGTAACCCTGAACTTACCGATATCGGTAAGCGGCAGGCGGAGCAGGCTGCGATGCGTATTGGATTAAAAGGGGGTATTCAGGCGGTCATTTCTTCTCCGTTATCTCGTGCAATGTCAACGGCGGAGGTAACCGCAAAAGCCTTGGGGTTGAAAGTGCAAGTGCACGAGGGCCTTATTGAAACAAATTTTGGACAGTGGGAAGGACTTACTTTTACGCAAGCGGCCCAGCGTGACCCCGAACTGCACCAAAACTGGCTAGCCGATACTTCAATAGCACCCCCTGGAGGAGAAAGCTTTGATGAGGTTCACCAGAGGGTGCAGTCTACTTGCGTGGAATTAGTTAATACGTATGCTGAGTCAAATATTGTTGTGGTATCGCATGTTACGCCCATTAAGGCGATACTTAGACTTGCGCTTGATGGCGGTCCTGCTCTGCTGTACAAACTTCATTTGGATTTGGCATCGCTGAGCATTGCCGAGTTTTATCCCGATTCGGGTTCTTCGGTTCGATTGGTCAACGACACTTCACATCTATCCTAGGTTGCTCAGGCGCCTACCTAGGTGTTGGTTGCTGGCCTGAGGGCAGTAGGCTGGGTGGGCGGACGAGTTGACCGGGCGGCTGCGGCATTCAGAACGGGCGAGATTCCTCGTTACGCTGAAAGTCGAGGAAAGTCCGGACTCCATAAAGCAGGGTGGTTGCTAACAGCAACCCGAGGTGACTCGCGGGAAAGTGCCACAGAAAACAGACCGCCAGCGCCTAGCGCTGGTAAGGGTGAAACGGTGCGGTAAGAGCGCACCAGCATCCCGGGTGACCGGGATGGCTAGGTAAACCCCACCCGGAGCAAGGTCAAAGATCGCACTGGTTTTATGCCGGTGCGGTTGCGCAGATGCTTGAGGGTTGCTCGCCCAAGTCTGCGGGTAGACCGCTTGAGGTCATCGGTGACGGTGTGCCCAGATGGATGGTCGCCCCTGGTCTAATGTGCCAGGACAGGATCCGGCTTATAGGTCAACTCGTTCGCCTCGGGGTGGGTCCGACTGCAAGAAATTTTTGAATACTACTCGACGAAGGAGAATAAGTAATGCCTCGCTCAAACTTGAGCGAGGCATTACTTATTGTGTAGGCAGGGGAGCTAGTTACATGGGGCCGATAACAAAGAGGGTGGCCCAGTAAGCTGCCCCGTCGTAATCAAAGCCTTGGTCCATGAGGAACTGTAGTATTAAATGTGACATGTCCTGCTCCGTTCTTAATTATTCTTCTAAGTTTTTTCGGTTAGTGCCCTAAAGGCGTTTGCTGGAAGCCGTTCACACACCAACTGCGATAACGATAACAGTATTTTTTCCCCAGGGACAGACAGCGGATTTATGTTCAGTGTTTTAGTGTGAAGGGAGCGAGAAAATTTAGCTTCCTAGCACTGTCTTTGGATTTGGCTAGCAAATAATACAGTCAAAGTTTTTACATAAGATTCATCTTTAATTCACCCTGTGGCGCTTATTTCTATCCCTAAGAGGATGGAAGTCTAATTTTTTCAAAATCTTTCAGCCCAGCTAGGATAGGAAGTATTTTATCCCTTCACTTTTAAAGAATAATGTGCTCTCATTACTGACTAGTAAGGTTAGGTGTCAGCAGAACTTGCCTTATCGGTGACTGGCGTATCTACATGACTAGTCTGGGCGGTGAGTTTAGTGAGTGTGATTTACCTCTCTAGTGGTGGTGCTCATTACTTGAAGGGAAAGCTCTTTATTGCTCAAAACATTGTGATATGCCGGTCTATGGGCTGGGGCTAGGGCACAATTCATATCCATGGACAGTGATCGAGGCGTAGAAGACGAGCAATGGTATTTTTGTATTTCTGACCGTTCGGTTCGTCAGGGTAAGTATTGCTCCTCCCTCAATCGAATGGGGCCTTACCCAAATCGAGAAACGGCCGAGCAAGCGCTTGAGCTGGCGGCACGTCGCAATAAAGAAGCTGATGCTACCGAGGATAGCTGGAACGATTGACTGCGACTAGATTAAAGCGGTGACGATGCGCATAACAGCACAAGATATTGACTTCACGGCAATCAAAACCGAGTTTGGCATTGACGCCGGGTTCTCAGATGAAGCTCTCGCTGAGGTACGTTCGGCAGTTGATCGTTATGCACGGTACCGACAGGATTTTACTGACCTTGCTTTAGTTACCATCGATCCTCCGGGCGCGATGGATCTGGATCAGGCGCTGCATATCGAGAAAACTGCAACGGGTTTCCTCTTGCATTACGCGATCGCCGATGTTGCAGCGGTGGTGATTCCAAGCGGAAAATTGGAAAAAGAAACTTTTAATCGTGCCCAAACCTATTATTTTCCTGATGGTTCGGTACCGCTACATCCTACGGAACTGTCTGAAGGTTCGGCTAGTTTGCTCCCTGATTTGATTCGTCCAGCGGCGCTCTGGCGCATTGAATTGGACAATGATGCTCAGCCGACTTCATGGAATGTACAAAGAGCTTTAGTGAAATCTGTTGCTAGACTGGATTATGCACAAGTTCAACGAGATGTTGATAGCGGAGATGTCCATCCCTCCATTATTGCGTTAGCGGAGTTCGGGCGGAAGAGAAAAGCTGCGGCTTTGGCTAGAGGAGCTATTGAATTAGCTTTGCCAACTCAAGAAGTGGTCCGCGATGCGGGCAATTGGCAGCTGATTATTGAACCGCGAACCGAAGTGGATTCTTGGAATGCGGAGGTCTCGTTGCTTACTGGAATGTGCGCTGCTCAGATAATGATGGACGGTGCGGTGGGTTTATTGCGGGTACTACCCAAAGCAGAAACTGACACCTTACTTACTCTTCGTCTAGCGGCTCATGCACTCGGTTTAAACTGGCCCGAAGATAGGCCGGTGGGGGAATTTCTTGCTGGTTTACATGTCGGTGCCCCTTCTACATTGGCAATGATGATGAAAGCAACGTCATTGTTGCGTGGAGCAGAATACGTAGTCATTGGGGAGGGGGTGAGTGCGTCTGAGGAATCGTTTATACATGCAGGTATCGGTGCGCCCTACGCTCACGTTACCGCTCCACTTAGGCGTTTGGCTGACCGTTTTGCCACTGAGACTTGCTTAGCCTTATGTGCAAGTCAACCGGTTCCTCGATGGGTGACTGATGGCTTTTCTTCTCTTGTCGAAACAATGCGAAGTTCCGATACTGTGGCGAACAAGATAGAGCGCGCCTGTGTCGATCTTGCTGAAGCGGTATTGCTTAAAGACCGTGTGGGCGAAGAATTTAGCTGTAACGTAGTTCGAGGTTCCGATGGAAAGCGAAGTGCAGAAATTTTTATATCCGAACCTGCAATTCTTGCTAAGTGCAGTGGAAACCCGCCAGAGGGTGAGGTGGTGAAAGTTATTTTGGTTACTTCAGATCCATCTCAACGCCTGGTGTCGTTTAAGTACTCCGCTTCGGTATAGCGCTACTTCGGGGATGATAAACCGACAAGTAACTCTGCAATGGAGGAAGATTCGAGGGCCCTAAGTGCTTGTTTGTGGGTGGTATTGCATCGCTTGATCATTGCGGTATCAACAGCCTCACGATTTTGCACGAGAGCTAGTAGGTCAACCTGATTTCGCACGCCCCAATCAAGTACCAGTCCGTTTAACCCGATCCGGTTAATGGTGCTGGTGTAGGTATTCCAGGATTGGATTTGTTTGTCGATCTCTGTGCATAAACTTACTGCTGCTTCATCGGTGATGGTAAAACTTGACGTAGGGTTGGCGGGCTGCTGTGCTGAAGTTGTTGTAAGAGACTGCGATGACCCGGCCTCGTTGGGTATACCGGTAGTTCCGGAGCAGGCACTGAAAATTCCCAAGGAAAGTGTGCAGGCAATAGCAGCGAAGCGATGATTCCGGTATGAGGTATGGCTCAAGCGCGTCATGATAAATCTCCCTAATCTCCTGGTGAATATCCAGAGTGTCAAATGATAGTAATGAGACTGTGAGAAAACTCTGTGTTGACTACAAGATTGCTAAAGATAATCCGAATCTAGCGAGTAATTGGTCGATAGCTCCTTGGTTGTAGACAATCTTTCTAAGATTAGAAGCTATGTTCGTCGGAAGGGAATTGCCCAATCCGAACTTCTTCAGCGTATTTCTTTGCTGCACTACGCAATTGGTCTCCTACTTCGCCAAATTTTTTAACAAATTTTGCGGTTTTCCCGCTGGTATACCCGGCCATATCCTGCCAGACTAAAACCTGGGCGTCGCAACCTGAGCCAGCGCCGATTCCGATGGTGGGGATCGTGAGTTCTTTGGTCACCTGCACCGCTAGTTCGGCGGGAACCATTTCCATGACAACGGAGAAAGCCCCTGCCTGCTGAACAGCGAGGGCATCGGCAATGAGTTGTTGTGCACCCTCACCACGGCCTTGAACACGGAACCCGCCAAGTCCATTAACACTCTGCGGAGTGAATCCGATATGTGCCATCACTGGTATTCCGGCGCTGCTGATAGCAGCTATTTGTTCGGATACTCGGACCCCACCTTCAAGCTTGACGGCATGAGCAAGTCCCTCTTTCATGAAACGAGTAGCGGTAGCCAATGCTTGCTGAGCTGAGATTTCATAACTACCAAAGGGGAGGTCGGCAACAATCAACGAGTGTGGGGCTCCGCGTACTACCCCACGAACCAGCGGCAGTAACTCATCGATTGTTACTGGAATGGTTGTGTCGTAACCGTAGATGACATTGGCTGCTGAATCTCCCACGAGCAGGACCGGGATCTCGGCTTCATCAAATAGTTTGGCAGTCGAGTAGTCATATGCGGTAAGCATTGCCCATTTGTCACCTGCAGCTTTCATTGTTTGCAGGTGGTGAGTGCGTATTTTAGTTCGCACTATTGTGGAGTCAGAAGATCCATAGATAGCTGCGTTGGACATGAGTGCCTTCCTTGCCTCGAAGCCCAACTTGGGTCCCCGGGTGGTTAGTTGACACCAAGAAGTGTGCCACTCTGGCCCTTAATGCAATAGTGGGTGGCCAGTGGTATTTGTCACAGCATCAATAGTCGGCCCAATGATAGAGGTAACGGCAGCTGCCGGAGCGTCATGGCAGTATTAAGGTATGCATAGCCGCGTTATTCGGGGACAAAGTTTTAAGCTTCTAAAGCGGATATATGCACCTCTGTGCGTTATCCTGCTGACAGTAACAGGGTGTTCGCAGGTTGTTTCCGGTACTGCATTACCCAAAACTGTTGTTCCTGCTGGACTAGATGTGTTTTACCAACAGGAGATTCATTGGGGTGGGTGTGAGGATTACCTGAAATCGGAAACCAGCGCTAGCTACGACCAAAAACTTTCCGAATGTGCCACGGTTATGGTGCCTATCGACTACCGCAATCCTGGGGGACAAACTGCCAGGATTGCGGTATTTAGATTAAAGGCTACTGGCAACAAGCTCGGTTCGCTGCTGCTCAATCCCGGTGGGCCTGGGCAATCTGGGGTGGCTTTTGCTGCTGATATCGGTCAGTCGCTTGCGAAACAAGAAATCGGTGAGCGCTATGACATTGTGGGGTTTGATCCGCGTGGAATCGGTGCCTCCACGCCTAAGATTGTGTGCGAAACTGGACCGGAAAAGGATCAGAATCGCCGGGAATCTGGTCTTGATAGAAGCCCAGCTGGGATTGCCGCTTTGGAACAGCAATCCAAAGATTTTATAGCGGGTTGTTCGGCACGGGTAGGCAATGCATTTCTTGCCCATATCGGGGTAGTTGATGTTGCCCGAGATATGGATGTGATTCGTGCTGTACTGGGTGATTCAAAGTTAACCTATCTTGGTTACTCATATGGAACCCGCATTGGTGCGGCTTATGCTGAGCAATTTCCTTTAAATGTACATGCCATGGTGCTTGATGGTGCGGTGGATCCGTCGCAGGATCCTATTGAATCAAATATATTGCAGGGAACTGGTTTTCAAAAAGCATTCGACGACTTTGCTGCCTATTGTGCTCAGGATGATGGTTGCCCTCTTGGTGATGATCTATCCACCGCAACAAAAAAGTACAGAGGCCTACTTGATCCACTGATTGATGCCCCGGCGCGCACCGAGGACCCGCGTGGTTTGAGCTATGCAGATGCGCAGACTGGCACAATTCTGGCTTTGTATTCTTCGAGCATATGGGGCAAGCTGAAAGCTGGTCTACAGGAACTAGAGCAAGCCCGTGGGGATACTTTGCTTTCCCTGGCTGATATCTATCACGGTAGGGCGGCAGATGGTAGCTATGACAACACCAGCGATGCTTTCACTGCGGTCCGGTGCGTCGACGATCCGCCTCTTGTTGACCGTCAGCTAACCCAGGATCTTGATGTTCGCTACCGGGCGGCAGCCCCCTTTTTGGATCCCGGCGTTCCTTCGGAAGCGGCCCCGTTGGATGTATGCGCCTTTTGGCCAGTGCCGCATACGTCGGCACCGCACCCACTGTTTACTCCTGGGTTGCCTGCTGTTGTGGTGGTGTCGACAACTCGCGACCCGGCCACCCCGTATGAGGCAGGGGTTGATCTTGCTAAGGCGTTGGAGGCTTCATTAATCACCTATGAAGGGACTCAGCATACTGTGGTTTTCCAAGGCAATTCTTGTGTTGATGAAGTCATCACACGGTACTTAGTTGATGCTCGCAAGCCCGTAAGGGATCTTCGTTGTTGAACTTATTTGGTAAATCGCCAGGTAAACATGCTTGATATTGGACTAGTTTTATCATGTAACACAGATTTAACGCAGTTTGCTTAGGCTCATAGCTATGGATCGCCAGAAGGAATTTGTACTTCGCACCTTAGAAGAGCGTGATATTCGGTTTGTCCGGTTGTGGTTTACCGACGTACTGGGATATCTCAAGTCAGTGGCAATAGCGCCGGCTGAACTCGAAGGAGCATTTGAGGAAGGCATCGGTTTCGATGGCTCGTCAATTGAGGGTTTCTCGAGGGTTTCAGAAGCGGACACTGTTGCAAAACCAGATCCGTCAACGTTCCAGGTTTTGCCGTGGACGACGAGCGCAGGAAAGCACCATTCGGCTCGAATGTTTTGCGATATCGCCATGCCAGACGGCTCACCCTCCTGGGCTGATTCGCGGCACGTACTGCGTCGACAGCTCTCTAAAGCTTCTGATTTAGGTTTTAGTTGTTATGTCCATCCCGAGATTGAATTTTTCCTTCTTAAAGATGCGCCCGACGATGGGCGTCCGCCGGTGCCTGCCGACAACGGTGGGTACTTTGATCAGGCAGTGCATGACTCAGCACCAAATTTCCGTCGCCATGCGATTGACGCATTAGAATCGATGGGGATTTCGGTCGAGTTCAGCCACCATGAGACCGCACCAGGGCAGCAGGAGATTGATCTGCGTTATGCGGATGCACTGTCCATGGCAGACAATGTCATGACTTTCCGTTATCTGGTGAAGGAAGTGGCAATTCAAGAAGGGGTGCGGGCCACGTTTATGCCTAAACCTTTTAGTAACCACGCAGGCTCGGCAATGCACACACATCTAAGTCTGTTTGAAGGTGATAACAATGCCTTCCATAATCCTGATGATCCATTGCAGCTATCCAAGACCGGAAAAGCTTTTATCGCTGGTATTTTGGAACATGCCAGCGAGATTAGTGCAGTGACTAACCAGTGGGTAAATTCTTACAAGCGGTTAATTCATGGTGGTGAAGCCCCTACCGCTGCTTGTTGGGGAGCAGCGAACCGTTCAGCGCTGGTGCGTGTCCCCATGTATACACCAAATAAGTCTTCTTCTCGCCGTATTGAGGTCCGCAGTCCAGATTCAGCGTGTAATCCTTATCTAACCTTTGCGGTACTGTTGGCTGCTGGTTTGCGTGGAGTAGAGCAAGGCTATGAACTAGCGCCACAGGCTGAGGACAATGTTTGGTCGATGACATCAGCGGAGCGCCGCGCTATGGGCTTCAAAGAGCTTCCAGGAAGCCTTGATCAGGCGTTACAGGAAATGGAACGCTCTGAACTAGTTGCTGAAGCTTTGGGGGAGCATGTATTCGACTATTTCTTGCGCAATAAGCGTGCAGAATGGGCTGAGTATCGTAGCCATGTTACCCCGTATGAACTCAAAACTTATTTGAGTTTGTAGTCGCCCGTGGCTGGGTTCTTAACTCAGCCAATGTGTGGCAGGTGGGTTAGGCGGAACTTCTGATCAGCTACGGTCATTATGTGTCAAAGCCTGTAACTACTCGTTCTACAGTGCCTAGCGTTGGACGGCTTGGGCTGGTGGAGCCGACGGCGTCATCGGAGTTGGCTGCTCTAGGTTGGGTGAGCGAAGACTATGTTGAGCTGCTGTGGTCGCTCTCCCGCGCGGCCAATGCTGACTTAGCGCTGAGAACGCTGGTACGGGTCAGGGAAGCGTTGGGTAGTGATTGGGGTGATCTAAATTCAGCACTTTTGCAGGATCGAGCACTTCGTGGCCGGTTATTTGGTCTGCTTGGCTCATCTGCGGCTCTAGGCGATCATCTGGTTTCTGCTCCGGTTTGTTGGCGATTACTTGCCGGGGAAGTTACTTTACCTTCGCGTGATGTTCTTATCGAAAGATTCGTTTCCGCCGTAAATGGTAGGCGTGAAGGTAGTAACCCAGGTTCTGATGAATCCAATTCTGATGAGGTTTTCCGCGCGGAGCTTGTGGGCCCACCAGCAGTTGTTGCGCTCAGAAAATGCTATCGGGACCAGTTGATGGTGTTAGCGGCTCTTGATCTTGCGGCAACAGTGGAAGATCAACCCGTTCTTCCGTATGTGACCGTTGGTCATCATCTTTCTGATCTTGCCGATGCTGCACTGACTGCAGCACTTGCTGTTGCTATTGCCACTGTTCTTCCAGAGTCTTTATACACCAACAAAATTGCGGTAATCGCAATGGGTAAATGTGGGGCCAGGGAACTTAATTATGTGAGCGATGTTGATGTGGTCTTTGTTGCCGAGCCAGCTGATGTAATAAGCAGTCGGATCGCTGGGGAACTGATGCGGATCGGTACTTCGGCCTTTTTCGAGGTAGACGCGGCACTTCGGCCTGAGGGTAAGCGGGGCGAGTTGGTGCGGACCGTGGATTCGCACCTTATCTACTACCAGCGCTGGGCAAAAACTTGGGAGTTTCAAGCTTTGCTCAAAGCGCGCCCGATGACTGGGGATGTACATCTTGGACAGGCTTATATGCAAGCTGTAAGTCCGTTGGTATGGACAGCTTCTGAGCGTGAAGATTTTGTTCCTGAAGTACAGGCGATGCGGCGCAGGGTAGAAGAAATGGTTCCTGCTGATATGCGGGAGCGGGAGCTGAAGCTTGGTCGTGGAAGTTTGCGAGATGTGGAGTTCGCGGTACAGCTATTGCAGCTCGTTCATGGTCGGGCTGATGATTCGTTGCGGGTTCCGGCAACTGTTGGTGCGTTAGCTGCATTGTGTGCCGGGGGTTACATTGGTCGTGATGATGCTGCAAATATGACTGCTTCCTATGAGTTTCTTCGTCTGCTTGAGCATCGGTTGCAACTGCAAAAACTTAAGCGCACCCACACTTTGCCACCTTTCGATGATGACGAAGCATTACGCTGGCTGGCTAGAGCAGCACATATGCGTCCTGATGGCAGGAACGACGCGGTCGGTGTATTGCTTGCTGAGATTAAAAGGCAATCGCATAGGGTTCGGAGATTACATGCAAAAATGTTTTACCGACCTCTGCTTGAATCAGTTGCTCGTTTCGATAAAGATGCATTAAGATTATCTAATGATGCTGCAATAAGGCAGCTTTCAGCATTGGGATATCGATCCCCGGTTAACGCCTTGGGTCATCTTAAAGCGTTAACCGGAGAAAGTGGTCGACGCGCTCGCATTCAAACGGTTTTGTTACCAACACTTTTGGAATGGTTAGCTGATACCCCTGACCCAGATGCTGGATTGCTTGCCTATCGTCGAGTATCGGAAGCATTATCGGATCAAACGTGGTTTTTGCGGATACTCCGTGATGAAGGTGCGGTTGCACATCGGCTGATGATGGTACTGGGTTCTTCAGCGTATATCCCAGATCTGATAATTCGAGCTCCTGAGGTGCTGCATCTTTTTGCTGACGGTCCTTCTGGGCCAAAGCTTTTGGACACATCTCCGGAGACGGTTTCGAGGGGGCTGCTTACTTCTGCAGCACGGCACACAGATCTGCAACATGCTATTGATGCGGCAAGATCCCTGCGACGTCACGAACTTGCGCGGATTGCTTCGGCTGACTTATTGGGAATGCTTGATGTTCAGCAGGTTTGCAAGGCATTATCTTCAGTCTGGTCTGCAGTTTTGGGTGCAGCAATTAGGGCTGTGGTAACCGCTACATCATCTGATTACGCTGGCGTTCCGGCGAAGATTGCGGTGATTGGTATGGGTCGTTTAGGCGGAGGGGAGCTGGGGTACGGCTCTGATGCCGATGTGCTTTTTGTTTGTGAGCCACACCCGGATGTGGATGAAAGTGAAGCAGTTAAGTGGTCAAACACGGTAGCGGAGCAAGTGCGAAAGCTGTTGGGAACTCCAAGCACCGATCCGCCATTGGAGGTGGATACCGGTTTACGTCCAGAGGGGCGAAACGGTCCAGTAGTTCGTACACTTAGTGCTTACGAGGCCTATTACTTACAGTGGGCACAGCCCTGGGAGATTCAAGCGTTACTACGGGCGCACCAGGTAGCTGGGGATGAAGATCTGGGTATCAGGTTTTTGCATATGGCAGATAAAATTCGCTATCCACCAGGTGGGGTATCTGCCGATGCAGTACGGGAGATACGGCGCATTAAAGCGAGAGTAGATTCCGAGCGTTTGCCCCGTGGTGCTGATCCAGCTACGCATACAAAATTGGGTCGGGGTGGTTTGTCAGATATTGAGTGGACTGTGCAGTTGTTGCAATTGCAATACGCCCACCACATTCCTTCCCTGCATAATACGTCAACGCTGGAGACTTTAGATGCAATAGCCACTGCAGGGCTTATGTCAGCTACTGATGTGGAATTATTGAGGGAAGCTTGGCTTACTGTAACTAAAGCACGTAATGCGTTGGTTTTGGTGCGAGGTAAGCCAACTGACCAACTACCGGCGCCGGGCCGGGTGTTATCGGCTGTTGCACACGTTGCTGGCTGGCCGGGAGACGATGCCGGTGAGTTCCTAGATAATTATTTACGTGTTACGCGTAGAGCAAAAGTAGTAGTGGAAAGGATTTTTGGGGGAGAAATCTCTTAGTTATTAGGATATTTGTTTGTGGTGATTGTGTGAATTTTTTGTGCTGATTTGCCGTATCTCGGTTGCTCGAGATGTTTTTATATCTAAGTAGTGCTACCAATGAAGCATGCAGGGATTAAGAGTTATTGGAAAGTGGTTAATCATTACTGCCGGTTGGCTGGGTATTCTGGCAGTATGTGTGGCTTTTATTGCCCGATTGGTCCCATCTTCACACTGGACTTTATTGGGATTGGCTGCTAGCTGGCCGTTATTTGTTATTGGTGCTGTTATTCCGTTGGTTATCTTTGCGTTAGCGAGACGCTGGCGTTCATTCAGTATTTCCCTGATTGTTTTTCTAGTGGCATGCGGGACACAAGCTCCGCTGTTTCTTAGGGACGCACCTGCGGATGAGCCAACGGATATTGTTGTTATGCAATCAAATATGTTTTTTGGACAAGCAAATGCTGATGAATTGATGGCATCTGTTCGAGAAGCAAGTGTTGATGTTTTAACTGTCAATGAGTTGACGCCGGAAGCTGTGCAAAAATTAACTTTATCAGGTATTTTAAAAATTTTGCCGTATCACTATACTGCGGAAGCTGCTTCGGCTACCGGTACTGGAATATGGAGTAAGTACCCGCTTAGTGAACAAACCCAATATCCAGGGTTTGCATTGCATACTTTGTCTGTTCGGGTTGAACTTCCTTCGGGTCAAAGGCCATTGGTTCTTGCTGTTCATCCAGTTGCCCCGATGGGTGAGGTGTCGACATTATGGGCTTCAGAACTTTCAAGGCTTAAAAAACTTTTAATAAGTGTTTTGCCGCAGGATATTCCAGTTATTGTTAGTGGAGACTTTAATTCAACATACGACCACAAGTTATATCGAAATTTGCTTGTTGATGGCTATCGGGATGTGGGGGAACAGGCGGGTTCTGGTGTGGTTCCTACTTGGAAACAAGCAAGTATACTGTCCCTGCTATTTTCGATTGATCATATAATTGTTCGTGGTGGGCAAGGTCAGTCTTTTGACTCAATCAAAGTTTCAGGCACCGATCATAGGGCGGTTGTGGGAAGATTGGCTATTCATTAGGTTCTTCTTTGCCCTGACCTTTATGCGCGGCTAGGCACAGTGCCCATTTATCTGACCAGTCTTGGAGCGGGCCTAAAGAAGCGAAAAGTTCCATACCCAATTTTGTGAGCTGATATTTACCATCTTCGGTAACGCTGAGGATATGAACTGAACGAAGCTCACTAAGTCGTGATGACAGCACGCTGGGTGAAAGTTGGTCCATGTTTCGTCTTAGTTGGCGAAAACCTAGCGGCCCGTTACGTAAATCCCAGACGATCCGCATTACCCAACGTCTGCCGAGAAGATCAAACACTGCCATAAGTGGCTTGCCGGTGTTGGATCCACGTACTGGTAGACCGGGGGTGGGAATACTTGCCTTGGTCACATGTTGACCATACTGGTTCTAATATAGTACCGTGCTTTTGGTGGAAGCAAAGACGGCAATAAAGCTTATATTAGTCCTGGTCTTCGCTAATTTAGGCGTCGAAGTATCTTTTTTGGCAGAGACAGTGATTGCCTCAGATGTTGTCTATTACCTGTGTCACTTAGGCTTCATGGCCGCACTGACAGTGATTTTGCTATTGTTCTGCCTTAAGTACATTCGAAGTGATAGACCTGTTGGCCTTGCTGCGGTGCTTGTTACATGTGGGTTGTTTATTACCGCAGTTGGCGACTATGTAAACAGTGATGTATCAGCTGTTGAATCTGTGGAAGCAAAACTAAGTTTTGCTTTATTTCTTTTTGGGGCAGGCTATATCAGCTATTGCATTGCACTGATTATTCTGAGTAACAGAGTGGCTCGAGAACGATCAGATATTTCTCACTGGTTTCGTTACCGATATTTCTTGCTTATTCCATCTCTGGCTATCACCTCAGTGAGTTGGTATCAGCATGTTATGGAAAATGTTGAGGGTAACAGTCTTTTATATTACGGATCCATCATATTCAACTCAACGATTTATACGTTAATGCCGGTATTGGGCTTTCTCTTCTTCTATCTAGCCCGATGGAACCTAGGCGGGCTTTTAGTGTTTATTGGATCGGTATTCATCCCATTTTCTGATCTCATTCTTTTTGCTACATGGCTAGATGGCGGTGATGAGCCGGTATCTTTGTATTTTTATTCGATAAACTTTATTGTCTATTTTTCCGGACAAGCCTGTTTGGTGCTTTTCCCCGCAGTTTTTTCACTCAAGGAAAGCGAAGCTCAGACCTTTGTGGCATAGGCGTTTCGACTGCTTATTCGCGAGCAATTAATGAGATTGATTGGTGTTAACTAGCATTAGAGCCAGGGAAAGCAATAGTCGTAGGTTTGATATTAAGTATTTGTCGCCAGCTTGCTGCCTGTATTGCACATTGAGCCAGTGCATCGATGCAGAGTTGAATATCGCTTTTGACGGAGCTTCTTTCGATAGCTGAACGCCAGGCTTGTGCTGTTTGCATTTCAATCTGGAGTCCAAGCTGTGCAGCTGTCACTGGATCATTAACGGTTAAGGCAACGGTATAACCTGCTTCTGCAGAAACGGAGTGCGCTTCTCGTTGTTCGAGAAGTGCGCTAAGGGAGTCTCGGCGTGCTCGATGGGAAGCGATTGTGGCAGCAATAAAATTGGCTCGATTGGGATTCGAAAAGGCGGCTACAATTCCGTAAGCATAAATTGCCGCATGCTCAGCTGCTAAGGCCACATTTAGGGCGAATGAGTTGTTGGTGTCTGGTTTGTGAGGTTCTGCTGAGGTCATGCGAGTTGCACCTTGAGAAGTGCTGAACATGAGGCACTAATTGATCCGAGTAAACCTGCATGGTAACCGGATTCGTGTATTGCAGCGTTGGCTGCTTCTTTGGCCGAGTTGCCGATGCTTAGTTGTAATGAGCCTAAATCAAGTATTGGTATGGGGTTAGGTGAGTTGCTGGGGGATAAAGAGTGGATTGGGTTGCTGTCGGCAGCTGATTTGTTGGGCTCGGTTCCTTGGATTCTTGCAATTTCGGTTTCTAATGCAACTGCATGTGCGGTTCGTTCTGCGCTGGCAGTAGATAGTGATTCGGCACGTTCGGGGAGAAGAGTAATCGCCGCGAGGCAGTCGCGAGCATCAGCGCGAGCCAGTTTGGCCTGAGCAATGAGGAGATCTGGGGTGTTAGAAACAGCTTGTCCACCATCCTGGCTGCAAGCGTTGATGGATCCGACACCAAGGACTGCAAGACCAAAACTAGCCAATCGGATGCTTGAGCGACGGTTGATGCCGTGCTTGATCTCGAATGTTGGGTACAGCACGCCTACCATCTTGCCAGGTGAGTGCAAGTTAGTGAGATTAGGCCGTGGTTCGCATTCAAACAATGGTGTTTTTTGATGGTGAATAAACCTCTAAGGACGCGGTATCCTTAGTAAGCGTTCATGGACGCCATGTACATCACAACTCAAGATTGAGGAGCCGCTGAAACATGCCAATGCCGTCGAAGGACACAGTGACTGCACTGCTTGGCCCGGTAATTGCCGGGCAGGGTTTTGATCTTGAAGATGTGAGTATTGTCAAGGCGGGTAAGCATAGCGCTATCCGCCTCGTTGTCGATAGTGATAACGCATTGGAGCTCGATACTATTGCCGAACTCAGTAGGGCTGCGTCAGAAGTTTTGGATGCAGCGGATATTACTGGACACATCGGTGATACGCCATACACCCTCGAGGTTACTTCGCCAGGGTTGGATCGTCCATTAACAAAGCCTGTGCACTGGCGTCGTTCGAGGGCTCGCAAGGTTCGAGTTATGCAAGTTGACGGTACTGTTTTTGACGCTCGAATTGGTCTGCTCTGTGACGATGAGACCATTGTCAGTTTAGTTTTATCCTCAAAAAATGGACCGGAAATTAAGCAATTCGCCCTAGCTGAGATTTCGGAAGCTGTTGTTCAGGTAGAGTTTTCAAAACCGTCAGTAAGGGAAGTGGAACTTGCTGGTGGTCTGATAGGTGGCAGGGTGGGATCAGGTGAGTTATCTGCTGAATTAGATGAGCAGCATGTAGGGGGAAGTTGTGAAGAATCTGCTTCCGATGATCCTGATGGCGCTGATTCTTGTGGTGGTAATAAAGCAGCAAATACAGAGGAGTTCAACAAATGAATATTGACATTGCCGCATTGCGTGCGATCGAAGCCGATAAAGGTATTTCTCTTGAGACAGTGATCAGCACTATTCAATCGGCGCTTTTGACTGCATATCGACATACCGATGGCCACCACAGCGATGCTCATATTGATATTAACCGTAAGTCAGGTGTTGTTCGGGTGATGGCGCAGGAAAAAGACCAGGATGGCAATGTCATTTCTGAATGGGATGACACTCCTGAAGGCTTTGGTCGAATTGCTGCAACAACGGCTCGCCAGGTCATTGTGCAAAGGCTGCGCGATGCTGAGAATGAACGCAGTTTTGGAGAGGTATCTACCCATGAAGGGGAAATTGTCAGTGGGGTAATTCAGCGTGATACCAGGGCTAATGCTCGAGGGATGGTCGTTGTCCGGATTGGCAGTGAAGCTAATGGGGTGGAGGGGACCATTCCTTCTGCTGAACAAGTTCCGGGTGAGAGCTATCAACACGGCGAACGTCTCCGCTGCTATGTGGTGGGTGTGACGAGGGGAGCGCGTGGACCACAGATAACTTTGTCCCGTACTCACCCGAATCTAGTGCGCAAACTTTTTTCACTGGAGGTGCCTGAGATTGCGGATGGCTCGGTGGAAATTATTTCAGTTGCCAGGGAAGCAGGGCATCGTTCAAAGATTGCTGTTGTTTCTAAGGTAGAGGGATTAAACGCTAAGGGTGCGTGCATTGGACCGATGGGACAGCGAGTGCGCAATGTTATGCGTGAGCTGGTTGATGAAAAAATTGACATCATCGACTTTGATGAGGACCCGGCAATTTTTGTCGGTAACGCACTTTCTCCCTCGAAGGTTGTCAGCGTGACCGTTGTTGATCGTGAAGCTCGTGCGGCTCGGGTTATCGTCCCCGATTTTCAGCTTTCGTTGGCGATTGGAAAAGAAGGCCAAAATGCTCGACTTGCTGCTCGGCTGACGGGTTGGCGTATTGATATTCGTTCTGATGTGGCAGCGGATGCAGGCGCTGAGCCGATGCCCTCCGTTCATGATGATCTTGATTAGGCGCGCTGTGATGAGCAGCGCACAGTAGGAGAATGCGGAGCTTTGATGCCGGCAGCGGTACAGTATGTAGTGGTCCATCGTGAAAACTTGATTTTGATGCCTGGCCAGCGTGAGCTGGATGCTGGTTTACCGGTACGGATGTGCATCGGATGTCGAAAACGCACGGTGACCGCTGATCTGCTTCGGGTGGTGGTCCATCACGGCAGTGGTCCGGCTGACACCGGTGCTGCGATGGTGGTTCCTGACCCGCGTCAGAGGCTTTTGGGTCGTGGTGCTTGGCTGCACTATGACATGAATTGCCTGTTAGAGGCGCAGAAGAAGCGGGCGTTTACCCGAGCTTTGCGAATGACCGGAGCGCCGGATATTCACACGGTTGAACAGTTTTTACAGCACTACCTAACGACCAACAGATCAGTACAACCCGAGTAATGCCTAGAGAAGAACAGGTACAAGCACTCATGAGCACCCAGTGAAGCACCAACGATGAACGTCCATCGGAGATAACCCGAGGTCGTGCGGACCACCACACCGCTCGACCTCTCAGTGAGGAGAGTAGTGGCAGGTAAGGCCCGCGTGCACGAGTTGGCTAAAGAACTCGGTGTCACCAGTAAAGAAGTTCTCGCACGGCTCAGTGAGCAAGGCGAGTTTGTAAAGTCTGCATCGTCTACGGTTGAAGCCCCGGTTGCTCGTCGACTTAGGGAATCTTTTCCGGCAGCGAAGCCGGTAGCTGAAAGTGCTCCAGAAGCACCTAAAGCTGCAGAGCCCAAAGCGGCAAAACCAGCTGCTCCACGCCCTGGCCCCAAGCCAACGCCGGTAACCGCAAAGGCTGAGCCAGCACGTGCTCCAGAATCTGCGGTAACACCAACCCCTAACCCATCACTTGCTGCTCCAGCTGAGGCAAAAACATCGGCCCCAACCCCAGCTTCGGTAGCTCCTTCGGCACCGGTCACCCCGGCTGCGCCAGCGACACCGGGACCAAGTGGTCCCAAACCTGGACCGAAGGTTCCTAAAGTTGGGAACAACCCCTTTTCTTCTGCTGCACCTGCTCCACGTCCAGCACCCCGCCCAGAGTCAGGAAGTCCAAGGCCCGGAGGTCGTCCGGGCTCAGGCCAGAATGCTCCGCGTCCGGGACAGGCTGGTCCTGGTGGACCACGTCCGGCATCTGGGTCTCAATCAGGCGGTCAGCGCTCTGCAGCCGGTCCTGGCGGACCGCGCCCAACGCCTGGGGCTATGCCACCGCGGCCTAACCCTGGCGCTATGCCCTCGCGCTCGGCACGTCCTGCCCCTGGAGCCGGCGGCGGTCGTCCCGGCGGCGGTGGTCGTTCAGGTCCCGGTGGGCGCCCCAGTGGCGGTCCTGGTGCTGGCGGTGGCGTTGGCGGCGGAGGTTACCGCGGTGGTCCTAGCGGCGGTGCCCCAAGTGGGGCTCCCGCAGGACCTGGTGCTCCCGGTGCTGCTCCAGGAGGTTTCCGTGGTCGTCCCGGAGGTGGCGGACGTCCGGGTCAGCGGGGTGCTGCTGCCGGTGCTTTTGGCCGTCCTGGTGGTGCACCACGTCGAGGTCGCAAATCAAAGCGGCAGAAACGGCAAGAGTACGACTCGATGCAGGCCCCAGCTGTTGGTGGCGTAAGGCTGCCACGCGGTAACGGCGAGACAATTCGCCTTGCTCGTGGTGCTTCGTTGTCCGATTTTGCTGAGAAGATTGACGCAAACCCAGCGGCGTTGGTTCAGGCGCTATTTAACTTGGGTGAGATGGTTACCGCTACTCAGTCGGTCAATGATGAGACTTTAGAGCTCCTCGGCGGCGAAATGAACTATGTAGTTCAGGTGGTTAGTCCAGAAGATGAAGACCGCGAGCTACTAGATTCCTTCGATCTCACTTACGGTGAAGATGCCGGTGGCGAGGATGATCTTGAGCAGCGCCCACCAGTGGTTACCGTGATGGGTCACGTTGACCACGGTAAAACCCGACTGCTCGATACAATTCGGCAAGCAAATGTCCGTGAGGGCGAGGCCGGTGGGATTACTCAGCACATTGGTGCCTATCAGGTGTTGACCTCATTGGAAGGTAACGAGCGGCTGGTTACCTTCATTGATACTCCTGGGCACGAAGCCTTTACCGCTATGCGTGCCCGTGGCGCAAAGGCAACTGATATTGCGATTCTTGTGGTTGCAGCAGACGACGGCGTTATGCCGCAGACTGTTGAAGCAATTAATCACGCACAGGCAGCAGATGTGCCAATTGTGGTTGCAGTGAACAAGATTGATAAAGAGGGTGCAAACCCGGACAAGATTCGCCAGCAACTTACCGAGTATGGTTTGGTCACCGAAGAATATGGCGGTGACACCATGTTTGTTGATATTTCGGCAAAGCAGGGAACTAATATCGACGCTCTGCTGGAAGCTGTGCTTTTGACAGCGGATGCTTCACTTGACTTACGGGCAAACCCAGATATGGATGCTCAAGGTGTTGCTATCGAAGCGCATCTGGACCGCGGTCGTGGCCCCGTGGCAACAGTATTGATCCAACGCGGAACCTTGCGTGTTGGTGATTCCATTGTTGCTGGGGATGCCTATGGGCGAGTCCGCCGCATGGTCGATGAGCATGGTGAAGATGTGGCCGAGGCGCTGCCGTCACGTCCAGTTCAGGTTGTTGGATTTACCTCGGTACCTGGTGCTGGCGACAACTTGCTTGTTGTCGATGAGGACCGTATTGCTCGTCAGATCGCCGATCGACGTAATGCTCGTAAGCGTAATGCGCTAGCAGCACGTAGTCGTAAGCGAATCAGCCTCGAAGATCTGGATTCAGCATTGAAGGAAACTTCGCAGTTGAACCTCATTCTTAAGGGTGATAATTCGGGAACTGTGGAAGCACTAGAAGAAGCGCTTCTGGGTATCCAGATTGACGATGAGGTGCAGTTGCGTGTTATCGACCGAGGTGTTGGTGGAGTAACGGAAACCAACGTTAACCTGGCGTCGGCATCCAATGCGATTATCATTGGCTTTAATGTTCGAGCTGAGGGTAAAGCAACGGAGTTGGCTAATCGCGAAGGTGTGGATATTCGGTACTACTCGGTGATTTATCAAGCCATCGACGAGATTGAAAAGGCTCTTAAGGGCTTGCTCAAACCGGTCTACGAAGAGGTTGAACTGGGCAAGGCCGAAATTCGGGCATTGTTCCGCTCCTCTAAAGTTGGGACGATTGCCGGTTGTCTCGTTACCTCGGGCATTATGCGGCGTAACGCCAAAGCCCGCTTGCTGCGTGACAATGTTGTGATCGCTGAGACGATGACAGTGTCTTCGTTACGTCGAGAAAAAGATGATGCGACTGAGGTACGTGAGGGGTATGAGTGTGGTCTCACGGTGACATATTCCGATATTAAAGTCGGCGATGTTATCGAGACCTATGAACTGAAAGAAAAAGAACGCGCTTAATTAGCTGAGGGGTGTGGAAGACATAATTTCCACACCCCTCAGTTAATTTTGTGCTGTGCACCGATGATGTTGCGTGTTTCGACATGAGTTTGCTGAAATTATTGATTAAGTGTGTACATATCGTCCATGAGGGGACGATAATGAGTACTTCAGGTGAAAGGATGTTGTGGTGGCTGATCCCGCTCGGGCGCGCAAGCTCGCAAAGCGCATTACAACGATCGTGGCGACAGCGATCGAACATGAGATTAAAGACCCACGTCTTGATTTTGTGACTGTTACCGACGCTAAAGTCACTGCAGATCTTCACGATGCAACTATTTTTTACACGGTGATGGGTGAGACCTTAGATGCTGAACCTGATTTTTTAGGGGCGGCAGCAGCCTTGGAGAAAGCCAAAGGGGTCTTGCGCACTAAGGTCGGGTCGGGAACTGGTGTCAGATTTACCCCTACTCTGACTTTTAGTCCTGATACGGTCCCAGATGCAGCTCGAAATATGGAAGAGCTGTTGGCAAGAGCGCGTGCCGCTGATAGTCAGCTGGCGCAGGCGCGAGCCGGTGCCACCCCGGCAGGAGAGGCTGATCCATACAAACTGGCACGGCCTTCGGAAGCAGAAGAATCTGGTGGGGTTCAAAATACCGTTGACGACGAGTTGACTGACTGATAATGACTTCAGATTCCGCCATACCGGCTAAAGCAATGGTGCAGGGGCAAAAAATTGAGCCTGCTGGTGCTGTTGAATTATTGGATTCGGCGCATACGGTGACAGTTTTGTGCCACGTAAATCCGGATGCTGACACAATAGGTAGTGGGTTTGCTCTTGCGCTTGCTCTTGCCGGAAAGGGTAAGTCGGTTCAGGTGAGCTTTGCTTCTCCTACTGAGCTACCTGAGTCGTTAGCTTCACTGCCAGGTAGTCAATGGCTAGTAGCGCCATCTGAGGTTGCTGATAAGTGTGATGTGTTAGTTTCGGTAGATTGTGCAAGTTCAGGACGACTCGGTTCTCTGCTTACCAAAACGCAAGGTGCTACCCATGTGTTGGTAGTGGATCACCATGCGTCAAATGATGGCTTTGGTGATTTTAATCTTGTTGATTCTCAAGCAGATTCAACGACAGTGATGATTGCCAGGCTTCTTGATTCTTGGGATGTGGAGTTCACTAGGGATATTGCGCACTGTCTTTTCGCTGGATTAGTTACCGATACAGGTTCTTTTAGGTGGGCAGGCTCCGAGGCCTATCAGATAGCGCATCGGTTATTGGAAACTGGGATTGATTCGACGGCTATCACTCGAGAATTGTTGGATACGCATCCTTTTGGATGGTTGTCGATGCTTGGTACGGTTTTGCGTTCTGCCGTTTTAGTTGAAGATGCGATAGCTGGTCGTGGATTGGTGTATGCCATTGTGCGAAGCGAAGATTCCGCTGGTTTGCGATCTGAAGAAATTGAGAGTGTGGTTGATATTGTCCGTACTACTTCTGAGGCGGAGGTCGCTGCGGTATTTAAAGAAGTAGCACCGCTGAAATGGTCAGTATCGATGCGAGCTAAATCAGTGGTAGATGTTTCGCGTATTGCTCTGGCACTCGGCGGTGGGGGACATCGATTAGCGGCTGGGTACACAGCATTAGGCACAGCTGACGAGGTAGTTGCTGCACTGCGACATGCGTTGGGCTAGATTGTATGCCGAAAAAAGTCCGTGATAGTGCTGATACTGCGACTTTTTCTCGGATTGCTGGGTTAGCGTTGCCTGCTTTGGCAGTGCTGTCAGCAGAGCCGCTGTACGTACTTGTTGATATTGCGATTGTGGGGCGTCTTGGAGCGCTTTCGTTGGCGGGTTTAGCTGTTGGTGGGCTACTTCTTGCACAGATAAGTACTCAACTAACTTTTTTGTCCTACGGAACAACATCACGAGCCGCCCGCTTGTATGGAGCAGGAGACCGAAAATCTGCTATTGGAGAGGGAATTCAAGCTACGCTACTGGCAGCGGTAGTTGGCATTGTGTTGGTTATCCTTGCACAGTTTTTTGCACATCCAGTCTTATTGCTCTTGAGTGGTAACCCTGATATTGCAGTCCAGGCAGAAACTTGGTTTCGTATTGCGGTGTGTGGGGTGCCGTTGATTCTCCTGTGCATGGCCGGGAATGGTTGGATGAGGGGCGTTCAAGATACTGCTCGTCCATTGCAGTTTATTGTTTTAGGCCTAGTGTTTTCGGGGATTTTAGCTTTTGTTCTTGTGCCAGGAGTATGGGGAGCCCCTCGGCTTGGTCTGGCTGGTTCGGCGATAGCAAATATTGCTGGCCAAGCGATTTCAGCCATGTTTTTCATTATTGCGCTTAGGCGTGAAGGTGATAGCACTATGTGGCGGCCAAATTTTCCGATCATGTGTGAACAGATTGTCTTGGGAAGAGATCTTATTCTGCGGAGCTTTGCTTTTCAGTTATGTTTTTTGTCGGCAGCTGCGGTTGCTTCCCGTTTCGGGGTAGCTGTAATTGCAGCTCATCAACTTATCTTGCAATTATGGAATCTTGTTGCCTTGGTTCTTGATTCCTTAGCGATCGCCGCGCAGGCACTTGTTGGGGCGGCTTTAGGGGCGTCAAAGGTTCGGGTTGCTGGTAAACTTGCCTGGCAGATAACTAAATGGTCTGTGGTACTTGCGCTTATTCTTTCTTTAGCTTTTGCGTTAGGGCATGAGGTCATTCCTAGGATGTTTACCAGCGATAGCGTTGTATTGGAATCGATGGCTGGGGTGTGGTGGTTTTTTGTTTTGTTGATCCCTCTTGCTGGAGTGGTTTTTGCTCTGGATGGAGTTTTACTTGGTGCCGGTGATGCGGCGTATTTGAGGACAACAACCTTGCTGTCGGCCTTAGTGGGATTTTTACCGCTTATTTGGATTTCACTTGTTTATGGTTGGGGGCTACAGGGTATTTGGTTGGGGCTTACTGCTTTTATTGTGCTTCGTATGGTGGCAGTCATCGCTCGAGCAAAGTATGGGAATTGGGCGGTTCCGGGCCGCGACATTGAGCAATAGAGCAGATGGGGTTTGGTCTCTTTTTGGTAACAGTCGTACAGAATGTTGTTTTACTGTTGACAGTTGCCGAGCGGGGGGGTAGCTTCAGATTTGTTCTTAGTTAGCTAACGTTCGTAGCTGGCATTCGTCATGTTTGCGGAGGGGTATGTCGTATGAGTTTTTTTACTAGGTTAGCGATAGCTAGTTCTGTTAGCGTTGCCACACTTGTTGGTTCACTTGGTCTTGTAAGTGTCAATTCTGCTTCTGCTGGTCCGGCTGAGGACTGCCAGGCGGTGCGGGACCGTGACCACGCTATCTACTTACAGTTGATTGCTTCCCTGCCTCCTGGGTCACCTGTCCCACCTGAGATTATTAACCCCTGCATTGAGGCACCCTCAACAACACCCACCACCCTGGCACCAACCACCTTTGAGACCCCAACACCCGGGCAAACCAGCGGTGGAATCGGCTACGGAGCAGACGTCCCCCACACCGGAACCCTCACCATCACCATCCAACCCGGACAACCAGCGGGGACAGTGGTAGAGCAACCCGGACAACCAGCTAGGGTGAGTGAATCACAGACATCAAGTGGCACAAACCCATTCCTAGTATCGCAAGACAAAATAGATCTGATTCCCGACTGTCTGATAGGTAAAAACCCTGATGGCTCTTGCCGTGGACATGGTGCTGTCAATGGCAGCGGCGAAGAAGTAACGATTCCTGACCGCTATGTCTACGATCCAAAATGCTACAAAAAACCGCCAGGTGTTGACTGTCTTACTGGGTACAGAATGATGCACGATTACTGTTCTCTTTCGCCAGACCAGATGCCAAGTCTGGGTGCTAACGCCAACTTTAGTGGTCCTTGCGCAGTGCATGATTTGTGTATGTCTGAAGGCGGACAGCGTTTTACATGCAATAATCAGTTTTGGGATGACCTTACGCAAAATTGCAAGTATACCTACGGCTTAGTTGATCCTCGCTATGCTTTATGCACAGAAACCGCAGCTGCATATTACGCTGGTGTAACTTTGCTCAATCCGCCAATTATCCCCAATTAATTCATATATTTGCACTTTGCGATTAGGAGTCGTATCAAAATGACACCATTAATTTCAAGTAGAAAGCTAAATAACCCTAAACCATCTATGCTCAGGAAAGTAATAGTGTCTTTAGTGGTATTAGTACCACTAATTACTAGCTGTTCCCCTGACAAGACAACCAGTCGGCTGCAGGATGCTTCTTTGACCCTTAGCACTCCGTCTGATCAAATCGAATCTGATACGGGTAAAGAGCAACTAGCAAGCGAAATTGAGCAAGCAGTGAAAAAAATGGTATGGAGCTATAATACGGGTGACTACTCAGGTGCTTTAGATGGAACTTGTGGTCAATTATATTCTGATCTGATGCTGACGAACGCAGAAACTTTTTTACGAGAATCAGAATTAAATAGAGACCAGCATGGAAATGGTGCGGTGATATCGGTATCCGCCATTCGTGCTGTCGATGCTAATGCTACAGCTAAGGCAGAGATACAGTATGCGAGAGTGGCAAATTCTCTCGAACAGCCTAGCACCTTAGTAGTAGGGATCAATTTTCTTCGCGAGAATGGTATATGGAAGATATGTACTCTGAACTCGTAGTCTAGCTCGATTAATTCGTAGTGAAAGAGGTAGTCGGGAAATGCTATTATCATTGTCGGTGATCGATAAAAGAAAAAAAATTCGAGTGCTCACCTCCGTTCTCGCTTTTTTGTTCCTCATTTTTGTAATGATCAGTGCATGTTTTTCGTGGGAAAACCCTATTCTGTTTTATGTGCTGACCCTTCTTATGTGCATGCTCCACGTTTGGATAGTGGTTAATTCAGTTTTGCTCAAAAAAACTAACAAACAATCACTAGCAAAACAGCACATAATCATTGGTATGTCAGGACTATCGTTTATTCTGACTGTTATTGGGTTCTGGTTATCTAGTATCCCGGTCAAGCATGCAGAAAATAAACTCAATTCTCCTTTACTTATGACTTTTGGAGTGCATTTTTTATTGCTTCTGAGTATCATAATCTTGTCGATGGTCGATCAAAAAAAGTCGAATAATAATAACCCTAAGTTAAGTGCTCTGGGTTCACTCTAAGTGAAAAACTTTGCACTCCAACGATGATTCCTGTTTGGGAAGACTAATTGCTCAAACGACCGAACACTGTCAGCGTCTGGGTGGAATTGCGTTCAGACGCCTTACAGATAAGTGGAAGACAAGCTGCTCAAGCTCGTAGAATCCGCAGATATCAAAGGATGTCTGGACCGTACACAAGCCCACCTAGCTACAAGTTAATTTCTGATATCACAGTATCCAGTGATGCATGGATTGCTAAAGATCACGGAACATGCCGTGCAGCAATGCCTTCAAACCGTACTTGGCCTATGTGAGATGGATCAAA
>JBOFCS010000010.1:0-18056 GCA_051646185.1 Mycobacteriaceae bacterium | reverse complement strand
AATGGAGTGGCAATTTTCACTCGCGATGGCGATACCGCTCGTGATTTCTGCGCCAGAGTAAACACCGGCATGGTGGGGGTCAATGTCCCCATTCCAGTTCCAGTGGGATACCACACCTTCGGCGGCTGGAAACGATCAGGTTTTGGCGACCTGAATCAGCATGGTCCTGATTCAATCCGGTTCTATACCAAGACAAAAACAGTTACCCAGCGTTGGTTACCCGGAGCGAAAGAAGGCGTCGCTGTGACGCATACCGAAGGTGCCAGCTTTGTTATTCCAACGATGAACTGATATGTTCGCGCTCACTGAGGAACAACGTGATATCTCAAGAACTGCAAGAGAATTTGCCGACCAAGCGCTAGCACCTCATGCACTTTCTTGGGATCGCAACAAACACTTTCCCGTCGAGGTATTTAGCAGCGCAGGACAACTCGGCATGGGTGGGGTTTATATCCATGAGGATGTGGGTGGATCCGGCTTAACCCGCGTTGATGCTGCCCTTATCTTTGAAGCATTGGCAACGGGTTGCCCTGCCATTTCTGCCTATATCTCCATTCACAATATGGTCGCGTGGATGATAGATACCTTTGGAAATAATGAACAACGCCACCGATGGCTACCCTCGATGTGCGCAATGAGCACCTTGGGCAGCTACTGCCTGACTGAACCCGAAGTCGGTTCTGATGCAGCAGCATTGCGTACCACAGCACAGCGAGATGGACAAGACTACGTCATAAACGGAGTTAAACAATTTATCTCAGGTGCCGGAGCCGCAGATATTTATCTAATCATGGCTCGTACCGGTGGCGCTGGCCCAGCAGGCATTTCAGCTTTTATTGTGGAACGTGACACCCCAGGGCTCTCTTTTGGTGCTAATGAAGACAAAATGGGGTGGAATGCTCAACCCACCCGGCAGGTTATCTTGTCCGATGTTCGAGTGTCGGCAAATCATCTGCTCTCCGGGGAGGGTGCTGGGTTCAAAATGGCGATGCGCGGACTGAACGGTGGACGCCTCAATATTGCCGCATGTTCCCTTGGCGGTGCCCAAAGCGCATTAGATAAAACCGTCTCCTATCTTAAACAACGCAAAGCCTTTGGCAAAGAACTTATTAATCTGCAAGCCTTGCAGTTTCGACTTGCTGATATGTCCACAGAGCTTGAGGTAGCCAGAACTATGCTTTGGCGGGCGGCCGGGGCATTGGATTCAGATGATCCTCGGGTTGTAGAGCTCTGCGCAATGGCAAAAAGAGTCGCCACCGACACCGGTTTTTCGGTGGCAAACGATGCATTACAGCTTCATGGTGGGTACGGCTACCTCAATGAGTACGGTATAGAAAAGATTGTGCGAGATTTGCGTGTTCATCAGATTCTTGAGGGCACCAATGAAATTATGAGAGTAATCGTTGCCCGTGAACTCACCACCAAAAACTAATTGAGGAGCCGACCAACCCATGGCAGAGACCGATGTACTCACCGCTGTTCATCACAACATAGGCATGATCACGCTCAACCGACCTCGTGCCATCAACTCGTTAACCCATGAAATGGTTACGCTCATCTCCGAAGCACTGCATCGTTGGGAAAACGACGATAACGTTCATACCGTAGTCCTTACCGGGGCCGGAGAACGCGGACTATGCGCTGGCGGAGATGTCATTGCCATACAACAAGACGCTAAAGTTGGCGGGGCGCAAGCACGTAGTTTTTGGCGTGATGAATATCTTCTCAACTCCTATATTTCCCACTACCGCAAACCATATCTTGCACTTATGAGTGGGATTGTGATGGGGGGCGGGGTTGGCATCTCCGCTCATGCAAATACCCGGATCGTCACTGAAACATCAAAGGTTGGGTTACCAGAAGTCAGTATTGGATTTATCCCGGACGTTGGTGGAACATACCTCCTTTCTCGTGCACCAGGAAACCTCGGAATCCATGCTGGTCTCACCGGCTCAGCTTTTGGGGCTGGCGATGCCATTGCTTTGGGCTTCGCTGACCATTACCTGCCTCAAGCAGCGATACCTCGGTTAATCGATATGTTGAATACCCATTCAGCACAAGAAGCTATCGCCAAGTTATCCGAACCCGCTCCACCAAGCCCATTACTTGCCCAGCAAGAGTGGATTGACCAATGTTACTCAGCAGAAACAGTTCTCGAAATACTAAGCAACCTGAGCAACAGCAACGTACCCGAAGCTCAGCAGGTAGCTAAGCTGATTAGCAGCAAATCTCCGATAGCTGTTTCAGTAACATTGCAGGCTATTCGGCGGGCCAAAAAACTTGACTCATTAGAAGAAGTTCTCAATCAAGAGTTTCGAATATCGAGTGCAGCATTGAGTTCCGCTGATCTCATTGAGGGGATCCGAGCTCAGCTTATCGATAAGGACCGAAATCCACAATGGAATCCACCAACTGTTGAGCATATTACAACCGAACTTGTCGAGTCTTACTTCTCCTCAGCGGGACTCGTTGATGTTTTCACCGAAAGGTCATCATCATGAGAAAAATTGGTTTCATTGGGCTTGGCCACATGGGCTTGCCTATGGCCGCAAACCTTGTTGAGGCTGGATACTTAGTTTTGGGTTTTGACCTTTCTCCCCAAGCTATTTCGTCAGCCAAGCAGGTGAAAGTTCCGGTTGCCAGCAGTGCTACCGAAGCAGTAAAAGAAGCCGATGTTGTCATCACTATGCTCCCTAAGGGGGAGCATGTTATCGGCATTTACCAGGAACTGTGCGGTGTTGTCCGGCCTGGAACCCTTTTTGTGGACTGCTCCACAGTTGATGTCGCCGATGCTCGAACAGCCCACGATCAGGCGGTCACAAGTGGACATCGCGCCGCTGATGCCCCGGTTTCTGGCGGAGTGGCTGGCTCAACTGCGGGAACTCTGACATTTATGGTCGGCGCCGACAAGGAAGTATTCGGAGACCTGGAACCGATTCTGTCTGCAATGGGTAAAAAAATCGTGCACTGCGGACCCTCAGGGGCTGGTCAGGCTGCTAAAATTTGCAATAATATGATTCTTGGTATTTCTATGATCGCCGTAAGCGAAGCCTTTGTTCTTGGCGAAAAACTGGGATTAAGCAATCAAGCCCTCTATGACGTAGCTTCCACTGCATCTGGGCAGTGCTGGGCCCTTACTTCCAATTGTCCAGTCCCGGGACCACTTCCCAGCAGTCCCGCCAATCGGGATTATACCCCAGGATTTGCCGTGTCCTTGATGGCGAAGGATCTTGGTTTAGCTGCTAATGCCGTTTCTGCTCAAGGAGTTTCCGCTGAACTTGGATTGACTGCGGCAAGAATTTACGATGAGTTTAATGCCGAAGATGGTGCTAATTTAGATTTTTCAGCCATCATCACCAGTATCCGCGCCCATAGCGAAAGAGCTGAGTAATGACTAACTACCAGAACATTAACCTCGCCATCGAAGGCCGAGTTGCAGTTATCACCCTTAACCGGCCACAGGCCTTAAATGCCCTTAACTCCGAACTTATGCAGGAACTTACCAGTGCAGCAACTTTATTAGATCACAATCGCGATATCGGTGCGATTGTCATTACTGGATCAGCAAAAGCTTTTGCCGCTGGCGCCGATATTAAAGAAATGGCTGAACAATCTTTTAGCGAGATGTTTCTTTCCGACTGGTTTGCTCAGTGGGGTGCACTCACCACTGTGCGGACACCCATAATCGCGGCAGTAGCCGGGTATGCCCTTGGCGGTGGCTGCGAACTTGCCATGATGTGCGATGTGGTGATCGCTGCTGATTCCGCCAAATTTGGTCAACCAGAAATTAAGCTTGGTGTTATACCCGGGATGGGCGGTTCCCAACGCCTTACTCGGGCGATCGGCAAAGCCAAGGCTATGGAGATGATCCTCACCGGGCGGATGATGGATGCCCAAGAAGCCGAAAGAGCAGGTTTGATCTCACGAATCGTTCCAGCAGATGAGCTACTAACCGAAGCCCTAAAAACAGCTACCACCATTGCTCATATGTCACTTCCAGCTGCAATAATGGCAAAGGAAGCAGTTAATCGTGCCTTTGAGTCTAGCCTTACCGAAGGGGTGCTCTTTGAACGCCGCGTCTTTCATTCGGCGTTTGCAACCGAGGATCAATGCGAAGGCATGGCAGCATTTACCGAGAAACGAGAACCGAAGTTTCATCATCGGTAAGTTGATATGAGAGGAATCTGGTGGCCGATTCAGCACTTCCGTTTGACCCTATTGCTGAGGCACGCCGCCAGTGGCAAGCCCATGGCTGGGGTGAGGTCGCCGATGGTATGGCGGCAATTACCTCAGTGATGCGCGCCCACCAGATTATGTTGGCTCGAGTGGAGGAAGTACTTAAACCCCATGGGCTTACCTTTTCTCGTTACGAGATGTTGGCATTGCTGACTTTCACTCAACATGGTTCCATTCCGATGGCCAAAGCTAGCGCTCGACTACAAGTGCACCCTACCTCGGTCACAAATACTGTCGACCGTCTTGAGTCTGCGGGATTGGTACAAAGGGTGCCACATCCCAGTGACGGCAGAGGCACTCTTATAGCAATCACAGAGTCTGGACGGGCCTTAGCTGAGCGGGCTACTACAGAGCTTAATCGTCAAGTTTTTGCTTCCCCAGGGATTCCCGCTCGTCGGATAAACACTTTGGTATCTGTGTTAACCGAACTTAGGCGCGGGGCCGGTGATTTTGATGATAAATCAGTTCGCCCTAGCACTGCGCCCACTAGTGAACATTAAACAAACTATTGACAATCAGCATCATCAAGCGGAAAGTGTGGTACCGGTAGATACAGACACCAACCACTAAGGACCACCATGGCTAGCTCTTTTATCCATAAGCCGAATACCGTTCGCCCACGCACTGTTCGAGCTCGCCGTATCAAATTTAGCTATCCTGAAACTCAGCTTCAACGCCATTATGTCAATAATGACCTTGTCATGAGTCATGTCATTTCCATTCTCTCCGCAATGTTTCCCGAAGGAGAGGATTTTTTTATTCGATCAGTTAGATACTACAGCGATCGTATCACCGACCCCGAGTTGAAATCCCAGGTTTCTGGCTTTATTGGTCAAGAGGTAACCCATGGTCGCGAGCACCGTCATATCAACGAGCGCCTCCAGAAAATGGGTTACCCCACTGCAACTCTAGATCGATATGTAAAACGAGATTTTGCCAGAATCGAAAAACTCTTTTCCCCTCAGATTCAACTAGCCATCACCGCGGCACTAGAACATTACACCGCAATCTTTGCCAATATTTTGCTCACCGAACCCCGCGCCCGCGCGTTGCTCACCTCCGAAGAAGTGCGGTCATTGTTGTTATGGCATGCATTTGAAGAAGTAGAGCATAAATCAGTTGCTTTCGATGTGTACCGGCACATCGGCGGAAATGAACGCGTTCGCATTATGACTATGCGGGCCATCACCGTTACATTTATTACCTCAATAGTCATTTGGACTCTGATTTCCCTTGCGAAAGACCGTGCCGCCTATAACCCGAGAACCCTTTTTGGCAGCCTTGCCCAGCTTCGAAAAATCCCCTGGTTACGCCGCGGGGTTTTTCGTGAGCTTCGCAAATACACCGTCAAAGGATTTCACCCGGACGATATTGATAGCACCGCGCTATTAGAGCAGTGGCGCGTTGAACTTTTTGGCGAACAAGGCCAACTTGTGCACCATTTAGTCTAGCTGAACTGGGTAAATATAATTTCTTCTAGGTTTTATTGACCGCAACTATTGCATCTATCTTACTTTAGAGTAAGTTCCACTTAACGGTCCGACCGACAAGATTGTGGAGGTGCTCACGTGGTCTCGTATGTTGTAACAGGTGGAACTGGATTTCTTGGTAGGCGGGTTGTCCCGCGTCTACTTAACGCCGACCCTACAGCGGAAATTCATCTACTGGTGCGCCGGAGCTCGCTCTCAAAATTAGAGCAGCTTATCGAGCAGTGGCAGGCAAGCAACCGCGTACATGCCCTCCTCGGCGACCTCAGTGAACCAGGGCTAGGTTTGCATGAGGCGGATACCGAACTCAGAATGGACCACGTTATTCACTTAGGCGCGGTGTACGACATGGCTTCAACAGAAGCAGACTCAAGACCCGCTAACGTTGAAGGCACCCGTGCAATCATTGAGTTGGCCAAAAAAGCTGGTGCCATGTTGCATCATATTTCATCAGTAGCCGTTGCCGGAGACTACGAGGGCACGTTTACCGAAGACGACTTTGATTTAGGCCAGAACCTTCCCACCGCCTACCATCAAACCAAATTTGAAGCGGAGCAACTAGTTCGGAACACTCCCGGACTTAAGTGGCGAGTCTATCGACCTGCAGCGGTAGTTGGTGATTCACAAACCGGGGAAATGGATAAACTTGACGGTCCCTACTACTTTTTTGGAAATATTGCGACGTTGGCTAAACTACCAAGTCAACTGCCTATCGCTATTCCCGATATTGGGTCCACCAACATAGTTCCGGTTGACTTTGTAGCCGATGCACTCGTTGAACTAATCCACCAAGATACAAACAGCAACAAGGTATTTCACCTTACCAACCCGCGCCCGCAGCCTATCCGCGAGCTCTATCAAGAGCTAGGAAAAGTAGCCGGTGCACCACGTGCCGTAGCTTCTGTGCCGCGCCGAATCTCTCGCCCTGCTTTTAACAACCTTTCCAAAGGTCGAACAAAAATCTTCCGAAACTTGATCCTTAAGCAAATGGGAATACCGCCAGCGGTATTTGATAATATGACGTTCCCTAGCACTTTTTCTTCAGAAAAAACTCAAGAAGCACTGCGCAGGAGTGGAATTATCGCACCTGAACTTTCTTCCTATGCCGAGAAAATCTGGTCCTACTGGGCAGAAAATCTTGATCCCGACCGAGCCTATCGGCGTAGTAAAAAAGAAGGTTTAGCCGGAAGTCATGTACTGATCACGGGCGCTTCCAGCGGGATTGGGCGTTCAGCTGCTTTGGCTGTTGCCCAACGTGGCGCTACCGTCTTCCTCCTTGCACGTAGTGCAGATGAACTCCACATGGTGGTAGAAGAAATTCGCGCCCAAGGGGGTTCAGCCTTTGCTTTCCCCTGCGACATAACCGATACCGAGTCAGTGAACCATACTGTTAAAAAAATACTTGGCGAACACCGCCATGTTGATTACCTCGTCAATAATGCTGGTCGATCCATTCGGCGTTCAGTGAGCGCGTCCACGGACAGGCTACATGACTTTGAGCGCACAATGGCTGTGAATTACTTTGGTGCAGTTAGACTTGTCCTTGCTTTGCTTCCACATATGCAGGAACGACGTTTTGGCCATATCGTTAACATCAGCAGCATCGGCGTACTAGGACGTGGCCCACAATTTAGCGCCTACGTTGCCAGCAAAGCAGCGCTCGATGCTTTTAGCGACGTTGCGGCAACTGAAACATGGTCTCAAAATATTACTTTCACCAATATTCATATGCCACTGGTGAAAACTCCTATGATTGCACCGACTACTGCATACAAAAATGCGCGGCCCGCCAGTCCCGAAAAAGCAGCCGCTATGGTCGTCCGCGCTTTGGTGGACAAACCGAAACGTATTGACACCCCACTGGGAACACTGGGGGAGTTCGGACGTTACTTTAATCCTAAATTCACCGACTCGCTCCAGCATCAGGCATACTTGTTATTCCCTGATTCTGCTGCAGCACAAGGAATCCAAGCTGCTGAAATACATCCCCCTAAAGAGAAAAACTCTGTACAGCGCCATCCTAAAAATACCCGGAACAGACGTCCGAATCAGCGAGTTACACGGCAGATTAAGCGAGTGGCCAGGATGATCCCCGGTGTGCATTGGTGAGACCGAGATTGCTACCAGCGATCTCGGCGTATAGCCTTTTCTGTCGGCCTCCTAGTAATTGGCCCAAACTTGCCTTTAGGCCAACCAACTGGGATGATCGCAAAAGTTTCCACCCTAGCAGGAATACCCAGGACCGCTTTAAACTCTGACTCCAGAAAATGATGCCAGGTTGTCAAAGTCGCACCGAGTCCCAGCGCTCGAGCTGCAAGAAGAAGATTCTGCACACCAGGGTAAATACTTGCAGCAGAACCTAATCTAACGAACTTAGGGATATTTCTTGATAAAGCAAGACCTCGGCGCGGACCAAGCTTTACAGTGGCGGCTATTGTCTTTTTTATTTGCCACTTAAAACCTTTAAGGTAGGGGCCCACATCATAACAAGCAACAATAAGAGCTGGGGTCTCATGAAAGTGGTCACGTTGATACCGTAAGGCCGAGCGCAGTTTTTCATGCTTATCCTCGGTAGACCCAGGGGGTACAACAGGCGCTATCGCATCGAGATAATAACTGGAGACAACTTTCCATAGTTCACTGATAGCAGCAATCTGCGCTTTATCGGTCACAACAAGGTAATGATAAGCCTGTGCATTACTTCCACTAGGTCCCCAAGTTGCAGCCTCAACAAGTTTAGTAAGCAGCTCTTCAGGCACAGGATCCGGTTTAAGCCTACGCATTGCGCGCATAGTCGACATCACATGGAAGAGATCGCTACTAGGACCAAACTGAAGCTCATTCATCAAAAAATCTTTCTGTCAAATAGTCAAATATAGTTAGTGGTGCATCTACCAGCATCAATGTCGATTAGAGAAACCATCCCTTTCTGGATACGCAAGTATCTACTGAGTATCACGATATTCAGACTCGCTTATGGTAGGTATTTTTGTCAAGATAGCCATATGACCGAAGAACGACCTTATGGCGGCCAACTTGCCCATGAACGTAAAGCCGCACGTCGAGCGGCACTAGTTGAAGCCGGTTTTAACC
This sequence comes from Mycobacteriaceae bacterium, assembly GCA_051646185.1. Classification (GTDB taxonomy): domain Bacteria; phylum Actinomycetota; class Actinomycetes; order Mycobacteriales; family Mycobacteriaceae; genus JBOFCS01. The sequence goes on along the minus strand of JBOFCS010000010.1, from coordinate 9,240 downwards.
TCCTTGGCACCTCTGGGATGCAGGCAATGACCGTGCGAGCGGTATTCACCCACGCTGGGCTAAGTCAGCGCTATTTTTACGAAAGTTTTGCAACTATTGATGATTTGCTCGTAGCGATCTTTGATTCAGTAATGCAAAAAGTTATTGACGCTACCTCGAATACCCTTCCAGCCGATGGAAATCCTGAGGGAATAGTGCGAGCACTGACTCACGCTTTTGTTTCGGTGCTAAGCGAACCACGCGCCCAACAAATAGCACTGGTCGAGGCTTGGGGCTGCGAAGCTATGATGCGACGCCGAGCCGAAACACTATATAACGGTGCAGCTTCAATTATCGCCACCACAACAGCTCAGTTAACACAGGCACCACACGTGGGTGCTGTTGAAATTGCCGCGCATACCATCGTCGGTGGACTACTTCAAGCGCTCCTAGCCCATGTGGATGGTGCATTGCCAAACCTTAGCGACGAGGAATTTATAGATCAGTTCACAGCAACCGCCTCAGTTATGCTTAAGAATGCGCTAGCTACCTAGAAGGCATCAAGACAACCGAGTGCCCTAAACCGCACCTGGTAAAACAAGCCGAATCACAGTACCTACCATATGAGAATATTCTTTATACATAAGGGAATACAGACACTTCTTGTGTCATTGTCACTTCTTGATATTACTTCTGTAACTCACTTTGTGATAGCGGGAAGAAAACTCGGTCCGTCAGCAGTAGATGCATAGCACTATGCCTGCTGGGTAATCCAACCCGCGCCATACCAGCCTCACTCAATTTCTGATCCAAATCGAGCTTGGTATCGAGCTTTCTCGCTTTCAATTCGACTCTGTTTCGACCAACTTAACAAGTTTGGGTCAAGACCATGTTGACACAGTCGATGCCTGCGGTACACACCATTTAGGGCAGCAAGAAAATATACCCAAGGAATAAATAGCAAGAGCGCCATACCAATTCGTACAAAAAGCATGCCAGGAATCACAAGCAGTGCACTAACAATCGGAATAACGGGCAAGGTGCCGCGAATCATATAACGCACTAAAGATTTTGGACCTGACAGATCATGCATAACCCAGGGATGGAATATAGGCGGTAGAGTCTTACCGCAAAGATAAGCCACATACTGCCCAATGGAAGGGCGTTGGTACTTGACATCGGTCATGGTGAACCCAGTGTATAACTATCTGTCCACCTTGACAGCATCCTCACAAACTGCCCTACCCATGGCAGAGGTGATCGATATCCACTAATCTCTGCATTGTGTCCACACCTGCAAATCCCCCCCGACCTAACCGGGTTGCCGGGCCCAACTACTTGGTGGCCGGCCGTTATAGACTTCGTTCGAAGATCGGCGGCGGAGGCATGGGAGCGGTGTGGCGGGCGAAAGATGAATTGCTTGACCGCGAAGTTGCCATCAAACAGATTGTTTCCACGGCCAGGATGAATGCTTCCGAGGCTCAACAAGTGCGAGATCAAGTTATCCGCGAAGGTCGGATCGCCGCTAAATTTTCCAATCCGCATGCCATTGAGATGCATGACATCACTCTAGAAGCTAATGAGCCGTGGCTGGTCATGGAGTATCTACCTTCGCGTAGCCTCGCTCAAGTTTTAACAATGGTTGATACTTTGGCGCCGCTTCAGGTAGCACAGATTGGCGCACAAATTGCTGATGCACTCGCTGCCGCACACGCAGTAGGGATTGTGCACCGTGATGTTAAACCTGGGAATATTCTCGTTACTGACCGTGGTGAGGATGCTGGTACCGTTAAGATTTCTGACTTTGGTATCTCTAGCCTGAGCACAGACTCTCATCATGACGAAAATGGCCTTATTACAGGAACTCCCGCTTTTTTTGCTCCTGAGGTTGCTCGCGGGGCACACCCCACTTTTGCCAGTGATGTTTTTGCCCTGGGCGCTACCTTGTACACCGCCACCGAAGGTCAACCACCTTTTGGGATTGATGAGGACCAACTTGTACTGCTGCACCGGGTTGCAGAAGCCAGAATTATTCTTCCGCAGCGCAGTGGACCCATCACCGAGGTCTTACTGAAAATGTTGGAGCCAGACCCTGCTCGCAGGCCAGATATGCAGCACGTCAGCGCTGCTCTTGCACGCATCGCCGCCGGTCCCGGCGGCAACCTAAGCTACATACTTAGCGCACCGATTGTCTCTACCGAGGGCAAAGCACCAATCTGGATACGTGGTTCTGCGGCAACACATTATGGCAGGGTTGCCGGATCTTTTACCACGCATCCCAGGCCTGTTTCCGCACCACAAACCAACCCAAGTACATCCACAAAGCCTTACTTATGGATCAGTCTCACCCTTGCTTTGGTGGTCATTATGTTGCTTTTACTGGTTTTGTTGATATAGCTATCTTAAATACATGATCGCCGCGATGCTCAAATAATTATCGCGGCGATCCTGCTCCCACCAACCTACACCTTAAGGATTAGTGGGTGGGTTTACAGCCTGAGGCATAACCATATTTTCAGGCAAACCAATAACTGGTCGTAACAGTTCGTACCCCGGTTCAAGGTACTGCCGTAAGATTTGTCCAGCTAGCCCGCTGATCTGCCCTACAAAATTTGAGTTTAGGGCCAGATTTAAGGGGCATTGAACTGCATCTTGAATACTAAGCTCATCTGCTTGTGGTTGTTGCGCTGGCGCTTCCGGGGTAGGAGCACTTGTAACGATGGTGCTACTGAAGGAAACAGCACCGTTGAGTGGTAGATTCCGTGAGGAGTCGCCAACAAAAATGGTGTATTTCCCTGCTGTTCTTACCCATTGATGTGTGGTGGTATCCCAGTGTGAGAAGTCCCTGGCATTGAGCTTGATACTGAAGGTTTGAGACTGACCTGGCTCTAGACTCACCCGAGTGAACCCTTTCAGCGATCGCACTGGTGCCTCGGTGTCTGATTCTGGAGCACCCAGGTAAAGTTGAACAACATCAGTTCCAGCCCGGCTACCGGTGTTGGTGATTTTTCCAGTAACAGTGACATCACCATTACCGGCTGGAGTGCCGATATTGAGTGCATCAAAGCTGAATTTGGTGTAAGACAAACCATGCCCGAAGGGGAACAGAGGTGCAATATTATTGCGGTCATACCACTTATATCCGATGTCTAAACCTTCATTGTATTGAATGTTTCCGCCAACCCCAGGGAAAGCTTCGGGGCTTGCTGTGGGCATTTCCTGCAAAGAAGGAGGAAAAGTAATGGTGAGCTTTCCGGAAGGATTACTATCACCAAAAAGTAGTGCAGCGAAAGCCGTTCCATATTCCTGACCAGGATACCCAACAGAGAAAACAGCATTCACTCGATCCAACCACGGCATAGACACCGGATTACCCGCATTAACCACCACTACGGTATTAGGATTGGCAGCAGCAACAGCTTCAATCATGGCATTATCGGCAGGGACAAGGTCAATATTAGTCTGATCAATAAACTCGGTAGAAACTTGAGAAACAAAGACCACGGCCATTTCTGCCGCAGCAGCGGCATTGGCAGCAGCAACAGAATCAGCACCATCGTTGAAAAGCACCTCCACCCCCTTACTGTCAGCTAAGTCTTTAATGCCTTCATAGGGTGTGACTACATCTTCTGCGATAATATGCCCACTTCCGCCGCCTGAGGCAGCCACATCCTTGCCAGCCGATGAACCAATAACAGCAATTGACCCTGTTGATGGGCTAACAGGAAGGGCACCAGAGTTTTTCAGCAATACGGCACCCTGCTCTGCAACCTGACGAGCAACATCAGCATGCGTCCCATTGGTGACTACTCCCGAATTAATCTCAATCGGCTCAAAAGCATGGTGCTTGAACATTTTACTGAGAATCCGCCAGACCATGTTATTCAGTCGAGTTTCTGGCACCTGTCCAGTAGATATATTGGTCTCCAACCGAGGACCGAATAGACACCCAGCTGGCATCTCCATATCTAAACCACTATTAGCTGCTGCAGCACTGGTAGTGAGTGCGGTCCAGTCGGTGGTAACAAAGCCGCCAAAACCAAACTGCCCTTTGAGGACCTGATTAATGGTATAGGAGTTGCCACAAGCTTGAAAACCATTGATGTAGTTATAACTACACATTATTGAAGCAACGTCAGCTTCATTGACCGCGGCATCAAAAGGCATGAAATAGACCTCTTGCAAGGTTCTTTCATCAGCAACAACATTACTTGACGGGCTATTGCGGTAGGTTTCCTGATTATAAGCAGCCCAATGCTTGGCTTGGGCAAGCACATTCTGACTCTGCCTTCCTTCAATATCCTTGACTCCCATCTCTGAAACGAGGTAGGGATCTTCACCAAAAGTTTCAAAAGAACGACCCTGGCGGGGATCACGAGCGATATCGAGAGCAGGACCTAAGGAAACTTGCGCCCCTTTTGCACGAACTTCATTGCCCACTACCGCCCCATACTTATAGGCAAGTTCAGGATTCCAGGTAGAGGAAAGCACTGTAGCGCTTGGTAATTGAGTTACTCCCGTCGCACCGTTACCAGCTCCAGCAGGGCCATCTAATAAAATTAATTGTGGGATACATAACCGCGGTATCGCTGCAGTCGCTCCTGCCCCCAATGGGGCAGGAGCTCCAGACTGCCCACCAGGATCAGTCACCGCATTGTGAACCATGGTAAGTTTTTCTTCGCGGGTCATATTCTCAAGAACTTGCACAGCTTTATCTGCAGGTGAAGCATCTGAAGTAAGCCACGGACAATTTTCCTTGGCGAGCGCCTCGGGCGCTAAGCTACCCGCTACCACAGCCGAGCTAGCAGTGATAGCAACAACTCCCAGCACTCCCAGTTGCCTTAACCTGTCTCTCAAAAAACCTGCAGTCATCCGAACCAGTACCAACCCTTCAGCTTAGCCGCAACTTGCACGAATTCCACCTCGACATGGATGGCACTACACCTGAACATCGAGCTCAGCCAATAGCAAGTAGCGGTAGTTAACTAGTGACTATGTTGTATCGAACAACAAAAGTCAAGAGCGCGCTAGGATAATAAGATAGGGCAAACAATTTTGTGGGGGTAAATCCGCAGTTGAAGGCCGTTTCTATCAAGAAAGTCTTTGGGTTACAACCCCAAAGATTCCGCTAACATCGGCCAAGAATTATGTAACTCGTCTTGCCAATACGGCCAGAAATGTGTTCCGTCTGGTGAATAACTCACCGTCACCGGAATACCTAAATCTGCTAATCGTGACTGGAATTGTGTAGTGCAGTACTTTGTTCCAGCTTCCAAAGCCATGCCGGCGGAAGTAAGATCAAAAATAGAAATCCCCCCCGCAGCGGCATACCCGGGGCCGTACTCAAAATCATAAGGACCAGGAATGCCAGAACCCGAAGATAAAAATATTCTTTTACCGCGCAAAGCCTCTGCGTGCAGCATCGGGTCATGCTCTGCCCAACTAGGGTCCCAGTTTTCGCCCCACATCCGCACCGCATCCCCACCTTGGGAACCAACAATGACTCGAACAATTTCCGGGCCACCGGGCATACTGGTACTCATACAACCACTGTATGAGGCCACGCCCTGATACAGCTCTGGGTGTCGCTCCGTGAGCAAAAGCGCCGCATGTGCCCCCATCGACAAACCGGCAATGGCATTTGTGCCATTGCCATTAAAATCTGAATCAATGACAGCAGGAAGCTCTTTGGTTAAGAACGTTTCCCATTGATAACGCCCAAAGGCATTATCATCGGTCCGCCAATCGGTATAGAAACTACTTCTACCACCCATGGGTAACACAACATTCACATTTTTGTCGGCAAAAAAATCTACAACGTCAGTGCGGCGAACCCACCCACTAAAATTTTCTTGCGCGTCAATGCCATCAAGTAGGTACAAGGTTGGTCGCTTGACATCCCGGTGCTTCGGTAAAAGTATTTGCACACTAATTTCTTTATCCATTGCTGGCGAAAAGACTTGCGCCACTACCGAACCATCTGACTGTGGTTCCACTTGGCGCAGTAGAGAACTCAGCGGAAATGCTGATGCCGGAGCCGCTACAAGACATATGCCTGCGGTAAGAATAATAGCCAAAACAATGGCTACACGTGATTTCTCCATGAGAAGCACTCTCCACTCAGTTGCCAGAAGCTCGATCTAACGAATATCTATCTCCGCCGGCTCAAACTCACGGTTGTAGTACCACTTCAATGTATTAAAAACGCCATAATCTGCATAGCGCCGCAGGGAGCCGAAAACGACCACATCTTTGGCGTAATACGTACGTTCCCTACCAACAACTCGATGCACTGCATATTGCAATTCGGTATCTTCACTCACCGTGTCCAACTGCCCACTGACATAACCGCCACATTGAGTGAAGGTTTCAGCGTCAACAGCAAGATTGTTGCCGTAAAGCCGGAACTCGCGATATAACTCAGAAGTTTTATCTTTGCATTCTTGTCGAACAGCGGCATTAAGCAATGGTCCCATTGCAGCAAGCTTCCAGTGCGTGGAACGTCGATAGCAGTCTTCATCGGTGCGCAGCTTTAACCTCCCACCAATCAGCAAAGCTCCTCCTTGGTGATGGCGTTTAATATTGGCCACCCACTGCGGGTCAACTATGCTGTCAGAATCGGTACGGGCTATCACCTTCGCACCCTGTTCAATGGCGTAATAAAAACCTTTATTACAAGCTGAACCGATACCTTTTATTTCTTCAAAAAGCGATACGATGGCCATTTCTGGATGTTCATCAGCAAAATTTTTTACGATCTGCATTGAATCGTCAGTACTGTTGTTATCTACCAATGCCAGCACAAAATCCGGGTCTGACTGATGCGCAAACGACTCCAAACAACTGCGAATCAGCTTCGATTCATTAAAAACAGGGACAACTACCCAGAACGTGTTTTTGTGCACGTTGCCCAGTGTATTGTAAAAAAACTGTGTTTGCGACCCAAAGTGGAGATAAAGTTCAGGAAGGAAATAACACTGCACAAGCCACCTTAAAACTTAAATGGTGAGCTTCCCCACAGATGGTGCCGATAGCGTCCCGAACTCTAGCTTTCAATCTAGCAAAGCTGTACGTTTCCCTGATGCCGAGTCGTCTACAATCCTGGCTTGTTGCCGATATCACCGAAGAACCTTCCGGGCATTTAGGCCCGCACCGCAAACCTACCCGCGTAGAGCACAAACATTCCTGGTGGAAAGTCATGTGCCTTACCGGTGTTGACTACTTTTCCACTCTTGGGTACCAACCGGCTATAGCTGCTTTAGCTGCAGGAAGCTTGGCTCCACTTGCAACTGTGGTCCTTATCTTACTAACCCTATTTGGGGCATTACCCGTTTATCGCAGGGTAGCTCAGGAATCGCCTCGCGGAGAAGGCTCGGTCGCCATGCTAGAACGGCTTCTGCCACGATGGGGTGGAAAAATTTTTGTTCTCGTGCTTCTGGGCTTTGCTGCAACAGATTTTCTCATCACAATTACACTTTCAGCAGCAGATGCATCTGCTCACATCATCGAGAATCCTTTAGCACCTGATAGTTTTCATGGCCAAGAAATAATTATTACTCTGGTGCTGTTATCCCTGCTAACAGCAGTTTTCCTCAAAGGATTTACCGAAGCAATATCCATTGCAGTTGGCTTAGTCACGGTGTATCTAGCGTTAAACCTCGTTGTAGTGGTCAACGGATTCTGGACTATCATTCAGGCCCCATCAGTAGTCACCGACTGGGGCAATGCCATGACTGTCGAGCACGGTAATCCTCTGATGATGCTGGCTGTGGCGTTAATCGTTTTCCCTAAACTGGCCCTGGGGCTTTCTGGTTTTGAAACTGGAGTTGCGGTCATGCCCCAAATCAAGGGGTACCCCTCGGACACTAAAGAGCATCCGCGCGGGCGTATTCGTGGTGCCAGGAGACTACTTACCACTGCCGCCCTCATCATGTCAGGCTTCTTGCTGTGTTCCTCTCTGATCACCACTATCTTGATTCCACAAGAAAAATTTGAGTCTGGAGGAGAAGCTAACGGGCGGGCACTTGCTTACTTGGCTCACGAAAACTTGGGCAGTGTATTTGGAACCGTGTATGACATCAGCACTATCGCTATATTATGGTTCGCTGGAGCTTCGGCTCTTGCTGGCCTGCTCAACTTAGTTCCCCGTTATCTTCCTCGGTATGGAATGGCCCCGGAGTGGGCTCGCGCAGTACGACCTTTGGTCCTAGTTTTTGGGGTCATCGCTGTCATTGTGACCTTGTATTTCAAAGCGAGCGTGGATGATCAAAGTGGCGCTTACGCTACTGGGGTGCTGGTGCTTATTACTTCAGCATCGGTGGCGGTAACGCTGTCTGCGCGCCGTCGTCGGCAGCGGACGAAGATGTGGATGTTCGGAACTATTTCAGCGCTGTTCTCTTACACCACTATTGTCAATATCATTGAACGCCCCGACGGGGTGCAGGTTGCATCATTTTTCATCTTCTCAATTCTGTTGGTATCCATGCTTTCTCGGATCAATCGGTCTTTTGAGTTACGGGCAACGTCAGTCGAATTTGATGAATTAGCATTGCACTTCATCACTGAAGCAGCTAAAGAGGGAACTATCGAAGTTATCACCCATGATGCTGATAATTTTGATATTGAAGAATACGATGAAAAACTTATCCAGCAGCGGGCCGATAGTCACCTTCCTGAGGATCAACCAGTTTTGATTTTGGAAGTTAATGTTACTGACTCTTCAGATTTTTCTACTGATCTGCTTATTCATGGTCGCCAGCGGGGGCAGCATCGCATTTTGTGGGTCAATAGCCCAGCTATCCCAAACTCTATTGCCGCAGTTTTACTGGCCATTCGGGATCACACCGGGGTTAATCCGAACGTGTATTTTGAATGGTCCGAAGGTAATCCGGTGAAAAACCTCATCCAATTTTTGTTCATTGGTGTTGGCGAGGTTGCCCCGGTAACGCGGGAAGTACTGCGCCGCGCTGAACCTGATATTGAGCGCAGACCTGCTGTGCATGTGGGTTAAGTTCACAGTGCCACACTTATAAACCATGCGTTTGGCATACTACTGCTATGCCCATGCCCCTAGACCTCACTGATGCCGAGCAGAAACTGGTTGATGCGGTAACCCAAGGAAAGCTGTGCGATTTTACTGGCGGTGAGGATAAATCTGCTTACACCCTGGAAATAATGCAAAGTTGGGGGCCGGAACGAACGATCCGTGCAGAAGTTTTGGCGGAACTCTTGGTGCATGGGCCAAGCGGTATTCAAAGGCCA
>JBOFCS010000100.1:0-12774 GCA_051646185.1 Mycobacteriaceae bacterium | reverse complement strand
GTCTGGGGTGAACGCTATGAAGAAATTAATAATTTTGAAAAAGAGATCGTCGAATCTGGTACCACTATCGTCAAGGTAGCAATGTTTGTCTCTCTTGACGAACAAAAGAAAAGACTGGCCGAACGACTCGAACGAGCCGATAAGCACTGGAAATACAACCCTAACGACCTTAACGAGCGAGAACTGTGGCCCCAGTATCAGGAGGCCTACCAATGCGTACTAGAAAAAACTTCGACCGAGCACGCCCCTTGGTATGTACTACCCTGCGATAAAAAATGGTATAGCCATCTAGCCGTAACCGAACTACTGATCCATGCTCTTGAAGGGCTGCAGCTTGATTGGCCAGCAGCCGACTTTGATGTCGCTGCTGAGAAAGCTCGACTAGCTCAAAGCTAGTCGAGCTTTCTCAGCTAGAAGGTACCTGCGTCAATGACAAAGCGGTAGCGCACATCGCTTTTCAGTACACGCTCGTAAGCTTCATTGATCTGATCGGCAGCGATTGTTTCAATATCAGCCCCAATACTATGCTGAGCACAGAAATTCAGCATCTCTTGGGTCTCAGCAATCCCACCCACTAAAGAACCTGCCAACCGACGACGATTAGCTGCCAGCGAAAATCCCCTAATTTCAATAGGTTCAGAAGGAAGCCCCAAAATTACCAAAGTACCGTTAACCGCAAGAAGAGACATATACTTGTCCATATTTAACTTGGCCGAAACGGTGTTCAAAATCAGATCGAATTTACCGCTTAATGTGTTAAATGTGGCCCGATCTGAGGTAGCAAAATAGTGTTCGGCGCCAAGACGTTTGCCGTCTTCTTGCTTGCTGAGTGTTTGACTAAGCACGGTTACTTCAGCTCCCAGGGCATGGGCAATCTTTACCCCAACATGACCAAGCCCGCCCATACCAATGATTGCAACCTTTTTCCCCGGACCGGCACCCCAATGCTTAAGTGGCGAATATAGGGTGATTCCAGCGCAAAGCAATGGAGCAGCTTCATCAAGTTTTAGACCATCGGGAATTGATACAACAAACTTCTCGGTAACAACTATAGATGTGGCATAGCCCCCTTGAGTGATGGAACCATCCGGTTGAAATGAATTATATGTTTGCACAACACCTTTAGTGCAGTACTGCTCATCCCCGGAAGTGCATGCCTCACACTGACCGCAAGAGTCTACAAAACAACCTACGCCAACTCGATCACCAATCTTGTGGGCAGTAACTTCAGAACCAATGTCTGCAACGACCCCCGCAATTTCATGACCAGGCACCACTGGATAGACAGTCCCACCCCATTCATTACGAGCGGTGTGAATATCCGAATGGCAAATTCCGGCATACTTTATGTCAATCAAAACATCTTTTGGCCCCACCTCTCTGCGCTCAATTGTCACTTTCTCCAGCGGGGCTTGGGCCGAAGCTGCTGAATACGCGGTTGCTGTTGTCACCTGTTGCTCCTTATGTGATGTATGAATGCGTTGCATACATCAATACATTCTTACCTTTGCATAAATATTACGGCAATGTGGGCCACCCCTCAATCACAAATCTGCCCGCAATCCGATCAACCGTCTTTTCAGTAACCGGCGTTCCGGATCAGGGGCAAGAATTTATTGCAGCTTGCAACGCAAGTATTGCCGCATCTGTTCGCCCCAACCGAGTCAACAACTCTGCTCTACAAGCATTCCACTGGTAGCTGTCCTGATCAGCAAGTAATAGTACGTCACCATGCTCATCCACCCTGCTCATCTGGCACTAAATCAAGTAATAATCTGCCTAGTCTCATTGCTTCATCACATAATTGAGACCGCACAACCAGTTCCCCCCCCTGCATACCCTGCGGTAAACAATAAGTGCACCGTTGTGGCAACCCCCGTAAGCCGGTCGGGAAATTCAGTTGCCGTGGGGATGCGCTATCCAATTTTCGCTAGTGAGATCTTTTGCTTTGCCCGGGCAAAGCCTACGGGCCATTGCCACTTCGGAAACCAATAGCAGTCGGGCAGTATCGGCCACACTAAGCCCACAAAGAGTTCGCAAACTCAAAGCAACCTGCGCTTCAATCGACAATGCCGGGTGACAGCAGGTAAAAATAAGCGGCAATAGATCATCGCGAATGACTGAATCGACTGGATCTTCTTCCCAGCCAACTTGTTCCATAGACTGCAATTCTTTTGTACCCCGGGAAGATTCCCGGCGAATAGTATCCATGGCCTTATTACGGGCAACAACAATTAACCAAGCTCGTGGATTTAGTGGAATCCCCGATGTAGGCCAACGTTCCAATGTCTGCAACACAGCATCTTCGGCGACGATAATACTGCCAGTTACCCGAATGAGAGCCGCCAACACTTGACGGCCCTGCGTTCGGATAATGTCTTCAACTGCTGCCGCAGTAGATTCGGACACCAATACTAGTACTAGTTGTCCATAGGGAACACTGGACATAACTTAACAGCACCATTCCAAGCCCCAATGACCGTCTCTATTGCAAGCGAATATCGAAAACTAAATCACGGCTAAGACATCATCTGACTTAAGCCACATGATGTCTTGGTCTCTATACAGCGGCAACTAGCTTTCTTTCGCTCGGCGGCGCAACCGATGAGCGGCCGCAACCATATTGCGCAGCGACGGTTGCAGTTGCCAGTAGTACCTCGTTTTGAGCCCACCATCAGGGTTCGCCCATAACCGGTCAATATCTATGGACTCCGCGGCTTCAGTTAAAAGTGCATCCAACTCGTCAATATCTGGGATTCGGGCGCTTCTACTTTCGTACACCCCTGGGCCAACCTCACGAGACAACCCACCTTTTTTCAGTTCCGAGAGCACCCACGTAATTGACCGAGTTGCCACAATAGCTGTCACATCAGCATCCAATTTATCAAACGCATCCACCACCAAAGACAAACTCGAATACCCTAAATGGGTATGAATTTGAGTCTCAGGCTTAGCTCCGGCAGTGGCGAGCCGAAACGCATTGACTGCCCAGGCGAGATATTCCTGGCGACCTTCTTCACGCAATGGAAGCAACTCGCGGATCGCCGGTTCATCCACCTGGATAATCCCAATACCAGCCGCTTCCAAATCTGCTATCTCATCACGAACCACCAAGGCCAACTGATCGGCGATAGCCTGGAAACTCTGATCATCTCTGACAAAGGAACGAGCTAGCATTGTTACCGGTCCGGTGAGAATGCCCTTAACAGGTTTATTAGTTAAAGACTGTGCAAAGGAAATCCATTCCACCGTCATAGCTTTAGGACGCGCTACATCCCCGTAGAGAATTGGTGGGCGTACCGCACGTGAGCCATAGGCCTGAACCCAACCGTTATGAGTAAAAGCAAAACCTTCCAATAATTCTGCAAAATACTGAATCATGTCATTGCGCTCAACTTCCCCGTGCACAAGGACATCAAGGCCGATATCCTCCTGCAACCGGATGATGCGCTCAATTTCCTCTTGAATCCGACGGTAATAATCCGCCCATTCCATCCGACCTTGCCCAAGTTCGTATCGCGCTTGACGGATTGCTGGGGTCTGCGGAAAAGAACCAAGAGTGGTGGCTGGAACCAAGGGTAACTGTAATTTTTCTTGCTGTATTTTTTTTCGCTGCTCATACGGCACCCGGACCCGGTCCGCTTCAGTTACTTCAGAAACTCTTTTAAGGACAGTAGCATTCGGATGATTTTCGATTCTTGCATCTTTATTCCAACGCTCTGGCGCTCCGTTACGAAGCGCCTTGGCCAGAGCGATAATCTCCCCAACCTTTTGCTTAGCGAACGCCAATCGATCCGCTACCTCACCTGGTATGTCATATTCAGCATTCACATCGTAAGGAACATGCAACAAAGTTGTTGATGTTGACACCACAATATCTGGCACTACCTTCTTCAATTCCTCAAGGTAGGCAAGGGTTTCCAGTCGGTTAACCTTCCAAATATTGCGACCATTAACAACACCGGCGTATAACCGCTTACGCTTAATCCCTGGTATTTGCGCAAGCTCAGCTGGATCAATGCGTCCTTCAGTTACTAAATCAAGGCCAATAGCCTCAACGTTGCTCGAAGCTAAAATATTGAGCGCCTTACCAAATTTCCCATACTGGCCAGTAACCAAAATTCGTGGGCGCAACGGAGCATTGCCCAACAATCCGTAGGCTTTTTCAAAAACTGCCAGCTCACTTTCGGACCTATCACCGGTAAATGCTGGTTCATCAAGCTGGATACATTTTGCCCCTGCTTTAGCCAACTTTTCGAGCAATTCAATATAATACGGTAACAACACATCAATCAGACTGAGCGTCGAAAAATCCGCCGGGGCGCCGGGGGCTGCCTTCGACAGCATCAGTAGCGACACCGGACCAAGAACTACCGGCCGTAATTCAATTCCCTTGGCCTTTGCTCGTGAATGCTCATCCAGTAGGTCTTGCGCGTTAAGCGCAAACGAAGTTTCCGGGTCTAATTCCGGTTGTCGGTAATGATAGTTAGTCCCAAAAAATCGGACTAGCTCCAGCGGAGGGAAATCTGGACGTCCACGAGCCATCGTAAAGTAAAAATCCACAGGATTTAGCTCTTGGGCTAAAGGTTTAAATCGAGTCGGGACTGCACCAAAAAGCAGTGCATTATCAAGAACGTGGTCGTAATAAGAAAAAGTATTACCAGGGACCTGTTCCAGGCCGGTTGCGGCGAGTTCACTCCACGAGTCTTCTTGCAACTGTCGTCCAGTTGTCAAGAGTTCTTCCTGGTCAATCTCTCGATGCCAATAGCTCTCAAGTGCTCGCTTAAGTTCGCGGCGTGCCCCAATTCTTGGGTACCCAAGAATGCTTGACCCGTACTCAATAGAGGTCGCTTCGCCGACATTAGTTCGGTTATTGGCGCTAGCACTGGTCATATCTGGTTTCCGATCTTTCTGCGAACGCTGGTGATGGCCATTGAGCAGTCCTCAAGAAGATTACGCGGGCAAGCCTGCGGTAAGTGCACCCTGGTCTTAGAGTTGGGCTTTACCCATAATGGCGCTCAAGGTTCCTGGGGCTAAAACATTAAAAAGACCAAGGGCCGCGACGTAACGGGGCACCATCCGTGTAGGCCTTGTTCGTATCGCAGTAAGAATCCACTGCGCGGCCTCCTCAGCGGTAAGAGTGGGAATGTTGTTGTACTCAGTGGTCGGTGCAATCATTGGGGTTCGCACTAGTGGGAAACCAATAGAACTCACATGTATCCCCTTACCCCGCAATTCTGCATCCAGGCTGCGTCCAAACATTGCCAATGCTGACTTTGAGGCACCGTAGGCCGCAAAGTTTGGCATCGCCATTACCGATACCCCCCAGGTGGTCACGTTGATGATGTGACCATCACCTTTGCTCAGCATCATCGGGAGTAACTTTAAAGTCATTCGAACAGGGCTGAGGTAATTCAGTGCGATGGTACGTTCAAAATCATGCATTCGATCGAAAGAATTAACCACCGGACGCCGGATTGAATGTCCGGCATTGTTAATCAGAATGTCAATACTTTTCATCTGCTTGCCCAGCGCCGCTACTAGGTCAATCACCGCATTTTCCTCTGTGACATCACAGGAAAAAATATCAGCGTGCCCCCCTTGAGCAACAATTTCTTCCTGAACTCTGGTGAGTTCGTCCAGACGCCGGGCAACCAGTACAACCTGAGCTCCCTGTTGGGCCAACAGGTGCGCAGTAGCTTCCCCGATACCAGAGGAAGCACCGGTAATCAGTACTCGTTTTCCCTGCACTGAACGCCCATAAGACGGGTTCAGTGCAGCGAGCAAAGACCGTGGTGACGGCACCGGTTTCAGTGTTACCCGAAAGGCCTTGCCCACATTGCTTTCCACCATTTTACGGACTCGTTGCCCAGTGGTTCGATTACTCGACATAGCGGTTGCCTCCATGACTCTCATCTGTTCTTGCTCACGAGAAACCAGTAGGGGCGCAGCCACAAAGACTGCGCCCCTACTGGTTCCTAGGAATCTACCTGCCGAAATCTACTGCTTACGTCCGGCATCGGGGTACTGATAGAAACCATGTCCTGTTTTTTTACCAAGACGACCAGCCTCGACCATACGCATAAGCAGCGGTGGCGGTGAGTACAAGGGTTCTTTGAACTCCTCATACATGGAATCGGCAATTGCTTTTACGGTATCCAAGCCCACTAGGTCAGTAAGTTTTAGCGGACCCATCGGATGAGCAAGACCCAGAACTGTGGCCTTATCAATATCTTCAACGGTAGCAAAACCGCTTTCCACCATTCGAATGGCAGAAAGCAGATAAGGAACCAGTAGGGCATTAACAACAAAACCAGAGCGGTCAGCCGAGCGAACAACCTGCTTGCCTAAAACATCCCGAGCAAAAGCCTCAGCTCGCTGCGAAACCTCGGGGCTGGTCATCAATGTAGTCACCAGCTCGACCAGCGGCAGTACAGGAACTGGATTAAAAAAATGTAAGCCAATAACCCGATGCGACTGCTTAGCAGCAACACCGAGCTTCATAATGGGAATAGACGAAGTGTTTGATGCTAAAACCGCGTTGGGGTCGGTAACAACCTCGTCGAGTTCTTTAAAGATTTCGGTCTTCACTTTTTCGTCTTCGAGCACGGCCTCTACCACAAGTTGGCGATCAGCAAAATCACCCAGATCAGAAGTGAACCGCAATCGCCATGCCGCTTGTTCCCGTTCCCGTTCAGTAATTTTTCCGCTGCTTACGCCTCGATCTAGGGAGCGCAAAATACGCGCGCGACCGGCAGCAGCCAATTCGCGAGTGGTTTCAAAAACCAAAACGTCAACATGCGCCCGAGCGCACACCTCAGCGATACCTGCGCCCATTTGTCCGGCTCCGATAACGCCGACCCGCTGGATCTTTTCGCTAGTCACGTCAGCTCCCTGCATCGTGGTGAAAGTGGTGGCCCCGATCTGAAGCCAAAAGCACTACTTGAATATCTAAGACTGGAACACAAACGTCAACCATGCGTTGCTGATCGACAGTTCACAAACTGCTGGGGCTAGCCAAAACCAGCCCCAGCAGCAGGTGATGACTAGTGGAACTGACCCTCTTCAGTAGAGCCCTTCAGAGCTGCTGTTGAAGTATTGGGGTCAACCGTGGTGGCGATGGTGTCGAAGTAGCCGGCACCAACCTCACGCTGATGCTTGGTAGCGGTGTAGCCACGCGCCTCAGCGGCAAACTCACGTTCTTGCAGATCAACGTAAGCGGTCATGCCCTCACGAGCGTAACCATAAGCCAAGTCGAACATGCCGTAGTTCAGCGAGTGGAAACCAGCCAAGGTGATGAACTGGAATTTAAAGCCCATAGCGCCAAGCTCTTTCTGGAACTTCGCGATGGTGGCGTCATCTAGATGCTGCTTCCAGTTGAACGAAGGCGAGCAGTTGTACGCCAGAAGCTGGTCTGGGAATTCACTGCGAACAGCCTCAGCGAATTTCTTAGCAAGCTCGAGATCAGGCTTGCCGGTTTCCATCCAGATGAGGTCTGCGTATGGGGCGTATGCCTTCGCGCGGGCGATACAAGGCTCAACACCGTTCTTCACGCCGTAGAAGCCCTCTGCAGTGCGGGTTCCATCCAAGAATGGCACGTCGCGCTCGTCAACATCAGAGGTGATGAGAGTGGCAGCTTCAGCGTCGGTGCGAGCGATGATGACCGAAGGAACACCAGCAACGTCAGAAGCTAGACGAGCTGAAGTTAGGGTGCGGATGTGCTGCTGGGTAGGGATCAGCACCTTGCCACCGAGGTGTCCACACTTCTTCTCCGAAGCCAGCTGATCTTCCCAGTGCACACCTGCGGCACCGGCGGCGATCATGGCCTTCTGAAGTTCGTAAGCGTTGAGTGCACCACCGAAGCCAGCTTCAGCATCAGCCACGATGGGGGCTAACCAGTTTGCCACTGAGGTATCGCCCTCAACCTTGGAGATCTCGTCAGCGCGCAGTAGGGCGTTATTGATACGACGAACTACCGCTGGCACGGAGTTCGCTGGGTAAAGACTCTGGTCTGGGTAGGTGTGGCCGGAAAGGTTGGCATCACCTGCTACCTGCCAACCAGATAGGTAGATGGCCTTAAGGCCAGCCCGAACCTGCTGTACTGCCATGTTGCCGGTGAGGGCACCTAGTGAGTTGATGTAATCCTCGTTGTTCACCAGGTCCCAAAGGATCTCCGAGCCGCGACGGGCCAAGGTGGCCTCTTCAACAACGGTTCCCTGAAGGGCTACTACCTGGTCTGCGGTGTAGTTGCGGGTAACACCCTTCCAGCGTGGGTTGGTATCCCAATCCTGCTGGAGCTCTTGTGCGGTCTTTGGCTTACCGACGTTCGACATCTCCGGGGCTCCTCATTTCTTGTCATTAACCGTGTCCCTGCAGGTGTGACTCCTCAGCCACGTTCACAAGCCTGCTTCGGGATTGGCCTGTTACTTAACCGACCTTGCCACAAGGTAAACCTGCTGGTCTACCCCTTGCAAATGCCAATTTCCGCCATTTTTTTCAGTTACTTTGCTAATTTTGTTAATTACAACTTGTCGGATCCGATGAAAATTCCCGCAGACCAACACAAGAAACCTACGTTAAACAGTACGTTTGTCCGGTTGAAAAAATTTCAAAAAAATTCCTCACAGCATTTCCACCGCAGCCGCAGCCAAGTGCCAAGCGCAATCAGTCAGCACCACTGTGAGGAAAAACACAAGAAAATATTACGAGGTATGTTCAGTGCGTTTCAACAGTTGAGACTCTGAGCCGAACTTCCCGGCCATAAAAACTTTCACCCGTACCCTAGAAGCCGTGACAAAAACCTTTGTCGGCACCCGACTGCGTCAGCTCAGGCAGGAACGCGGCCTCAGTCAGGTTTCGCTGGCTCAACGGCTAGAAATTTCCCCTAGCTACCTCAACCAAATTGAACACGATGTACGACCCCTTACGGTCGCAGTTTTATTGCGGATCACCGAAATATTTGATGTTGACACTTCATTCTTCTCCTCGCAAGACAACACTCGACTTATTGCCGAGCTTCGCGAAGTAGCCATGGACACCGACCTTGGTCTTGACACTGATCCACAAGAAATTGCCGAGATAGCATCCGCTCATCCCCGAATGGCTCGCGCTTTAGTCACTATGCACCGCCGCTATCGCAATACCACCGCACAACTAGCTGCTGCAACCGAGGACAGGTTTAGTGACGGCAGCGGCAGCGGCTCAATAACGATGCCACATGAAGAAGTACGAGACTACTTCTATCAACGGCATAACTACTTACACGAGTTAGACACCGCCGCTGAAGAACTTACGGTACGAATGCGGATGCACCGCGGAGATGTGGCTGGCGAAATTGCCAATCGGCTCCAGACCGTCCACGGTGTTCACATAGTCCGAAGAATTGACTTGGGCGAAAACGTATTACACAGGTTTGACCGCGATACCCGAGTATTAGAAATATCTAGTCACCTCTCCAGCGGTCAGCAGGTATTCAAATTTGCAGCTGAATTAGCGTATCTAGAATGTGGTGACTTACTTACCAAAATGGTTGATGACGGAGCTTTTACCAGTGAATCTTCTCGATCGCTAGCCTTTTTAGGGTTGGCCAATTATTTTTCAGCTGCCACGGTTTTGCCTTACGGGCAATTCCATGATGTGGCTGAGAATTTTCGGTATGACATTGAAAGGCTTTCTGCTTTTTTCTCGGTAAGTTACGAAACTATCTGCCACCGACTTTCCACCTTGCAACGTCCCCGCCAACGTGGTGTGCCCTTCTCTTTTGTTCGCGTAGACCGCGCCGGGAATATGTCAAAGAGACAGTCGGCTACGGGATTTCATTTTTCCTCTAGCGGCGGGACCTGCCCGCTATGGAATGTATACGAAACCTTCGCTTACCCAGGAAAAATCAGTACTCAAATCGCTCAGATGCCCGATGGTCGAAGTTATCTTTGGGTTGCGCGTACCGTGGAACGTCGTGCCTCTCGCTACGGACAATCCGGTAAGACCTTTGCCATCGGTTTAGGCTGCGAGGTACGGCATGCAAACAGGCTCATTTACTCCGAAGGTCTAAATCTAGACTCGGGCAACGCCACACCTATTGGGGCGGGTTGCCGCGTATGTGAACGAGACAACTGCCCACAACGAGCGTTCCCTGCCCTTGGTAAAGACCTTGATATTGATGAACACCGCAGTACCGTCTCACCGTACATAGTCCGGTGAATAGATCACCCCGTCCGCTCGATAACTACTAGCCGATTAACAGGAGAAAATAACATGCCAACCGCGCGGGTTCAACCAGGATTATTACGAGAACTAGGCATGCTCAACTGGGGCATTGCCCGCATAGCTGCTCGTTTAGCCAACGTTGAAAAAACACAACTATTTCTCACTTTAGGAAAACAAAAAAACCTATTTCGGTGGTGGCTACTTTATTCGGCAGCCATGATGCCCCTGGGTCGAATATCCAGAAAAGAAACTGAACTTGTCATCCTTCGCGTTGCACATTTACGGGACTGCCAATACGAGCTTGACCATCACACGCATTTAGCATCCCGGGCTAAAATTTCGGCGGCTACCCGAGCACAAATATTTATTGGCCCACACTCGCCAGAATGGGATGAGCGACAGCGCAGCTTACTCCTAGTTGTCGATGAACTGATTGCCAACAAGGATATTGCTAACTCTACCTGGGAAAAGATACGTCAGCATCTCACTGAGCCAGAAATCATCGAACTATGCTTCTTAATCACCCAGTACGATGGACTTGCTACCACAATACGTGCTCTGCGTATTCAACGTGATGTATTTAAATCTCCACTTTCCCCTCGCTAGCCATCGACTGTAATACTATTGGGCTGGAGCAAAGTCAGTGAAAGTGAGCAGAATGAGCCACCATAACTCTAATGAAGCACTCACCCCACTTCAACTTGCCCATAGCCTACTTGACTCCCAACGAGTTTCGGGAAACACCACATCAGCACAGGGCTATCTGGACTTGCTTGATGGTGCGGAATCACCTGCTAGTTCACTAGCTCAAAGGGCTATGCAAAACCCCGCATTGGCGTTAATTTACGAGCGGCTGTGGCGGCCAATTTTCACCCGAGGCTTTAGCTTTGGTGGACCTGGAACGGCCAATCATCATCGAGCGCTCATGAAAAAACTCGCTCAACCTGGTGAACGGAAAATACTCGATGTAGCTTGTGGCCCAGGAAATTACACTCGTTATTTTGCCAAAAACCTTAGTGGAAACGGAGTTGCTATTGGGCTGGATATCTCCTCAGCGATGCTCAGGCAAGCAGTACGAGATAGCGGAACTGAATCAGCAGCCTACATCCGCACTGATGCCCACAACTTACCCTTTCCTGACAACAGCTTTGACACCGTAGTTTGCCTGGCAGCGTTATACCTAATCCCACATCCGCATGGGGTTCTGGGTGAAATGGCCCGTGTTGTCCGACCTGGCGGTGAAATTGCGGTATTCACAACAGTGCAAACCGCTCTTTCCTCCATACCTTTTGTGCGCCCCTTAGGCAAAGCGATTGGCGGATTTCATATTTTCAGTACAACCGAAATAACGTCAACCCTTGTTAGCGCCGGTTTGGTTGATATTGACCAAACCATTACCGGCCAAGCGCAGTTTGTCACCGCACGCAAACCTGCGCTGCCACACTAAAAGTTGATCATATGCCCGGCAAGACCATGAATAGCCTCTTGCAGGGTTTCGCTTAATGTGGGGTGGGTGTGCACATTTCGTGCTAACTCATTAACTGTGAGGTCCCACTTCTGGGCCAGAGTCAATTCTGGAAGCAACTCAGAGACGTCTGGCCCAATTAAATGACCACCAAGGAGTTCTCCATACTTTTTATCGGCAATAAGTTTGACAAACCCGGTGGGATCACCCAATCCATGTGCTTTTCCGTTGGCCATCATCGGGAAGGTGGCTACTTTAACGTCGTACCCTTCATCGATAGCCTGCTGCTCAGTCAAACCAAAACTGGCCACCTGCGGCTGGCAAAAAGTAGCTCGCGGCATCATCCGGTAATCGCCTAGGGCTAATGTTTCTGCACCCGCAATAGTCTCAGCAGCAACAACACCTTGGGCTTCGGCAACGTGGGCAAGCTGAAGTTTGGCTGTCACATCGCCAATGGCATAAATGTGCGAAACATTAGTACGCATGTAATCATCAATGGCAATGGCACCACGCTCGGTGAGCTGAACACCAGTCTTGTCCAGACCAAAACCTTCCACCCTAGGTGCAAAGCCGATGGACTGCATCACTTTATCTACGGTGATGGTCTCGGCAATGCCACCTGAAGCCGGACTCATAGTTACCTGAACTCCTGAGGAACCATTGTCCACAATGGACTCCACTTTGGTCGACACCCGAATAGTAATCCCAAGTTTTTTATATTGCTTGGCGATTTCTGCGGAAACATCTTTATCTTCATTCGGCAGGGCCCGGTCCAAGAACTCGATAATGGTGACATCGACTCCATAGTTTTTGAGCACATAGGCAAATTCCATACCAATTGCACCAGCGCCCACAATTGCCATAGTCCGTGGGAGTTCTCTAGTGAGAATCTGTTCCTCATAAGTGACCACATTTGTGCTTAGCGCTGTCCCTGGCAACAGCCGAGTTGTTGATCCGGTAGCGATGATGGCATTACCAAAGGTGACCACCTCGGTAGCACCGTTATTGAGAGCCACCGACATGGTGTTGGCATCGGTGAAGCTGCCAACACCCTCAAGTTCGGTGATCTTATTTTTTTTCATCAAAAAGTGCACACCTTTGAC